>JAGAWH010000124.1 GCA_017941505.1 Faecalicoccus sp. | reverse complement strand
GAGCTTAGTAATTCATCCTGCATCCACAACACATTCGCAGCTTTCCGAAGCAGAATTAAACGATCAGGGTATTTTCCAAAATACGATTCGTTTATCGATTGGAACAGAGCATATTGATGATATTATTGCGGATTTAGAAAATGGCTTTGCGGCTATTTAGAAAGGAAAGTCTATGAAAAAGAATATATTGAAAAAGTTTGCTCAACTTGTCAGTGCTGCTGCGGTGATTACAGCTGCCCTGACAGGATGTCAAGCTTCTAATAACTCATCAACCGAAAAAGATCTTCTGGATACCATAAAAGAGAGAGGATATCTGATTGTCGGAACGGAAGGAACCTGGAGTCCATATACCTATCACAATGATAATGATGAGCTGGTTGGATTTGAAGTGGAGGTCGCCAAGTATCTGGCAGATTATATTGGTGTGGATATTCAATTCAGCGAGACGGTATGGAGTTCCATGTTCGCATCATTGGATGCCGGTCAGATCGATATAGTAGTAAATGGGGTTTCTTATACTGAAGAAAGAGCAGAAAAGTATGATTTCTCTGAACCGTACAATTATTCCCAATATGCGATTCTTGTGCGTGCCGATAATGATGAAATTAATTCATTAGAAGATGTTGCAGGGAAAACGGCGGCCAATGATCCAACCAGCGCAATCGGAAAATATGCGGAGGATAATGGAGCAGTTCTGGATGAAGTAGGCGAACAGGCACAGGCAATCAGTGAAGTAAGAAACGGACGAGCTGATTTGACATTTGGACTTACCGTTGTGTTTGCGGATTATCTCAAACAGCACCCGGAGGATGCCGATCAATTTAAAATCATCGTAGTCAGTGATCCGGAGCCAAACGCATATATACCGGTACTAAAAGGAAATGAAGAATTGGTAAAAGTTATCAATGAAGCTCTTGAAGCTGCCAGAAAGGATGGAACGTTATCAGAGCTTGCGATAAAGTATTTTGATATAGATACAACACAGGGTTAATAGTCACACAATTGATTATGAATGAAAGAATTATTAATGAACTGATAGAATCATTTTGGAAATTGTTGATGGCAGGTATCCAGGTAACGATACCACTTACGATTACGGCATTTTCAACCGGATTGATTATCGCATTTTTAGTTGCACTGGCTCAGGTTGCGAAAGTACCTGTTCTTAAACGCTTAGTCAGAGTTTATGTCTGGATCATACGGTGTACACCTATGATTGTGCAGCTGTTTATAGTTTATTTCGGTTTGCCCAGTATTGGGATACGATTTAATTCTTTTGCGAGTGCATGGTTAGTGATGTCTTTGAGTATAGGCGCTTATTGTTCGGAAACGGTAAGGGCTGCGATTCAATCTGTACCGATAGGTCAGCTGGAAGCCTGTTATTGCGATGGGCTGACATTCTGGCAGGGGATGTGGTATGTCGTGATTCCACAGGCTCTTCGCACTGCTTTTCCGCCACTGTCCAATTCCCTGATTGGGCTTGTGAAAGATACATCCCTGGCATACAGCGTTGCGCTTGTGGAAATACTTGCCACCGCCCAGAGAATTGCCGCCAGAACCTATGATTATTTCTGGCTGTATCTGGAAGCCGGTTTGATATATTTGATTTTCTGCTCTGTTTTAACTGTATTACAGGGCAAACTGGAAGCAGCGTTGGAAAGGAGACGCTGAAATGCTGGAGCTAAAAGATGTTAATAAAAAGTTCGGCAATCATATTGTTCTGAATCATGTCAGTTTAAGTGTCGGAAAAGGAGATGTGGTCGCCATTCTGGGCCCGAGCGGATCGGGCAAAACAACATTGCTGCGCTGTGCAGGATATCTCACAAAGGCAGATAGCGGTACCTTAATTTTGGGCGATAAACAGTATGACTTAAGCCGAATCAAAGGAAAAGAGCTTCTGGAATATAGAAGTAAAGTGGGTTTTGTGTTTCAGAATTTTAATTTATACGGAAATAAAACAGCACTGCAAAATGTGACATTAGGGCTTCAGGTTGCCCGCAGGATGAAAAAGGAAGATGCTCAGCAAATCGGAAAGGCGCTCTTAAAAAGAGTGGGAATGGAAGATAGGATGGATTATTATCCATCCAAGCTTTCAGGCGGACAGCAGCAAAGGGTGGCGATCGCAAGAGCCCTTGCGACAAGTCCTGAAGTCGTTTTCTTTGATGAGCCGACATCTGCTCTTGATCCGGAATTGACAGGGGAAGTGTTAAATGTGATCCGGCAGCTTGCGGAAGATGGCATGACAATGATTGTAGTAACCCATGAGATGGAATTCGCAAAAAAGGTCGCAACCAAAGTCGTTTTCATAGAGAATGGTGAAATAGTGGAAGAAAATAATTCCAAAGACTTTTTTGAAAGACCGCAAATGGAAAGAACGAAGGAATTTGTTTATAAATCCAGTACCTGGATATCCGATCAGCGAAGCGGAATATAAGGAGAGAATATGCCGATTGTAAGTCTTATAGATATAGATCACGCTTCTGATCAAGTCAAAGAAGCAGTACAAAAACATTTAATGGATGGTCATACTATTACCAATGAAAAACGAACGCTTCTTCATAATATTCCGTCATTCTGGGCACTTGAAGGAAAATCGTATGAGATCAGTGCGGAATTAAAGAAATTTATATCCCCCCGCGCCGCCAATCTTTTCGAATATGCGATATCGGTAGAAAATGATTGTCTGGTCTGCACTACCTACTACAAAAAATGGATGGAATCCATTGGGATTGATATCAATCATGTGGAATATACACCGGAAGAAGAACTTGTCATTCAATATGCGAGGGCCATTGTAAAAGATAGAAAACATGTTCCTACCGAATTATTTGATCAATTAAAGGAAAGAATCGGTGAAGAAGGCTTGGTAGTTTTGACAACGATGGGAATGTTCATGATTGCCAATAACTATTTTAATGATATTCTTCATGTGAATTCCGAGTTTTTATAAGGAGGTCTAAGCGATGTATCTTAAAAATGTAGGGATCTTTGTAAAGGATCTGGAGGGTGCGAGACATTTTTTTGAAAGTTATTTTGATGCCAGAGTTTTAAAGACATTTGATAATCCTGAACAGGGGTATTATTCC
This sequence comes from Faecalicoccus sp., assembly GCA_017941505.1. Next base: position 3,602 of record JAGAWH010000124.1, on the reverse strand, counting down.
TATATTTTGGAACTGGATGGACAGGCCTGGATTGAGCTTATGACAAAGCCAGAAGTTGTAGATATTGACAAAAATCCAAATCGATTGGGATTAGCCCATATCTGTTTTAAAATTGATTCCAGAGAAAAACTGAATGAAATTATATCTCGATTCAAGTCAGATGGATATACGATCCAATATGAACCTCAAAGTGAAGATGGACCGGGGGAAGTCAGAGCTATAACGTTTGAGGATATTGTGATTGAAGCAAATTATGGTTACTAACAAAAAACTATGTATTTCAGCAGCAGCGTACTCATAGCTGATTTACATAGTTTTTTTATTTAGCGTATAATAAAAATATGGATTTTACAGTTAAAACATTTATATGCCCAAGTTGCGGCGGTGATCTAACATACGACATCCATTCCGGTATGCTTACATGTACCTATTGTTCCCGACAATATTCCTTGTTTGGATATCGGGACTTTGATGATATCTCCAAACATAAAAACGATGGAATGGTTTCTTACCACTGTCCAACGTGTGGGGCAGAAGTGTTGACTGCCGATACGACTGTGGCAGATGAATGTGCGTATTGCGGCAACCCAATTGTTTCACTTGGAAAGATGACAGGAAAGTATGAACCGGATTGGATTCTTCCTTTTGAGATCACAAAATCGCGGGCAAAGGAATTATACAGTTCATTTTTAAAAAGAGATTTATTAGCGCCTGCCGGATTTAGAAAAACAGCCGAGCTTAAAGAAATCAAAGGAATCTATGTTCCGGTATGGTTATTTACGTTTACCGGAAAAGGAACGGCTGATTTTTACGGCATTTATAAGACCGAAAAGGTAATTGATCATAATAAGTTTGGCCCTATCACCGTAAAAGGGGATGCGCCGGTACATATCCATGAAGAAGGCAGTGCCCTCTATGAAAACATTGTAGAGAATGGATCTTCCAAAATGGATGATACCTTTATGGAATGTGTCGGACCTTTTGATTATAACCGCAGGGCTTCCTTTAATTCGGCGTATCTTGCCGGTTTCTATGCTCAAAAATGGGACAAGGATGCACAAACGATGGAAGAACATGCCAAAGATGTTGTATCCAAAGCGATTAAACAGGAAGCTGTAATTCAGGCCTTAGGCGAAGAAAGAGTTTTCAAGAAAGATATTTTTCAGCAGTTGAAGGTACGCACGGAAAACGATCTTCCCGAACCGAATAAATTTTCGTATTCGATTGAAGATGCTACGGTTCAATATGTATTGGCTCCGGTATGGTTATTATCTGTGAATTATGAGGATAAAAATTATCTTTTTGGGATCAATGGACAGACAGAAGAATTGGTCGGTCTTTTACCAACGGATAAATTAAAAATAGCCGGATTGACAATCTTACTTGTGATTGCGTTGATTCTGGCAATATGGATGTATATCTTAGATCGAAATCTATTATTTATCTTTGGGGGATTGTTTGTGTTAGGAATGTATTTAAGCATGCTTCGAATACATAATGAGCATGCTCCCAAGAAAAAGAATATCGATATTCCAAGGGCAAAGATGTATCATACGATATCTCATACCGAATGATGTGACAAATGTACATACCTTTAAAAATAGAACAATGATAGAATTTTTATATAGTAAGTTACACACAAATACACTAATGGGAGGAGTAATATGGCTATCTTAAAATTAAAACCTGCTCTCAAAGATTATTTATGGGGCGGACACAGACTCGTTGATGAATTTGGCATTGAATATGATGGCGACATATTAGCGGAGGCATGGGAGCTTTCCTCACATCCGGATGGACCATCTATTATCACAAACGGACCGTATGCAGGAAAGACATTGCCGGAATATTTAGAGGCAGAAGGCCTTGAAGTACTCGGAACGCATTGCCGCCGCTTCCGTGAATTTCCGATTCTTGTCAAATATATTGATGCGAGACAGGCTTTATCGATTCAGGTTCATCCTGATAATGGATATGCCCTGAAAAACGAAGGGCAATACGGCAAAACAGAGATGTGGTATGTCCTGGATGCCCAGCCGGGCTCCTTCCTATATTATGGCTTTAAAGAAGAGATATCTAAGGAGGAGTTTGCCCAGAGAATTAAAGACAATACCTTATTAGAGGTATTAAATGCCGTACCGGTGCAGACAGGCGATGTTCTGTTTATTGAATCCGGTACATTACATGCGATCGGTGCCGGTATTCTCATTGCCGAGATCCAGCAGAATTCCAATGTTACATATCGTATCTATGACTACGGACGTAAGGATAAGAATGGAAATCTTCGTGATTTACATATTGAAAAGGCACTCGATGTAACCAACCGCATTCCTTTAAAGAAAAAGGGACAGGGATACCCGCATATTGCGGATTGCGATTACTTTACGGTAGATAAGTTAGACCTTGATGGAAAACTGATGAACCGTATGCAGGGAACTGTCAGTGAAGAGTCATTCTTAAGTATTTTGATCCTGGATGGTGAAGGTACGATTTCTTCCAAGGGAGAAAGCGTAACCTATAAAAAAGGTGACAGCATTCTTTTAACGGCTGACAGCGGAAACTGGGAAATTGAAGGATCATGTGATGCCCTTCTTACAACCATTCGCGAAAAGGATGACCCGATTCGTGTCGGTGTTATCATCGGTTCTTCTGAGATTCAGATTGGACTTGTCAGTCCGGATCAAAAAATCCTGGATCAGGAAGTCTATCCAATGGATAGCTCCAGAGACCCATTAGATCTTTTGGATGAAATTGCCCAGAATACTCTTGATTTACTTGCCAAGAACAACATTCCTCTGGACCAGTGTATCGGAGTGGGTGTTGGTGTGCCGGGAACGATTGACCGTAAAAAGGGAACCGTTATCTATTCCAACAATATCCGCTGGAGCAATGTTCCGATTCGCAAACAGATGGGACGCGTAATCCCATGTCCGGTGCGTATTGCCAACGATGCCGATTGTGCAGCCCTTGGTGAAGCGGTTGCCGGAGCCGGTGTCAATTACAGTGATGTAGTTATGTTTACACTCGGTAACGGTGTAGGCGGCGGTATCATCTTCAACGGTGAAGTCTTTGAGGGTGGTATGTTAGGTGGCAGTGAATTCGGTCATATGGTCATCCGCCAGAACGGCCGCTTATGTACCTGCGGAAGAAAGGGATGTTTGGAAGCTTATGCATCTGTACCGGCACTTTTAAGAGCAGCTTCCCAGGCTGCCGGAAAAGAAGTACCGCTTCCGGATATTTTCCGCAAGGCACAGAGAGGTAATATCGACATGCAGGAAGTTGTGGAACAATACGAAGACATGTTAGGAACCGGTATTGTCAACCTGGTAAACATGTTCCGTCCAAAGCTTGTCATCTTAGGTGGTAAGATTTCTGAATATGCCGATGATATGTTGGAACATTTACAGGAAATCGTAGAAAAAGAATCATTTGGCGGTGTACAGGGAATGGTTCCGACCATTGCGGTCGCAAAACTGGGTAACCAGGCAGGCATGATTGGTGCTGCCAATTTATAAGACTTGATAGAACTGAGATTTGATCTTGGTTCTTTTTCTGTGTGTCGGGCATGGCACATCTCTAGTTGGTGAAAGTCCAACCGCAGG
>JAGAWH010000123.1 GCA_017941505.1 Faecalicoccus sp. | reverse complement strand
TTTTTGGAGCTATTTTCTACTCATTGTCTACTGTTATATCAGCTGTTTTGACAGCGCTTCGCATACTTGATGAACAATTAGTCTGCTCCTTGATTGCCGGAGCTGCGGAAATCGGTATTGCGATTCTGTTTATTCAGAAATGGATGTTGACGGGGGCTGCGATGAGCTATTGTTTGACAATGATGATTCTTTGCCTGTTATACGGTGCTTTATACATTAGAAAATCGCATAGTAAATTTGTTGCGTAACTTCAGAAAGGAGCCTGACAGTATTTAGCTGCAGTGATCATATATGAGACGATTTATTCAAATTATCGGATTGATCCCGGTTGTTATGGCGGCGATGTTATTAAGGATTCAGGCAAACAGCTATACGCCGGAAAACAGTTCTTTCAGCTTTTATATTCTTATCATGATTCTGGTAGGTGTGGCCTACTTGATGATATTAGGTAATGTCAAGGATGACCGTGTTGACATCTTTCTTGAAAGCATGATGGAGTATAAAATTGCTTATATTCTGGAAGCAGTATTATTTGGTGTTGTCATACTTACTTTCCTTCCGTTTATATACGATCTTTTATATACAGGGACCGTTCATATCTCTGCACTTTTCTGGTTTGTGATATCTGCCATTGTCTTTTTCTGGTTTTTTCTCAATTTAATCATTGGTCATTGGAACAAACCGGAAGATTTATTTGCGATAGCGGCAATACCAATCTGCATGGCATATTGTTTCATTATCGTTCCAAATGCGGTTCCGGATGAACCATCGCATTTCGGAAAGGCTTATCTGGTATCCACAGGCGTGCTTACCAATGAATTCCAGGTTGCGATTCCTACCGCTTATACCGGCTTTGGAGATACCAATTACTATAATTATGAAATATTCATCCGGAATTTTTTTGCGCCCTGCGATTATCAGGATTTGATGGTAACATCCACGCTTGTTCAAAGTAATTTTATTTATTATATAATCCCGGCTTTAGGAATCGGACTGGCCCGTATAATGAATTTATCTTTGATGGCGGGTTATGTTCTGGGAAGAATATTTAATGCGTTTTTCTATATCTTTGTAGGTTATTGGACAATCCGAAAGATTCCTTTTGGGAAATATATCTTTTTACTCTATATGTTAAGTCCTGTCTGCGTGCAGCAGGCATCTTCAATGTCACTGGATGTGATCTTACATTCATTTTCCTTTTTTTCGATTGCCTATATCCTTGATATAGCTCTCAACAAAGAAGAAATCGAATATCTGGATATCTGCATCTTAGGAACCTTAATGGTCATTGCCTGCCTTCAAAAGCCGAATTATATTATATTATGGGGCTTTGTGTTTGTCTGCAGTAGACAATTAAATAGCATGACTCTTTCAAAGTGGCTGCTGGTAGCTTTATTTGTGGTATTACTTCCATTGGCATATCGCGGAAATACGCTGCTGTTAGGAATAAGACCGGATGATTGGACACCGATGCGGGAGGGTGTGGATGCCTCAGCCCAGATGCGCTATCTGCTAGAAGATGTATCACGGATACCGACATTGTGGTCCGATTCTCTTCAAATGAATTCCCAATTTTATTTAGAGTCTTTTGCCGGTGTTAAAATGTCCTGGTTTAATATCTCGCTTCCTGAACTTCTTGCCTATGGATATCTTGTTTTGAATTTTACGACAATTCCATTTGGAGAAGGGGAGGCACGTCTTCATATCGGCGCAAAGATATGGAGCATCATTCTGGTGCTGTTATTAGGAATTTCAGCCATGTTGGCGATGTATCTGTATTGGACTCCGGTAGGAGGAGCTATTATTGAAGGTGTACAGGGAAGATATTTTATTCCGTTTGCGGTATTGATTCTGCTTGTCTTGGTACCGAAACATAAAATCAACCGGAGCTATACAGGACAGGCTTATACCTTGGTTTTGAGTGCGATGCAAATCGCAATGATGGTTTGCCTATTCTCACAATTCGTATAAGGAGATAATATGACAAGAATTTACGGTACTGTAATGTTTATTAGCTTTTTGGCTTTAGTAATTTCTATGACAATCGACAGGCGTAAATTTCGTAATGGAGTTTTTCTGTTGATCTTTGTCATGAGCAGCCTCATGTTTTTCTTCGATTTTCTTTCTAATCACGGTCATAGTGATATGGCACTATACTTATTTTTATTGGTGAGTCTTGCGATTACTTTGATTGTTCCGATTGTGCTTGTATTAAACGGTCTTGTAATGATCAAAAGAGAAGGGAAAAGTCTTTCTAATCTGTTGTCATTGATATTTGGGATTGTTATTACGTGCGGTGCCTTTATCTTAATTCGGGCTTTATATCACAGCTCGGATGAGCCGGCCAGTTTTTGGCGGTTGATCTTTTTTATTATCGGATTCGGTGTTTTCTATGTTTCTTTAGTTTTTTTAGCCTTTATGTTTTATACCTGGCTCATAAAGATTATTGGACATCGAAAACATTACGATTATGTGATTATTCTGGGGGCCGGATTGTTGGATGGAAATCGCATCAGCAAGCTTCTGGCAAACCGACTGGATAAGGGAGCTAAAGTATTTGAATCAAACGCAAAGGGCGGAAAGATTATCTGTTCCGGAGGACAGGGACACGATGAAACTGTTTCCGAAGCACAGGCCATGAAAGAGTATCTGGTATCGAAGGGAATCGATGAAAAGGATATCATCATGGAAGATAAATCGACCACTACGATGGAGAATCTCACCTTCTGTAAAGAAATAATTGATCGTGAGAAACCGGATGCCAAGGTTGTCATCGTTACCAACGGCTATCATGTTTTGAGAGCCTTATTGTATTCGAGCCGTATTGGAATGGATGCGGATGGAATCGGTGCTCATACGGCATTGTATTATTGGCCAAGTGCTATGATTCGGGAATATGCGGCAATTGTGAAATATAATTTTATACCGTATGTGATCATCTTTATAGTTTTGACGGCATGGTTAATCTATGCGTTAAAATTGATTCGTGTTTGATAGCGGACTTTGTCCGCTTTTTTCATTCTATGGGATGCGTTTTGTTTTAAGCGTAAAAGTAGTATAATTTTGAGTAGCGAGGATTTAAGTTTATGAAATGTAAATATTGCGGATATAACATCCCGGATGGGGCTAGATTCTGTACGAATTGCGGTCATCCGGTTGATGACAATACATTTAATGATTCCTTACCGCTGGTTCCTTCTATTGAAGTAATCAGGGAAGAGGCAAAGGAATGGTATTATCTGGAAAAAAATAAAAATGTAGGACCTTTTACGGAAACCGAAATGCGTAATCAATTGGCATCCGGCCGTGTCGGTTCCACGACTTATGTTTGGAAAAAGGGAATGGAAGGCTGGATCCTTTTAAAGGAATCTGTGCTGGCAGAAAAACAGAAAGTTCGTGAATCGGAAGAATGGTATTATGTTGAAAACAGCCAGTCTGTCGGTCCTTTCACTAAATCAGAGATGTTGTCAAGATTAGATCAGGGCTACATTTTTGAAAACACAATGGTATATAGAGATGGATTTGAATACTGGACACCGTTGTATGATACCGAATTAAGAGTCAAAAAATCTTCATCCAGACAGCCTGTCAACGGATGGTATTATCTGGATGGTTCTAATGACCAGAACGGCCCTTATACAAAAGATGAAATGATGGATCTTTACAACCGTAATGTGATTACCGACAACAGTTATGTATGGAAATCGGATATGGCGGACTGGACGCGGTTAAAGCGCACGGAGCTTTATACAAGACAGACAACTACGGCTTATCAAAGTAATGTACGCTCCCCAAAGGAATGGTATTATATCGACCGCCAGAAAAACCAGGTGGGTCCTTATACACAGGAAGATATGAAAGAGTTGATTGAAACAGGAGTATTAACAGC
>JAGAWH010000122.1 GCA_017941505.1 Faecalicoccus sp. | reverse complement strand
GCTGCAGTACCGCAAAGACCGCATTCTACGAAGTTTTCAATTTCATCGAAGCGAACTTGTCTTTCTTCAACCTTTAATCCTAATACTTCCTTGGCAAGATATACTAATGAACGTCTTGTGATAGAAGGTAAGATGGAATCGGATTTCGGAACCACGATTGTTCCTTCCTTATCTACAAATAAGAAGTTAGCTCCGCCGGTTTCTTCTACAAATGTTCTTGTAGCCGGATCTAAATACATATTTTCATCAAAGCCTGCTGCATGCGCTGTAACGTGTGCATGTAAGCTCATCGCATAGTTCAATCCTGCTTTAATATGACCGGTACCATGAGGAGCAGCACGGTCAAAATCGCTGACACAGATCGTGATTGGCTTAGCACCGCCTTTGAAGTACGGTCCTACCGGTGTAACAAGTACACGGAACTGGTATTCATCAGCTGGTTTAACGCCGATAACCGGTCCGCTGGCAAAGATATATGGGCGGATGTATAGAGAAGCACCTGTACCAAAAGGAGGTACCCATGCTGCATTGGCAGCTACAACCTTATCAATCGCATCTAAGAACTGCTCTTCTGAGAAAGGCGGAATTTCAAGACGCATAGCAGAGTCGCGTAAACGCTTTGCGTTCTGGTCCGGACGGAAAGTCACGATTGTTCCATCTTCCCATGTGTAAGCCTTCAATCCTTCAAAAACTTCCTGGCAGTATTGAAGAATTCCGGCACATTCGTTGATGGTCACATTTGGATCTGAAATTAATTGTCCTTCATCCCATTTGCCATCTTTGTAGTTTGAAACATAACGATAATCGGTGATACGGTAATTAAATCCGATATTCCCCCAATCAAGATCTTTCTTTTCCATAATTTATCCCTCCTGATAAAAATTCGTTTACATGTATGCATTTAATATATCACAAATCCAAAAACATGAATTATCTTTTTGAAAGAATATTGCCTTTTTTTCACAATTTTCATTAATTTTCATTTGTTACAAAGAGAATTTCTAATTCAATTTACTTGAAAACGAGAATATGGTACACTACAAACTATGATTGGAACAGGAACGATAATCAATACTCTTGCCATTATTGCCGGTGGAGTACTTGGATTATTTCTAAAAAAAGGCATTCAGAAACGCTTTCAGGATATCCTCATGCTGACGTTAGGTCTTAGCACCATGTTTATGGCCATATCCGGATTTATCGAAAAAAGTCTGGTTGTATCTAATAATACGGTAACAACCCAGGGAACCAATATGTTGATCTTCTCCATGGTTGCCGGAGCGCTTTGCGGTGAAGCCATCAACATTGATTTACGACTGACTCAGTTTGGTACCTGGTTAAAGGAAAAGAGCGGTAACTCCGGTGATAATCAATTTATCGATGCCTTTGTGACAGCCTCCCTAACGGTATGTATCGGAGCTATGGCTGTTATCGGATCGATCAACGACGGAATCTTAGGTGACTGGTCCATTCTTGCCACCAAATCCATTCTGGATGCGGTCATCATTGCGATCATGGCATCAGCTTATGGAAAAGGATGCATCTTCTCCTGTATTCCTGTCTTCCTGTTTCAAGGATCGATTACCTTACTTGCACGACTGATTGAGCCGATTATGACACCGGCTGCTCTATCCAATTTATCTTTGGTTGGGTCGGTATTGATTTTCTGTATCGGTATCAATATTGCCTTCAATAAAAATATAAAAGTTTCGAATTTATTACCCGCTATTTTCTTTGCGGTTCTTGCGACTTATCTGCCAATGTTTTAAAATAAACAAGTATGATTTAGGAGGGATGACTATGACATTAATTATTCCAAAGGATTACAATCCGGTATTATCCATTCGTGAAACTCAGGAAGCCATCAAATACATCCGTGATACTTTCCAGCATGAATTCGGAAAAGAGCTTGGACTTCTGCGTATCTCGGCCCCTTTATTTGTAGAAAAAAGTTCCGGTTTAAACGATAACTTGAACGGAACGGAAGAGCCGGTTCATTTCACAATGAAGGATATCCCAAATGAGAGAATCGAGGTTGTTCATTCACTTGCCAAGTGGAAACGCTACGCATTAGGAACCTATGGATTCAGACACCATGAAGGTTTATATACCAATATGAATGCCATCCGCAAGGATGAAGATTTAGATAACCTGCATTCAGCCTATGTTGATCAATGGGACTGGGAAAGAATCATCTCTAAAGAAGAGCGTACCGAACGAGTTCTTCGCCAGCATGTAGAAAGAATCTTTAAAGTCATCAAACATATGGAACATGAAGTCTGGTATAAATACCCACAGGCTGTCAATCATCTCCCTGATAAGATTACTTTTATCACAACACAGGAGCTTCTGGATATGTATCCGGATTTAGATGCTCATGAAAGAGAAGATGCATTCTGTAAAGAACACGGTGCCGTATTCGTTATGAAGATTGGTAAAAAATTATCCAATGGACAGAAACATGATGGACGTGCCCCGGACTATGATGACTGGGAATTAAACGGAGATATCTTATTCTGGTATGAACCTTTACAAAGAGCTCTTGAGCTTTCCAGCATGGGAATTCGCGTGGATGAGAATTCCCTGGTTGACCAACTCACAAAGGAAAACTGTCTGGAACGTTTAAACTACCCATTCCACAAAGCCATTATGGAACAGAAATTACCTTATACCATCGGCGGTGGTATCGGTCAGTCCCGTTTATGCATGTTACTGCTCAAAAAAGCCCATATCGGAGAGGTACAGGCAAGTATCTGGCCGGAAGAAATGTGGGAAGAATGTGCTAAAAACAATATTCCGTTACTATAATAGGGTAGAGGGAAAATAATAATTTTCACCCCTCCCATTGCACCGTACGTACGGGTCTCGTATACGGCGCTACATTTGTATTGAATCACGAATAACTCAGATAGTATTCCAAAGGATTGACCAAGCCTGGTCGGTCCT
>JAGAWH010000121.1 GCA_017941505.1 Faecalicoccus sp. | reverse complement strand
GTATCAATCGTTATTCAAAATCTATGTGGACATGCAGGATTGAACCGGTTGTGGCATCGATTTCATATTTATAGTCTGTATCACCTTTTTTAAATTCGACTCTGATGATGTCGTACCCATTTTCATATTTATGGTAAACGTTTGTAAAGGCGACATCTTGAACAGATACTCCGGCATCGGAAGCTGCAATTGTTTTTGCCTCGTCTGTTCTTTTCGTATATTGTGAACGATTTCATTCTATCGAACGCTCGGTCACAGAAAAGGCACAAATATATAACATCCGCTTTTTGATATGACATGGAATGCATATATTCAAACTATGTTAATCATTATCATTTTGAATGGGATATTTGTTTTATAAATGATTTATAAGAGCCAAAGTTTCTTTTTTGCGTTATTGAAAAAATATGTGTATGATAATACCTGCGGAAAGAAGGAAAGAAAATGAGAATCGCAGTACCATATGACAACAATACAATCTTCCAGCATTTTGGAAGAACAGAAAGCTTTAAGATATTTGATGTTGAAGACAATACAATAATTTCATCAAGAGTAATATCCTCCAATGGTGAAGGGCACGGAGCTTTGGCGGCATTATTGTCACAATACGATATTGATGTACTGATCTGTGGGGGAATCGGTCCCGGTGCTAGAAACGCATTAGCTGATAAACATATTGAAGTATGTGCCGGTGCAGAAGGCGATGTAGATGCAGTTGTAGAAGCGTATTTAAAAGGAGAATTAGTGTCATCGGATGAAAGCTGTGATCACCATCATCATGACCGTCATGAAGAGGGATGCCATGGCTGTCATGATCATCATGAAGGATGTGGAGGATGCCATTCTAAGCCACCGTTTGAAGGAAAGAATGTCGGAAAAAAGGTTGAAGTTCATTATCGCGGAACCTTTAATGATGGAAGTGAGTTTGATGCATCTTATGATAGAGGCGAGCCTTTAGAATTTATCTGCGGTGCCGGTCAGATGATCTTAGGCTTTGATAAGGCAGTAGCCGATATGGAAGTGGGAGAGACAAAGAATGTCCACTTGATGCCGGAAGAGGCATATGGTTATCCAAACCCACAGGCAATTGTAACTATCCGCATTCAGGATATGCCCGGATGTGAAGACTTAAATGTCGGAGAGCGTGTCATGTTGCGGGATGAAATGGGACACCGTTTTGTATCCCTTGTGACCGCGAAAGATGAAAACACCATCACATTTGACACCAACCATGAAATGGCCGGCAAAGAATTGAATTTTGAAATTACACTTGTCAGTGTTGAATAATACTCTGGGAGAAATCTCAGAGTTTTTTTCTTTAATGCTTGAATTCTATTTAAGACTGATTAAAATATAGTCGGACGGAGGACAATTAAAATATGGAAAATAAAGGACTTGTACCCGCAATGTGGAAAAAAATTGCGATTGCCGCAATGATCTGCGCTTTAGCAGCTCTTGTAGGTGTCGTTACATTAATGAACAAGCAGCCTGCAGCTGCGGTTGCAGAAACAGTTGATGCTAAAGAGGCGTTATCGTATTGGACAGATGATTCTCCATTGAAACAGGAATTAACGGCTTATATGGAAACAATCACCGATCCAAGCAGCCCGGACTTCATTCCGGTCGCAAACCGTGTTGCGGTATTTGATTTTGATGGAACTTTGTTCTGTGAAACAGATCCGAACTATTTTGATTATATGTTATTAGTACATCGTGTATTGGAAGATGAAAACTATACACCGAGCGATTTTGAAAAAGAAACTGCAGAAAAGATTGTGGATATGAATACAACAGGTGCTAAATACGAAGGTATCGAAGTGGATCACGGACGCTGCATCGCATCTTCTTTTGCCGGTATGACATTTGAAGAATTCGATGCCTATGTACAGGAATTCAAAAAGACAGCTATGCCAAGCTATGAAGGTATGACACGCGGTGAAGGATGGTATTTACCGATGATCCAGGTTGTGAAATATCTGCAGGCCAATGATTTTAATGTATATATTATCAGCGGAACCGACCGCTTCATCGTAAGAGCGATTGTGAACGATTCGGATTTAATGGAAATCTTCCCTCAGGACAAGATCATCGGATCGGATGAAAATGTTGTCGCAACTGCTGAAAATGGTGAAGATGGTTTGACTTACCAATTCAAGAAAGACAGTGATGAACTGGTTCTTGGCGGCGATTTCATGGTGAAAAACTTAAAGATGAACAAGGTTAAGGTCATCTCAAAGGAAATTGGATTCCAGCCGGTATTATCATTTGGTAACTCAATGGGTGATGCCAGCATGGCAGATTATACTTTGACAAACAACCAGTATAAGAGCAAGGCATTCATGTTATGCTGTGATGATTTAGAACGTGAAAACGGAAATGTCAAAAAAGCAGATGATATGTATAAGGCATGTGAAGAACATGGATGGACTCCGGTATCTATGAAAAATGACTGGACAACCATTTATGGTGATGACGTAACATATAAAAATCCTGTAACAGAAGAAAAGTAACAGATAGAATAAACCATCCAAAATGAGAATTCATTGAGGATGGTTTTTTTCTGCTATTTAATCTTTCTTGGAAAGAGCTTTTGCGATATAGGTATCAATAAGTTCTGCTAAGATATCAAATAATATAGGAGAAATCGAAGATGTTTCCGGATCAGGCGGTAAAAACGGCAGAAGAATCATTCGATCGATATCTTTTTGATAAGCGTGGCCTGCATTGGTGGTTACCAGCATAATTTTACCTTCGGTATTTTTAACCTTATCCATGATTTCGCTTTTTGCAGAAACAGAGAACACAATCAACAAGTCATCTGCATTCAGATAATCAGCTGTCTCGATTGCCTCATCCAGCGGTACAGAATGAACCAGAATATCATGCTTCCTTAACAGAGATCGAAGCAGATAGGCCGGTTGATAGCTTTTGGAAATTCCTGTCGCAAAGACTCTTTTAAAGCTTAATATGTACTTGGCAAGCTCGGTTAAATATTCATCATTTAGTATCTTTTCGGCTTCTGTTATGACTAGGTGCAGCTTTTCAAAATAAGGCAGGGAATCGGAGCCGGACTCATAATTCATCGTAGCTGCCCAGGCGGTGATATCAGAACGAAAATCATTGTATTTTTTATATCCTAACATCTTGATGAAGCGTGTTAGAGCCGGCTGGGATACGTTGATCTCTTGGGCTAAATCACTGGTGGAAAGGGATATAACTCTTTCGGGTTTTTCTTTTATTGCTTCATAAATTTTTGTATCGTTCTGGGTAAACTCTTCTTTGTGCTTTTCCATATTCTGAAAGGGATTCATTCTTTTACCTCCAAATCATATTTTAAATAAAACATTTAACGATATAAATATTATATACAAAAAACAGAAGAATATATATAAAAAATAAGTAAAAAATAAATAAAATATTTATTGACAATCTATGTATTATTGAATAATATATTCATAGAAACATTCTTTAATAAAAAAAATATTCAAGGAGGAAAAAAGAATGGCTGGTAAATATGATGGCGTAGCCGCAAAGATTGTTGAACTTGTTGGCGGCAGTGACATTGTTGTATCACTTACACATTGTGTAACAAGATTACGTTTTGTTCTTAAGGATTCTACAAAAGCAGATCAGAAAGCTTTATCGGAAACCGAGTATGTTATTCAGGTTCAGGAAGTTGGTAAACAGCTTCAGGTTGTAGTCGGAAACAAAGTTGACGGCATTTATGACGCAATTATCGAAACACAGAACATCGCAGGAAGCGGTGCTGTTGAAGAGGATGAAGACGCAGGTAAGAAAGGCGTATTGAGTACATTGATGGATACCATTTCCGGAATTTTGGTTCCGACTCTGGGTGTTTTAACAGCAGCCGGTATTATCAAAGGTGTCACATCTTTCTTGGCACTCGAAAACATCGGCGTTCTGGATCCGACAGGCGGCATATATATGCTGCTGATGGCAATAGGTGATGGATTCTTCTATTTCCTGCCTATTATGTTAGGTTTTACAGCTGCCCGTAAATTTAAATGCAATGAATTTATCGGAGCCAGCATCGGTGCTGCTTTAGTTTATCCATCTATGGTAAACATAGCTTCCACTTTACCGGTTGCCGGAACATTGTTTGGAGAATCACAGTTCGCAATGACCTACTTCAATACTTTCTTCGGTATTCCAATCGTTATGCCGGGAGCCGGTTATACTTCCAGTGTATTCCCGGTTATTGTATCTGTATATTTGGCATCGAAACTGGAAAAATGGTGCAAGAATCACATTAATGAAAATCTGAAGGGTATTTTAACACCGATTATTACACTGATTGTATCCGTTGTGGCTGCCTATATCGTTATCGGTCCGGTATTGAACTTTGTAGCAGTATGTATCGAAATCGTGATTGAAGCATTATTCAATATTCCGGTTGTCGGCGGTTTGATCGCAGGTGCATTGATCGGTGGTGGATTTGGTATTCTCGTATTATTTGGAATGCATTGGGTTATTATCGGTCTGGCTTTATCTTTAATTGCACAGAATGGGTATGACTATATTATGGCTTGCGGTGGTATCGGTCCGATGATCGGTATGTTCCAGGGCTTAGCAATCTGTTGGGCCTGCCGCAACAACAAGAAAGTCAGAGATTTGGCGATTCCTGCTACAATTTCTCAAATCTGCGGTGTCGGAGAACCATTGATGTATTCAATTCTTGTACCGATGAAGAAATTGTTTGTAGTCAACATTCTTGGTGGCTGTGTCGGCGGTGCCATAATCGGCGTATTAAAGACAAAGATGTATATGTTTGGCGGCAGCGGCTTATTTGGTATCTTCAACTATGCCGGTGGCGGCGGATCTGCTGATATCATCAAGTACTGCATTGGCGTTGCTGCAGGTGGAATTTTCGCCATTGTCGCAACTCTGATGGTATATAATGACGATGAAGCTACAAGAATTTTAGGCAAATAGATAATGAAGTAAGCAGAGTTTCAGACTCTGCTTACATGTGAATGAAAGGGTAAATATATGGAAGATCTGCTAACTCTGAACATGGATAATTATCAAAAAGAATCGAAAGAAATTGATGGAAGAATTATCGAGTATCGTGCGTATCGAAATGTTGAATACTGCCTGTATCCCAAGGATCCTATTCAGAAAATGAATATCTTTGTTCCTGAAGCGTATTATCAGGGACAGACAATCAATGGCTATGATAAGCAAAGTGCGCCGATTTTTATGCCGAATACGGTTGGCGGCTATATGCCCGGACCAAGTGATGAACCGGGTATTAATTCCCATACTGGACAACTCAATTCGATTTTCCGGGCATTGGAACATGGTTATGTAGTTGTCAGCGCCGGAGTAAGGGGAAGAACTTCGGGCAAAGTGGCGACAGAGTTTTTTGAAGGCAGTAAAGAGGGATCGTTAGGAGAAAACACAGGACGAAAAGTCGGAAGAGCACCGGCATTTATCGTGGACTATAAAGCAGCTATCCGCTATATTCGTCACAATAAAGACCGTATACCGGGAAACTGTGAAAGAATTGTTACCAATGGAACCAGTGCGGGAGGAGCCTTATCCGCTTTAGCAGGAGCCAGCGGTAATTCGAATGAATATGATGCATATTTAAATGAAATCGGTGCAGCCAATGAAGCAGATACCATTTTTGCGGCCAGCTGTTACTGCCCGATCCATAATCTGGAAAATGCCGATGCAGCTTATGAGTGGCAGTTTTGCGGATGTAATGATTATCACCGTACCAAGCACAAACGCACTGAAACAGGGATCATCCGCATTCCGGATGAAGGCATGATGAGCGATGAGCAGATTCTGTTGTCAAGCCAATTGAAAAAGCTGTTCCCGGCCTATCTAAACAGCCTCAATTTGAAAGACGAAGCAGGTCTTTTTCTCACATTGGATGAGAATGGGGAAGGCTCATTCAAAGAATATGTAAAAAGATTTGTCGTATCTTCTGCTGATAAAGAATACACCACCCATAAGGTGATGAATGAATTAGCTTACCTTATGGTTAAGGGCAGTGAGATCGTAAAGCAGAATTATTTGATCAAGGATGATAAAGGAGTTAAGGATTTGGATTGGGATTCCTATATCCATAAGATTACCAGAATGAAGGCGACACCGGCTTTTGATGCCTTGGATATGAGCTCTCCGGAAAACGAAGAATTCGGTGATGAACAAGTCGACGGAAGACACTTTACCGATTTTTCTCTTGCTCATTCCAAAGTACTCAATGCAGCCAAAGCGGATGAGAAAATGATTGAAATCATGAATCCGATTTACTTTATTTTAAACAATAATGCAGGTATCACCAAAAACTGGCGGATCCGCCACGGTGCATTTGACCGTGATACTTCACTGGCTATTCCTGTGATTTTAGCCACGTTATTACAAAACAAAGGATTCAACGTTGATTTTGCCCTGCCTTGGGGCCTGCCACACAGTGGGGATTATGATTTATCCCAATTGTTTGCCTGGATTGATCAGTTATGTATCGATGAGAAATAATAACCCATCGACTTAAAGAGAGAATCACATGGTTTTCTCTTTTTTTGTTCAATAGAATCATCTCCGGTGAGTATTTATGATGAACCATTTTGAAAAATAATGGTAAGATAAAGGCATAAAAAATGAAAGGGGTAAGTTATGAAGAACAGAAAAGTCATTGTGAAAACAGTTCAGGGAGGAATTACCTTTGGCAGCGCTTTAGCGATGGTCATCAGCTATGTGAATTGGCACTCTGTTGGCTGGGCAATCTTTCATGGATTATTGAGCTGGATTTATGTACTCTACTATGTGATTCGCTATTAATATGAAATATACGATTCGAGAAATAGAAAAGAAGGATAATTCAGGGATAGAACACGTTATAAGAACGTGTTTGATTGAATTTGGCGGCAATCATGAAGGAACGGCCTGGGCAGATCCCAATTTAGGCCGCTTTTCTGAGATCTATAACACGGAAGGCTGTAAGTATTGGGTCGTGGAAGATGAAAACGGTCAAATTAAAGGCGGTGTTGGGATCGGAGATCTGCCGCAGGTTGATGGTGTTTGTGAATTACAGAAAATGTATTGTCTGCCTGAGCTTCGCGGTACAGGGATCTCCCATCAATTGATGGATATTGCCCTGGAATATGCCAAAAAATATTATCGGCGATGTTATCTGGAAACATTGGATAATATGATTGCAGCCCAGAAGTTCTATGAAAAGTATAATTTTATTCGATTGTATGAACCGCTGGGTGATACCGGTCATTTTGAATGCGATGTTCGCTATATCAAAGACCTATAAGAGCTTTGGCTCCTTTTTTTAATTCAGTATTGTTAAGTATCTAAGGGATTTTCGCCTGTGGATTTCTTTACATCAGTTTTTAAGGAAACTATAATAAATATTAACGGAAAGGAGTGTATCTGTTTAACAGATGCACAGGGAAATAGGTTATGTTATACATTTACTTTTTTAAACACCCAATAATGTGGGCGATTCCGTGGATCCTGCAGTCAATCGGATATTTCTTTATTTTAAAGAAAATGGGATTGCGTCAATGGACTGCGATTGTTCCGTTTGTGGCTGAGCGGGAATTCTGTACAGTTTTGATGCAGCGTATGCGCACATTCTGGCGCCCGTTTCTCATTACCGCAATCTTTGTAGGATTTGCGTATTATTTGGACCCATTCTCAGGACTTGGACGCTTATATATGATGGTGGCATTCCTTGTTTATGGATTCTTTATGCTTCGACTATATTGGAGACTGTGTCAGGCCTTCAAAAAGTCAACTTGGTTTTATCTTGGAACGATCTTAATTGCACCATTATTCCTATTGATTCTCGGATTGGGTAAATCCGAATATGTTCCTTTAAAACTGCCACCGCTTCCTAAGTATGGACCGATACAGACCATTCTTAGAAAAGTAGTCTTCTTCTTAGTTTCTGCAGTAGAGTTAGGCACTATTTTGCTTACTGTTGGTTTTACGGCCAATCAGCAGCTGATGTTCCCGTTCTTAGTAAGAATGGTTATTCAGGATGTAGAATCCGAATATAAAAATATAGAAATTAAGGACAGCTTCATCGCTAATACAGAAGAAGTTGATGCCAACTTCTTAGAAAACTTACAACCAAGTCGTGAACACTTCTTCCCAGATCACTCGGGTGATAAGAGTGTTGTCGTATATTCCTATCTCATCGGATCTGATTTGGAGCGAAAGATGGGCTTATGTACCATTAATATCAATCAGATGATCGAGGCCACAAAACAGGGAGATGGTTTAAAGTTTGTTCTGGAAATCGGTGGTGCAAAGCGCTGGTTCACAAAGGGTGTGGAAGATGAATCTTACGGACGCTATGTGATTGAAAACGGAAAGATCGCCAAAGTTGAGGATTTACCGGAGACCACGAACCTTTCAGAAGAAAAAGAATTGGAAGACTTCCTAAAGTGGGGAAAAGAAAATTATCCGGCAGACCGTAACATGCTGGTATTCTGGGACCATGGTGGAGGTTTCACTCTGGGTTATGGTTTAGATGATGTCAATAAGACAAAAGAGTCCATGAATATATTAAGTTCAACAGATATCGTTTCTGCCATTGAAGCATCCGGACTGAAATTCGATACCATCGGCTTTGATGCCTGCCTGATGCAGGATATTGAATTGGCAGCTCTGTTAGAACCATATACAGACTATTTCTTAGCTTCCGAAGAAGTTGAAGGCGGACTTGGATGGTATTATACTCCGGCCTTCGCAAAGCTTGCAGAAAATCCGGGTATTGAATCGGAAGAGTTCTTCAAGGAAATGATGCGGGCTTATGATGGTTACAATTTAACATTCTCAAATACAGACGGTCCGCAGATGAGTACGCTATCTGTAGTGGACACCACTTTGGTAAAACCGGCTTACGATAAGATGAATGAATTCTGGGCACGTTCTTCCCAGGCCATTCAGGAAGATCCAAAGGCTTTCTCTTATATCGGTACGGCAGCCAATCATGCATATACCTTCCAGGATCTGAACTCTATTGACTTAATTGGATATTTGGAAGTGTTAGATGATATCGATTTGGATAATGTGATCTATACAGATGACCAGTACCATGATTTGATCAGCACGGTTAAGGCAAGTGTCCTTTATCGAAATAAGAATACATTTGATGGTATTAACGGTCTTGCGGTTACTTTCCCTTACGACAATATGTCGAATTATACCCCTGCATATGAACAGATGAAGAATTTCTCATTAGATGACGAATCTTCGATGTTAAATAAATTCTTCAGCATCATTGCCTATAAGAAAACAGAAACATACAATGCTTCAGAACATATTGATATTGAAGATATTCACAATTTCACACAGTTTACACAGTGGTTACAGGATATTACCTTTAAAGACTATACCCAGGAAGACTGGTATGAAGCCGGCTTTGAGAATTACGATACTACACCGGTTATCATCGATGTTCCTTTAGAAGAAACAGAAACAGGATATAAGATCAATCTTCCGGATGATGCATGGAATCTCATGCTGGACTGCCAGACAGCGGTTTATAAACGAAACGATGATGGCAGCATGGTTTATCTGGGCTCCGATTATGTCGGTGAAGACGATGAAAACGGTCATCCGATGATTGATTTTGACGGACATTGGGTACATATTAACGGACAGGTTGTATGTTATCAGGCACAGGGTGTACGTGAAACTAAAGATTCCGCAGTATTCTATGGACAGGTTCCTGCGATGTTGAATGGAAAAACAGAGATTCTGTTGAATGTAGAATGGGATGCAACTGAATCCGGTCAAGAGATGCCGACAGGAAGAGTTGTTGGTTATGAAGAACTCAACCCAGAGCTTGGTGCCGGACTTCTGGAACAGAAAGGATCTCTGACATTAGAGGCAGGAGATTATATCCAATTTATGTTCCAAACCTTTGATGAGAGCGGTAATTTAAAAGAAACAAAACCTGCCGGTAAGCGCATCTACATTACGAAGCAGGAGCGTTTAACGGTAGAAGATGCTAAGGTTGAACCGGGCAATTACGCATTCAATGCGGTATTAACCGACGTATACCAGAGAACCTTCTCATCCGAAGTAATCAATGTAACAATTAAATAAACATATTAAAAGGTTCGAATTCAATATTCGAACCTTTTGTATTAGTTAAATGATCGATTTGCGGAATCTTCAAGAATTTCTAAATCCGTTCTTTGATCGAGTTCTTTTTGTACCTTTAAGGCAAGCTCCACATTATCGGTAATAATGACATCGACATCGGAATCCAGGAAGTGATAAAGAGAATATTCTGAATTTACCGTCCATACTCCAACCTTTTTACCGGCTGAATGAATCGAGCTGATTCGATTGCTGGTGGACATTTCTTCTTCCATGATGATCATGTCACAATTCAAACGGGAAACATCGCCTAATGCGCTGAAAATGAGCACGCCGGTTTCAAATTCCGGATAATTCTTTTCCACATAATCCAGTACTTCATAGTTTAAGGAAATCAGTATCACATCATCAACCATATCCCTCTCGCGTACAGCCGCTACAACATCATCGGCCATCTGCTTGTCGGCGGATACACCTTTTAACTCGAGGAACAAGATAATGCGGTCTTTTCCTCGATCTAATAATTCTTCCATGGTCGGCACTTCTAATAAATTGCCGTTTCCTGTCGTATCATGAATGCGCAGTTCCTTGATTTGCTCTAAAGTGAGATCACCTGGCTTATGAGAATCTCCTGTTAAGCGTTTAAAGGTATTGTCATGGTTAATGATATAGTGCTGGTCCGCTGTTCTCTGGATGTCGGTTTCACTTCCGTAACAATTATGTTCTACGGCTGCATCAATTCCTTCTAATGAGTTTTCACTGGCAAGATAACCACCCGTTCGATGGGCCGTTATTTTTACCGGATCGTGGTGAAAGACACTGTCAAAGTTATATCCAACCATTACAGAGAATAAAGACAGTACACCGATTATAAAGATGAACTGAACAGCTCTGAAAATATGAGGCCAGGAAGACTTAGGCACATAGTGTCTATTTGTACTTCTTTTTGTATAAATGTTGTAGATTTTTGTGCTTTCATATAAAAATCCACTGGTAATCAAACTCTCTACAAAAAATATGATATAGCTGCCGGTATATACGGTAAGGGCACTGAAGATACGATATGCCAAAACCTTGGCGTCCAATTCGGAAAGATTTTCCAAATTGACGGTATAACCAATCGGTAAGTTTTTCCCTAATATGTCTAATCGGGCGTATGGAAGTATTTTCGCAAGAAAGTAAATAATTCCGAGAAGTAAATACGCTAACACAAAGTATCGGATGATTCGCCATGTTAAATTACGTCGATGTTGACTTAAAAGCTGTTTTGATTGATCAATTGCTTCATCCAGATTAAGTTTGTCAATTATTATGGCATGAAACACAAATATTAATCGCCTGCCCAAATACAACAGAAGGCATATCACGGCAAGATATGCTGCGGTATATAAAGGGTTGGACCATATCACACTGGTAATAAAATTAGGAATATAGAAATTCTTTGTGGCACTGACAGAAAATCCCATACCGCAAATCGGTACACCGATAATAATGTATAAGATAATCAATAATCCCTTGAGATTGGCAAATGCCTTTAATGATTTAAAACCCTGTTTTAAACAGTCCCATACACCGGCTGTTCCATCGTTGAGGATGTTTTCGCAAAGATATATTTGCGAAAGGAGCTCTACCGTAAAGTAGATGAGCATAATAGCGGATCCCAATAAGATGATAACCGGAAGCCTCCAGTTTAAAATTTGCGATAAATTGGCGGTTGTGGCTGCTGTTCCTGTCGAATTGGCAGTCCATGTAACCAGAGAGTTTAATATTTGGATTGGAAAAAACAGGATCAGTGCTACGACAATCTGAAATTGCCACAGCTTTAACAGCGCCTCCAGTCCAAAGCGCAGCTTTCCTACTTTTTTATATGCTTTTTTCATTGTATTACTCTTTTCTTATAATGGTATATTATCAAAATTGATACATTTTCGAAACGTTTAAGGAGTTGAAATATATGATTTTACTTCAGCATTACCTTAAATATATGATATCATCATAGTACTTTGAAAGTAGGGATATTATGGCAGATATAAAAACAATTGTGATCACATCCGATTCTCACCGCCGCATAGATTTAATGTATAAGGTCATGGAACTGCATCCTAACGCAGATTATTATATCGACTTGGGGGATACCCAGATGAATAAAGAACAGGTTGAAAAGTTTAAACGCAAAGGCTGGATCATGATCGAAGGCAATTGCGACCGCTATGATGTCGGCTTAGTCAAAGAAGAATACATTCAGATCAATGGAGTCGGCATATTTATGTTCCATGGGGATGATTACATCTGGTATGGTAAGTATTCCAGAGACTTGAAAGATGAGATGGAAGCCTACAGAGAAGCGGATTATCCTATCGATCTGTGCCTTCACGGACATACCCATATATTTGCCGATGGATATCTTTGGGATGCCCGATTTATCAATCCGGGCAGTTTAGGAAGACCGAGAGAATCCTACAATAAAAAAGATTATTCTTTAGGTACCTATATGATCATGACAATAGCACCGGATAAAGAGATTACCTACGAAAGATGTTTTATCAATATTTATGATGATTAAGGAGCACATGCGAGGCTGCTGAAAATGGCCACCTCTGAACGCAAATAAAAGAAGAAAATGGAGGAGATATCGAGTTAAATCTCGAATACTCCTCCATGTTTTTCGGAAGAATGAGAAAAAGACCTTCTCAGTCAGTCTTCTTCCCCTCATTTTTTGTATTCTTAAGATTCAGAATTCG
>JAGAWH010000120.1 GCA_017941505.1 Faecalicoccus sp. | reverse complement strand
TTAGAAGGTGAAATAAAAAAAATAAACGAAATAAGCAAGAAAATATGGGACTTCCTAATAAATAGTTAAATTTAGAACACAGTTGCTGAACTACGAAGAGTTTTGATATCATGAGGATTGTAAACGATGATTTCATAATATTTATGTTCTGATAATAGATGGTCAACATTTCTTTATAAAAGAATGATTCTAAAAGAACAGCGCTATCTGATTCAAGTATCTCAGATAGCGCTGTTTTTCTATGTTATTCTTTTTTAGCTAATAAGATACGGGAAGCCGATGTTTATATTATAATTATTTCAGGATTATTCTTTTGTACTTGATATAGTATTTATTTATACATAATCACTTTTAAGTTATTCAATGTCCACCCTACAAATAATTCCATGGTCTAATTTAAAGAGTACAGTTGCTTCTATTGTATCCGGGATCTTATCATATAATCGTCCTGCTGAATAACAATCATCTCCGATTACAGTATATGGACTGTTCGCAACATACCCAATGCATCCGAAAGGTTTCAAACATACTTTGATTGCTTCTTTGTCATATTCGTTATCTGGTTCCTTTTCTAATGTTATTATCATATCTTTTTCAATAAAGTCTTTACCGTAATGGTGTTTTGTTCCTGTTAAAGTGAAATAATATGTTTTCATGTTATGTTTTCTCCTTTTTACAGTTTTATTATCCATTTTTATTTGACATTATCATTGTCATAATTATATGAATCAACCATTCTTTCTTCCTATGAATGATAGAAGTAGGAATCGATGACATATATATAACATGGTTTGATCATGCTGCTATTTAGCGGGCAATTAATTGAAAAACGGGAACAATGAAAGGGTTTTCGTGGAAAATCGTAAAAAATGGTAATTAATTCCATAAGAATCGTGTCGAAGTGGGTGCTGCTTTTCTTCTAAACTAAGTTTAGAAGAAAGAAATCTTAAACTGAAAGAGGTGAAAAAATGAGTGAATCAGTAAATCAGAAATTGTCTTTCAAGGAAAAATTTTCGTATGGATTAGGAGATTGCAGTGCCAATGTTGTGGTGGCTTTAACAGGAACTTTTTTATCGGCGTATTATACGGATACAGTAGGTATAGCGGCAGCCGCTGTCGGCACTATGCTTCTGGTATGCAGAGTCTTTGATGGGGGCAGTGACCTTCTGATGGGAGCCCTGGTTGACAGGACCAGCAGTAAGTATGGAAAGGCGAGACCGTGGATGTTGTGGACAGCGCCATTGATGGCGATCGGTATCTTCTTGTTGTTTAACTGCCCGGCTGGATTATCGGCACAAGGGAATTTGATCTATGCCTATCTGACTTATATTTTTATGATGGTCATTGTATACACAGCCAATAACCTGCCGTTTAACGCGTTGTTATCGCGAATGACATTGGATGTACAGGATCGCGCTTCGGCAGCAGCGATGCGATTTGTGATGACACAAATCACTACGATCATCATCAACGGGATTACCGCTAATCTATTATCCTCTGTGGGCTGGCGCTCATTGTCGATTATTTATGCGATTGTAGCCATGGTTCTGTCTATTCTTTGTTTTGCGGGTGTACGGGAGCATGTCGGTGAAGACCAAAGTGGTTCTGTTGTTGTGGAAAAAGTGCCGTTTAGAGAAGCTTTTCCGGCATTGTTCAAAAACAAGTATTTCTATATCCAGGCATTGTTGTTTATGTTTGTCTATATTGCCTATTGTTGTCCGTTGCAGACACAGTACTATTATGCAAATATCATACTGAATAACGTAGAGGCGATTACCTTGATGACTTTGGCCAATGCGTTGCCAACATTGGCAGTGAATCTGATTGTGCCTTCATTGGTTAAGAAAATCGGAAAACAGAAGATCTTGATCTTAGGATCGATCTGCATGATCATCGGCTCCATCGTGATCGGTATTGCCGGGGCTGCCTTTGGTTTGGCGATGGTCGGTATGTGTATTCGTGGTGCCGGGATTGGTTTGATCTTCTCGAGCTTGTTTGCGATGACGGCGGATGTAGTGGATTATGGAGAATGGAAATTCGGCGTACGTTCCGAAGGCTTGGTAAACAGCTGTACATCGTTTGGAATGAAGCTGGGCATCGGGTTCGGACTGGCTATCGGAAGCTGGATCATTGCGCTGGGAGGCTATGACGGAACAGCGGCTGTACAGACGCCGTCTGCCATCAGTTCCATTAAGTTTGCGTTTGGCTACAGCGGGGCTATCTTCTCGGCCATTGTCTTGATCCTTTGTATTCTGATGAATCTGGATAAATATATCGGCCAGATCCAGAAAGATCTGGAAGCCAAGGCTGGCCTTCGAAAAGAGGGATAGGCCATGAGTATATACGCATATAAAATGAGGGAAACCTTTCATGAGGGAGATACGATACGAGATGCCGGACTGCATACACCTGAAGACATCGAACGCTTTGATGATCTAGTATACGGACCCGACCCGAAGTGGAATCGTCTGGATGTCTATCGACCGAAGGAAAAAAGAGGAAAGCTTCCTGTCATTCTTTCGATACATGGCGGTGGCTGGGTCTATGGAGATAAAGAGCGATACCAGTATTACTGCATGCGCCTTGCTCAAAATGGGTTTGCGGTTATAAACTATACATATCGACTAGCTCCGGAATTCGGCTATCCTGCGCCGCTTGAGGATACGAATCTGGTTGCCTCGTGGATCATGGAGAACCAAGATGAGTATGGATTGGATACCCATCATATCTTTGGTGTAGGTGATTCAGCAGGGGCGAATACAGTCGGATTGTACGCTGCGATCCTGACCAATGAAGACTATGCCAATTGTTATGCGTTTTCAGCACCGGAGGGATTTATGTTTTGTGCCTTAGGGACCTTTTGCGGTACCTATCAGGTAGATTTATACAATGAAGAAGATGAGATCACACTTCCACTTGTCGCTGAATATCTGCAGCAGGGAGGAACCGTCGTGGAAATGGATCGTATGAATGTGCTGAAACATATCACGAAGAAGTTCCCACCTGTATTTGCGGCAACCGGAACGGGAGATTTTTTGAAAATACAGATCCCGCCTCTGGCAGAAGCGTTGATACGTAATGAGGTTGCGTTCGATATTCGCTTCTATACTTCTGAACAAATGGAACTGGGCCATGATTTCTGTTGTAATGTTAGTTTGGAAAAAGGCCAGGAATGTCTGGAAGATGCATGTGAATTTTTTAAAAAATACTGTAATTAACCAGAAGCCTTGGGAGAGTAACAATGCATGAGAAGATCAATGTACAAAATGAACAGTTTGCGTATGAAGATGGTCTTCCGTTTCAGGTGATCGAAATCTTTTTGGATCCGGGAGTAGATCCGGATATTGCCGATCGGCTGATGCATCACTGGCATTCGGAAATGGAGATCTGTTACTGTATGTATGATGGATCGCATCATTATATCGATGGAACCGAGTACCTTTCCAAAGACGGTAAGGTGATCATCGTTAATTCCGGAAGCATTCATCATTTTAAACTGGATCCTTTTACCGAGAAGAAGCCGATCCAAATTGCCATCCTGTTGTTAGTACGGGAAGAGTATATCAACGAAAAGTTTCCGGCTGTGCAAGGAATCCATTTTCAATCCGATGGAAATACGGACCCGGCTATCGGGCCTCTGATGAAGAAGCTTTCACACTACGCGATCAATGATGATGGCATCAGTTCCAAACTTTCGGCTGACTGTCCGATGGCACAGCAGAAGGCCCACTATCGTCACATTGATCATCCGTTGACCGAATGGGAGAAAGCGGAAATGGAAGGATTGGTCCTGCAGATACTGGCCATTCTGTTTCGGGATCGTCAAAGTAGTCAAAAACGTACAAACAAAGCGGGAAAAGCCGGCAATCTGAATAAGATGAAGGATATCATCGCTTATATAGAAGAGCATTATGACCAGCCAATCACACAGGAGCAGGTTGCGCGGCAGTTCTTCTATTCCAGCAGTTATTTTTCTTCCTTTTTTCGAAAGAACATGCAGGTGACCTTCAGCAAGTATTTGTCGGATTATCGGGCAAAAAAAGCCAGATTTGACCTATTGGAAACCGATGACAGCATTTACCAAGTAGCTATCAACCATGGCTTTTCCGATAGTCGCCGTTTCATCTTGGCCTTTCAGTCCTTGTATGGTGTAACCCCTCTGCAATATCGCAAAGCCAGTAAGAAAAAGAAAAAAGGATCATAAGGTCGTAATGCATGCCTTCTTAAAAGAACCTTCGGTATCGATGTACCGGAGGTTTTTAATTCTATGAAAAGTTTAAGCTTATCTTAAGGTTTATCTATATAAACAGAAAGAATGTTCCGATACGATATATGTAACTGGATGAAAGGAGATCCCTATGAACTTGTTTATACAAATGACAATAAATAGTGTGTTTCAGATTTGTTTGTTTTCACTGCTTCCATTTTTATGGTGGTTGATTACGGCTAGAAAAAAAGAAGGTTTTCTTACGTGGATCGGATTAAAAAAAGGACAGAATATGTGGAACCATAAAATGATTCTATGGATGCTGGGGATAATGTTTCTGTTCCTTTTCTTATCTCTCTTTATGTTTTGGTCTTTAAAAAATGTGGAGATGGCTACCTCTGTATTTGCCGGGAAGGGGCCATGGGCAATTCCGGCTATATTGATCTATGCGGTTTTTAATACCGCTTTACCGGAGGA
Organism: Faecalicoccus sp.; assembly: GCA_017941505.1. Next base: position 400 of record JAGAWH010000120.1, on the reverse strand, counting down.
AATTGTATTTCGGGGATTCTTGTTAAAAAGGTTATCTTCATACATTGGATTTCCTGCGTCCAATGGGATCCAAAGTATTCTATTCGGCCTTATGCACGGCGTTATGTTTGTATCGGCAACGGGGTATCTTAAAGCCATAGGCATTTCGTTATTTACCGGTATGATCGGATGGCTTATGGGATACATCAATGAAGAAATAGCGAAGGGCTCAATATTGTCAAGCTGGTGTATCCATGCGGGGGCAAATATATTTGCTGGATTATGTTCGGCTTTCTTGTTGTTTTAAGAATGAGTGCGTTTCATAGATGGATGGCACCGACCTGATGCATGAGAAAAGGATCCCACTTGTATGATTGATCGATTGCTTTCAAATGACTCTAAACGGACAGTATGGTATCCG
>JAGAWH010000119.1 GCA_017941505.1 Faecalicoccus sp. | reverse complement strand
CGGTGGTTGCCGTCTTGACTATTATGTATCTTTTCTTTCCAAAATGGTATAGGCTTTTATTTTTATAATGCTGCAAAACTTTTCTTCTGTAAGGTATTCAAAGGATATTTCCCTTTGCCGCCGCTATTGGAAAGCCAAAAGCAGCGGCTTTTTTACGCGATATGACCGAAAAGACTAGAAAGCAGGATATGTCATCATTTGTCATTTCTTCTCAATGTAATAACTGCATGGCATATCAAGCCAAATACAAGAGAAAAACAGCCACCGCCAAATAGTGATGCTCCCCACCCTGCACCCGACATTGTCATAAAACCGCCAACAAAGAAAATACCAATGCCAAGAAATATCCCGACACCATAAAAAAGTCCAATTGCCATATCATACTTATTAAATTGTCGTTTCTCTTTTTTTCACATGTTTCCATTTTTGTTATTACCTCCTTCGCAAAATCGTCCATGTGGACTCCAAAAAGAAAACAAATTTTTTTCAACGTATTTAAATCGGGTTCATTAACATCTCTCTCCCAATTCGATAGCGCCTGCCGGGTAACATTCAATTTCCCAGCCAGTTCTTCCTGTGTCATTCCCGATTGTGTTCGCAGATGACGTATTTGCTTTCCTGTTGTAATATCCGTCTGTTTCTGGTTCAAAATGGTTCCTCCTCTCTGATGCTGATTTTATCAATGATATTTCGCAATAGCCAGCAATGAACGTTTGCATTGCGCAAGATGTTACATTATCTTCTGAAACATATGCCGGATCTTGTCTAAACGGCTGTTCGGGCGGCGTGGCTGAAACACAGGCTCGCCGGAAGTTTCCTGATACCCTTTTAATTCTGTAATGCAGACACTTCTTCCATTTGTATAAAAATTCAAATCATTTCTATATTCACCAATACAACGGGCAGGGATTTCCCCCTTAAAAATAACTTCATCTTTTTCAAGTCTGGTTGATTCAATGATTGCGCAATACTTTGGTGCGTCATTATAAGCCCGTGAAAGATATTCCTGCGGTGCAAAAAGGGTAAAGGAAAGGTATGGTTCCAACAGTTGTGTTCCTGCTTTTTTCAATGCCTGCTCCAACACGACAGGCGCAAGAAAACGAAAATCAGCGGGGGTGCTGACCGGGCTGTAATAAACTCCATAATCAAAACAAATTTGGCAGTCTGTCACTCCCCAGCCATATAAGCCCTGCTCCATTCCATAACGCACACCCTCCATGACGGCATTTTGAAAACTTTGGTTTAAATAGCCGAGAGATACCTCGCTTTTATATTGTGTTCCGCTTCCAACAGGAAGCGGTGTTACAGTCAAACCAATAGATGCCCAAAACGGATTCGGCGGCACTTCAATATGAATCGTGTAGCTCGCTTTTTTTTGCGGTCTTTCCAGATAAATAACCGAAGGCTCTTTCATAGCCACGCCCACATGATATTTTTCTTCTAATAGCGAACAAATAACTTCTAACTGTACTTTTCCCAAAAAAGATAATATAATCTCATGTGTAACAGTATCAATGTCAAAATGCAAAAGAGGGTCTGTATCAGCAATCTCTGTGAGGGCATTTAACAGGGCTTCCCTTTGCTCCGGCTTTTGCGGCTCTACCGTTGTCCGAAGTAATGGCATGGGATTATCAATCCGTGTTTTGTGAGGCAGGAGTTTTTCATTTCCCAGAATGTCGTTCAGTTTCAAAGTATCATCAGCTAAAATAACAATTTCTCCCGGACAGGCATGGTCAACCGGGACGATTTCACCATTTGACGGAATACACATTTCTGTAATCTTTATTTTTTCCTTTTTTGACAGCAGCAGGGTATCCCGTAAATGGAGCGTCCCATGATACAGGCGTAAATAAGAAAGCCGTTTTTTCCGCTCTGTATACTCAACCTTAAAAACATATCCACATAATTCAGACTGAATATCGTCTGTTTCTGTAATGAAAGTTTCTGTAATCGCTTCAATCAGTTTTTCTGTTCCTAAATTGTCTTTTGCACTCCCATGATAAACAGGAAACAAAGAGCAGCATCTGGTTCTTTTGCACTTTTCATATTGTAATTCCTGTATATCCAAAGAATCCTCTGCAACATATCGTTCTAATAGTTCATCGCTTCCGGAAATAATCATATCCCATTTGTCCAAATCAGAAATATCGGTCATGGTTATCTTTGGCGACAGGGAAACCTCCTGCATGACAATCATATCACTGGTAAGTTTATCTTTAATGCTTTGGTAAACACGCCGCAGGTCGATCCCATTTTGGTCTATCTTATTTATAAAGATAATTGTCGGAATGTCCATTTTCTGAAGCGCATGGAATAATATACGGGTTTGTGCCTGTACGCCGTCTTTTGCCGAAATGACTAAAACAGCTCCGTCAAGGACAGATAAAGAGCGGTATGCTTCGGTTAAAAAATCCATATGACCGGGAGTGTCCACGATATTGATTTTATAATCATTCCAGCAAAAAGAAGTAACCGCTGTCTGAATGGTAATTCCGCGCTGCCGTTCCAAAATCATAGTGTCTGTTCTTGTAGTTCCTTTATCCACGTTTCCTTGTTCCGCAATCGCTCCACTGGTGTACAGCAGGCTTTCCGTCAATGTTGTTTTTCCTGCGTCTACATGGGCGAGAATTCCAATATTGATTATTTTCATGTGATTGTCCTCCTTTTACAGCCCCAAAAGGGCATAAAAATCCCCAGCAGTAAAATACTTTTACCACTGGGGATTATAATTTGCGGACATACACATATACAGCATACACCTGTTTGTGATTGCTGTTTTTCGGATATGTCAAAATTGATAAGGCAAAAGTATTCTTAAATTGGGTACAAAAAACCAAGCCCCCACAAAAGGGACTATCATAATCCTTTGTTCCCACTATTTGATTATAGTTTTATTTAAGAATACCTTGCCGCATATTTTTTACTCCTTTTTTGGAATGATGCTATTATATCACATTAGTTTTAGGAAAGAAAGTACCTAAAAGAAATTTTTCTTCCCCTTATATGTAACAATCATACCGACTTTCTGGCGTTCAGAATGGTTTCTGCTGTCTGCTGTGGTGTTTGGTTGGAATTGTCCAGCCAAAAGCCGATCCGTGGTGTTGTCTGCATAAATGTATCGTATAAGGTTTCAACCGTAAAGCCGGAATAGCCTGTTTTCTCCCTGTATCGTTCCCTTCCTTTTATTGTTTCCACATCTGGACAAAGAACGACAACCTCAACAGGGTATTTATGCGGCACAAAAAATATGTACATGTAACTAATTCAACACATTTATAATTTGAATAGGGACATTATAGCATTTACTAAATACAAATTCAATGTATACGGAAATAAAGATATAAGGAGTGGGAAGGATTCCGCCGTAGTCGGCATTGTAGGAAAATCCAAAAGTTTAGATTTTCCCACAATGCTTATCTTTTGGTCTTTGGTTCGGAATAGTGTAGTGCTGGCGGTCTATCTCTTGTTTTCGGTTGCTTGCTTCCTTACCGTACATGAGCATTAATGCAGGCATTGAAACAGCTCTTTGTACCTTTAAACATTGAGGTAAAAAAACAGATCCGCGAAGGCTTGATCGGCGAGATCAAACATATTGATGCCGCATATACCTATGCCAATCCTTATGATGAAACCGCAAAAAACACCTGGGTATATACTCCGGGAGATGGCGGTGTCGCAGGAGATGTGGGAATCTATGCAGCTGCCGGTGTCTATGATTATTTGGATGGCGATGAAATTGAAACCATACAGATTTCCAAAAAATATGAATACGGAGTAGATTTTGATTACAATGCCTTAATTCGCTTTAAGAGCGGAGCCAGCGCTGTCTGCGTTGCCAGCTGGTATTATGTACAGCCGGGAGCCGGAAGAATGAAAATATTCGGAACGAAGGGTATGATTGAGATTCCGTTCCATTGGAAGGCAAGAGATGCCTATGTGACAATGAACGACGGTACCGAGTTTGTGATCCACAAAGATATGGTCAGCGATTTTGAAGGCGAAATCTTCCACGCAGCGGATTGCGTTGAGAAGGGCCTTATTGAAAGTCCTGTTAACGGAGAGAAACAGACCATCGATATCTTAAGAATGATGACAGAGGAATAATATGAAAGATTTAGTATTTAAGATTAAATTGATATGTTTATTGTTTGTGGCAATCACAAGTATTGTGGGAACGATCTTTTTGATTCGATATATCCGCAGTCACAACATTGTGATTCATCGAGTTTACTAAAGCAGGAGAACCCTGCTTTTTTAATGGATTAATAGAAGTTTTTTCCGGCTGTATAGGGTATAATGATGATGGATTTTTATGAGGTTTTGTAAGCGAAACCTCATAAGTTTATAAGAGATTATGTTATAATGGGAATTCTTAAGGAGAATAGTATGGAAAAGTATATCAAGATCAAAGGTGCTCGTGAGAACAACCTTAAAAATATAAATTTAACAATTCCCAGAGATAAATTGATTATTATGACCGGTGTGTCGGGAAGCGGTAAGACATCATTGGCTTTTGATACGATTTATGCAGAAGGACAGAGACGCTATATGGAATCGTTGTCTGCATATGCACGCCAATTTCTCGGAAACAGCGAAAAACCGGATGTAGACCAAATCGATGGTTTATCCCCGGCTATTGCGATCGATCAGAAAACTACATCCAATAACCCGCGTTCCACTGTCGGAACCGTTACGGAGATATATGACTATCTTCGTCTTTTGTATGCGCGTATCGGCGTACCGTATTGCCCGAATCATCATATTCCGATTACCGGAAGTACGATCAAAGAGATGGTAGACCGTATTATGGAACTGCCGGATAAGACCCGCTGTACTATCTTAAGTCCTATTGTTTCCGGTAAAAAAGGAACCTTTAAAGAATTAATTCAACGCTTGATCAAAGAAGGTTTTGTTCGTGCCCGCGTTGATGGTGAAATTGTATATTTAGAAGAAATAGATCAGTTAGAAAAAAACAAGAAACACGATATCGATGTCGTTGTAGACCGTATCGTGAAATCGAATGACCGCCTGCGGTTTTCAGATTCTCTGGAAACGGCATTAAAGCTGTCGGATGGATTCGCGATTCTTTTGACAAGTGAAAAAGAAACGCTGTTTTCATCGAATTATGCCTGCAAAATATGTGGATTCTCTGTTCCGAAACTGGAACCGAAACTCTTTTCTTTCAATGCGCCTTTAGGTGCCTGTCCGGAATGCCGCGGTTTAGGAATTACCCAGAAGGTGGATTTATCCCTTTTGATTCCCGATCCAACCCTGAGCATTTCAAAGGGAGGTATACGGTATTATAAGAATATCGTGAATTCAGAAAATTTAGAGTGGCAGAGAATAAAGGCACTGATCGATTATTATGAAATAGATATAGATGCTCCGATTAAGAGTATTCCGAAAAAGAAGTTGAATTATCTTTTATATGGATCGGATACACCGATCGCATATACCTTGAATTCACGCAGCGGTATTGTGCAGACGAAGGTGGAATATATCGAAGGCGTAGTTCCGATGATTGAAAGAAGATTCATGGAAACTACCTCCAATATGTCCAGAGAATGGTATGGCTCATTTATTGCGGACCAACCATGTCCAACCTGCCATAGTGCCCGCCTAAATGAAGCGGCATTAAGCGTGCAGATTCAGGGGAAAAATTTGTATCAATGGACACAGATGAGTATCAAGGATGCCCTTCAATTTATGAAGGATCTTGAGTTAAATGATATGCAGAAAAAGATTTCCGAATTGATTTTAAAGGAAATTCGAAATCGGTTGGAATTCTTAAATAATGTCGGATTGAATTATTTGACACTCGACCGTCTTGCCTCAACATTATCCGGCGGCGAGGCCCAGCGTATTCGCCTGGCAACTCAGATCGGATCAAAATTGACCGGTGTTATGTATGTATTAGATGAGCCAAGTATCGGTCTACATCAAAGAGATAACGATAAGTTAATCGCATCTTTAAAAGAGATGCGGGATTTAGGTAATACTTTAATTGTCGTTGAACATGATGAAGACACCATGCGTGCCAGCGATTTTATGGTGGATATCGGACCGGGCGCCGGTGTTCATGGCGGCGAGGTTGTTGCGATCGGCACACCGGAAGAAATCATGCTCAATGAAAATTCAATCACCGGTGATTATTTAAGCGGCCGCAAAAAAATTGAAGTTCCGTCTATCAGACGTAAAGGAAACGGAAAAAAGCTGCGGGTAGTGCGCGCTACACAGAACAACTTAAAAAATGTAACAGTTGATTTTAAATTAGGTACATTTACGGTTGTGACAGGTATTTCCGGATCCGGTAAATCCAGTCTGGTAACAGAAGTACTCACAAAAGGTATCCAGCATTCGCTTGGCAGAGTTCGTATTCGTCCCGGCCAATGTAAGGAAATCAAAGGATTAGAGAATATCGATAAGATTGTTGAAATCGGACAGGATCCGATCGGAAGAACGCCTAGATCTAATCCGGCAACGTATACCGGGGTCTTCGATGATATCCGAGACTTATTTGCCCAGACAAAAGAAGCCAAGATGATGGGGTATGATAAAGGAAGGTTCTCGTTCAATGTGAGAGGTGGACGGTGCGAAGCCTGCCAGGGTGATGGTATATTGCGAATTTCGATGCACTTCCTTCCGGATGTATATGTGCCATGTGACCAATGTAATGGATCTCGGTATAACGAAGATACTTTACAGGTGAAATATAAAGGGAAATCGATTGCCGATGTCTTGGATATGACAGTTGATGAGGCTGTACAGTTTTTCAGCAGCGTAACCAAGATTCGTCATAAGCTGCAGACATTATATGATGTTGGATTATCCTATGTGAAGTTAGGTCAGAGCGCAACAACTTTATCCGGCGGAGAAGCCCAGCGTGTCAAGCTTGCCAGTGAATTACAGAAAAAGGCAACGGGAAAAACGGTATTCGTGCTGGATGAACCAACCACCGGACTTCACTCTGATGATGTTAAAAAATTAATAGAAGTGCTCCAGAGACTTGTTGAACATGGAGATACTGTGATTGTGATTGAGCACAATCTCGATGTAATCAAATGTGCCGATCAGATAATTGATATGGGACCTGAAGGCGGCGAAGACGGTGGAACCGTGGTCGCTAAGGGAACCCCTGAAGAGGTTGCCAATACTCCTGGAAGTTTTACAGGACAGTATTTAAAACCGCTTCTGGAAAGGAAATAAGATGAATAGAGTATGTGTCAGAGACCTGGCAGCTCGGTTTTTATGGGAAATAATTACCGGAGATTCCGAGGCATTGAATCGACCGATCATGCAGATCGATACCAATCGCCCCGGATTAGAATTAGCAGGTTATTTTCCGGAAACGGAAACAGAACGTGTTGTTGTGCTGGGTGTCAAGGAAATCCGTTATATTAATGAACAGATGGATGAGGTGGACCAGCGTCGTTCTTTTGAGTTTTTAACAGGAGATTCTACACCATGTATTGTGATTGCGCATGGGGTAAAATGCCCGGAAATATTAAAGGAAATTGCGCAGCGGAAAAACTTTCCGGTATTCCAGACAAATGATTTAACTTCCTATACCATCATCAATATCATCACTTATCTGGATGAGTGTTTGGCACCATCGGTCATCATACACGGAGAATTGATTCGCATTTATGGATTGGGTGTTTTGATTACCGGAGAATCCGGTACCGGTAAAAGTGAGATTGCTCTGGAGCTGATCAAACGCGGTCATCAGCTGGTTGCAGATGACAGAGTAGACTGTTTCAAGATCCATAACGCTCTGGTGGGAAGAACTTCTGAGATGTTAGAAGGCTTCATGGAGATGCGCGGTGTCGGTATTATCAACGTGACCAGAATGTTTGGTGTAAAGGCTGTTGCCCATGAAACCGAAATTGATTTACAAATTACCTTAGAAGCATATGTTGACGATGCGGATTATGACCGTATTGGTATCGAAGAAAAAGAATACGTGGATATCATGGGTGTCAAAATCTTAAATATGCGCATTCCGGTATCTGTTGGTAGACCAATGGCAACGGTTATTGAAACGGCTGTCACAAATTATATATTGATGGAAGATGGAATTGATTCTGCCAAGGAGTTTGAAGAAAGAGCTCTTTCTCAAATTGCGGTGAATAAATCAGGTGAAGACGATGAAACTGTTTCCGGATCCTAAAATATTTATTTCGATCGGTCCTTTCAATATCACCTGGTATGCTCTGTTTATTCTGATGGGAATTTTATTTGCGTATGAATTATCTCAGAGAACTGTAAAAAAGTGGCGATATCCTGCAGAAGTATTGGATGACTATGTGATTCCTATGATGAGCCTTGCGATTATCGGAGCCCGCATATACTATGTGATATTTGAATGGAGCTATTATTCCAAGCATCCCGACCAAATCTTTGCGATCTGGAATGGGGGATTGGCAGTACATGGCGGATTGATTGCCGGTGTTCTTTTCAGCATATGGTATTTTAAGAAAAAGAAAGTGGATTTCTTCCGCTTTGCGGATGCGATTGTTCCCAATGTTTTATTAGGTCAGGCATGCGGACGCTGGGGCAACTTTATGAACCAGGAAGCGTATGGAAGAGTTGTTTCGGAATCGTTCTACAAATATTTTCCTTCTTTTATAAAAGAGAGAATGTTCATCGACCAGGCGTATCGGGAACCCACATTTTTATATGAAAGTGTATCAAATATCATTGGATTTTTGTTTATAACCTTTATATTCCGTAAAAAGCTGTACAAGAAAAGAGGCGACTGCCTGTTTATGTATGGGTTATGGTATGGAACAACCCGTTTCTTTATTGAAGGCTGTCGAACGGATTCCTTGATGCTCGGACCGCTTCGTATTGCGCAGGTTGTTTCTCTTGGCTTGGTGGCTTTTGGAGTATTGGGACTTCTGGGAGTATTTCATAAATTATTTAAGATCCATAAGGATCCTGTCATTTTATTTGATTTAGATGGCACCTTGATTGATTCCAGAGAGCTGGTCTTTGAAACCTTTAGACAGGTCTTTAAAGAGAAAAAACCGGAATATCAATTGAGTGAAGAAGAGTTGTATTCTTTCTTTGGACCGCCGCTGGAGACAAGCTTTGGACGTTATTTCCCGGAAGATGAAGTTGACTCGGTAATTGACTGTTATCAAAGGATCAATCTTAAACTTCATCCAACCATGTTGAAGACAATACCCGGTGCATTGGAAGCCGTTAGGGAGTTAAAGGCACAGGGATATAAGATGGCAGTTGTCTCTAATAAACGCCACAATGTGGTACTAAGAGGTCTTAAACAGGCCGATCTCGATTCTTATTTTGAACTCGTATTGGGAAAAGAAGATCTTCCTGTTCCAAAACCGGATCCATCCGGATTAATAGAAGCTTGTATACAAATGGGTGTAGGACATGATGATGTGATCTATATCGGAGATAACCCGGAGGATATTCAAGCTGCCAAAAACATGGCTGCTTACTCCATCGGCTTTACAAATGATGATACCCAAAGGGAGAAACTCGCAAAAGAAAATCCATGTGCCGTGATTGAAGATTTAAAAGAACTATCTTCAATTTGTGCTGAAAAACGGCCGTGGTGTGATATTAAGATATGGTAAAGCTGCAGATTTGCAGCTTTTTTTGTCAAAAAAGACCACATTTCTGTGGTCTAGTTAAATACGGCATGATGTGCTGCATAAGAATCGATTTCCAGGGCTTTAAATTCATAGCCTTTAGCCTGGTAATATTCGATGATGGCCGGTAATGCTTCAACAGTTGTATTCTTTGCGTCTGTATCGTGCATCAAGATAATAATATGCTGGGCATCTGAAGAGGTAGAGTTTGCGATTAATGTTTCAGCAGGTACGTCATCTGCAGATGCATCTCCGGAACTTACGTTCCAGTCAAAATATTGATATCCCTTTTCCGGCAGCAGCTCAGTAAGCTCTGTCATAATTCCTTCTGTATAGTTAGCGCTGATGGAGTTGGATGATCCACCCGGGAATCTCACAAGATATGACTTTTCACCCGTTTGTTTCTCAACTAAATCGCTGATTTTTTGAAGGTCGGCAAAGTAATCGTCTACAGAGGAATAAATTTGCGCATAATCATGAGAGAAGGTATGAAGTGCTACGGTATGACCGTCATCGTATTCTTCTTTCATTAAATCGTAGTACTTTTCGTTGGCTCCAGTCACAAAGAAGGTGGCTTTCGCATCATATTTCTTTAAGATCTTCAAAATCTTTTTAGTATTAGCACTAGGTCCATCATCAAAGGTCAGATACACGATTCGACGATTCATATCTTCGTCTACTATGACAGTGACCTGACGCTTTTCTTCACGAACATTTCCGGAACGGTCCATTGCCTTATAGGTAACGGTATACGTTCCCGGAGTAGAGATATCCAGATGGGTTTCATCAATTTCCAAGGTCGGCTTGGTGTCGATATCATCGGTAACAGTTACCCCTTTTTCTAAATCTAAATCGCGATTCTGTTTTATTTCGATATCGTCCAATCCTGTAATTGTCGGAGCTTTTTTATCTTTTGTTCTTCTTAATGTAGCCTTCTTTTCGGTTTTGTTTCCGCTTGTATCGGTTGCGACAATGGTAACGCGCTGTCTTCCGGATTCTTTGGTCGGCTCTTCTTTGAAAGAGAAGGTTACTTCGGTTGCGTCTTTACATTCCTGAACAAATTGTTTCGGCTTTACCGTCTCAACGGTATCTGTCTGGTAATCTTTAACCGTTAATTCCGGAGGCGTTGTATCAACGACATTATATGTCAGCTGAATCTCCTCATTTTTATATTTGAGAGTGACGGGGTATTTTCCCAGCTTTGTCGTGTCAATATCACCGGTAACCTGGATATCGGATTTACTTCCTAAAAATACATATCGCACATTATCCAGAGGATTATATTTTACGTCCTTTAACTCCACGGTAGGAGATGTGGAACGTAAGACAACCGGATTGTTGAAAAGAAAGATTACCCTTCCTATCGCAAATACAGCTAAAATCATTAAAAATATTTTTAAAAGGCTTAAGACCCTTTTATTCACTCGGCGTTTTCTTCTTTTTTGTTTGCTCATTTTTGTCTCCCGCAGTTAGTGTCTACTCATATAGATTACATCAAAATTTTTGTCGTTTCAACGAAACGGAATAATTCAATTTCACCTTTAGTTAGTAAATAGTAGAAAATGAATCATATATATATTGAAAAGAATAGCAGACAACCTTTTTTTATTGAGTTTTCATGTTAAAATAAATGCGTCAAAAAGAGGAGAACAAGGAATGAAAATTTTAGTTGTCGGCAAAGGCGGAAGAGAACATGCTCTCGCACATGCTTGTTTCAAATCAAAATTATGTAATGAATTGTATATGGCTCCCGGAAATCCCGGTATGGCAGAAATCGGAACCTGTGTACCGATCAGTGATTCTGATGTAGCAGGTCTTGTAAAGTTTGCCAAAGAAAAGGCCATTGATTTAACGATCGTTGGACCGGAAGCAACTTTATCCTTAGGAATTACAGATGCTTTCGAAAAAGAAGGATTGAAAATATTTGGACCGACAAAGGCAGCAACCCAGGTTGAGTCCAGTAAAGAATTTGCCAAGAAGATTATGGCAAAATACAACATTCCTACAGCAGCTTATGAAAGTTTTACGGATTATGAGAGTGCCTGGAAATACGTACAGGAAAAAGGCGCTCCGATCGTTGTAAAAGAAGACGGACTGAAAGCCGGCAAGGGTGTTACCGTTGCCTATGATTTAGACCAGGCAAAAGAAGCTTTAGAGATTGCGTTTGCGATTGAAAATAACCGGGTTGTAATCGAAGAGTGCCTGGTTGGATTTGAGTTTTCTTTAATTTGTCTTGTCCACAACGAACTTGTGGTACCAACAGAAGTTGCACAGGATCATAAGTGTGTATTTGATGGAGATAAAGGACCGAATACAGGCGGTATGGGTTCTTATTCACCGGTTAAGAAAATTACACCGGCTATCATCAACGAGGCAATGGAAACTATTATGAAGCCAATGGCTGCAGCCATGGTTAAAGAAGGAGTTCCTTTTACCGGTTTCCTATATGGCGGATTGATGTTGACAAAAGATGGAATTAAAACCATTGAATTTAATGCCCGTTTCGGTGATCCGGAAGCAGAAGTTATTTTACCTCGTTTAGAAAGTGACTTTGTAGAAGCGGTTCTGGATGTAATGGATGGAAAACCGGTTGAATTAAAGTGGACAGATAAGGTAAGTCACGGTGTGGTACTTGCCAGCACCGGCTATCCTGCAGGATCTACCAAAGGGGCTGTTATTGAAGGCTTAGAGAATGTGGATTGTTTAACCTATCATATGGGCACTAAGAAAGTGGATGATACTTTGGTAACAGACGGTGGACGCGTATTAATTCTTGTTTCACTGGAAGATACTTTAGAAAAGGCTTTTGAACACACATATAGAGAAGTAGATAAAGTAAAATCAAAAGAATTGTTCCATCGTAATGATATCGGAAGAAAGGATATGGACTAGGATATGCCAAAAACAGATTTAGAGATTGCACAGGAATGTGTCTTAGAACCGATTGAAAAAGTAGCTGCTAAGATTGGTATTCCGGCTGATATGTTGGAACACTATGGTAAATATAAGGCAAAATTATCCTTTGATTTTCTTCAGAAGATCAAAAACAATGAACAGGGCAAATTGATTCTTGTTACGGCAATTAACCCAACCAAGGCCGGAGAAGGAAAAAGTACGACTACTGTTGGTTTAGGAGATGCTTTAAACCAATTAGGTAAAAAGACGATGATGGCACTTCGTGAACCAAGTTTAGGTCCTGTATTTGGATTAAAGGGTGGAGCAACCGGCGGAGGATATGCCCAGGTTGTACCGATGGAAGATATCAACCTTCATTTTACAGGGGATATGCATGCCATTACCGTAGCGAATAACTTGATCAGTGCCGTGGTAGATAATCACATCTATCAGGGGAACGCATTAAATATCGATCCAAACAACATCACATTTAAGCGCTGTCTGGATATGAATGACCGTGAACTTCGTGATATCACAATCGGTCAGGGTGCAAAGGTAAATGGAGTGGAAAGAAAAGACGGCTTCAATATTACCGTTGCCAGTGAAGTTATGGCTGCCCTCTGTCTGGCTGATGATTTAATGGATTTGAAAAAACGTTTCGGAAATATGCTGGTGGCATATAACTATGATGGCGAACCGGTATATGTACGTGATTTAGGTGTTGAAGGTGCATTGGCTATGGTTATGAAAGATGCTATTTTGCCAAACGTAGTTCAGACCCTTGAACACAACCCGGTATTGATCCATGGAGGACCTTTCGCAAATATTGCGCATGGATGTAACTCCATTATTGCGACAAAGGCATGTTTACAATTAGCGGATTATACAGTTACGGAAGCCGGATTCGGAGCCGATTTAGGAGCAGAAAAATTCCTGGATATCAAATGCCGTATGGCAGGATTACATCCAAATGCGGTTGTGATTGTTGCGACCATCCGTGCTTTAAAGCAGCATGGCGGTGTGGCGTTTGAAGACTTAAAGGAAGAAAATATCGAAGCTATGCTGGAAGGATGCCAAAACCTTGCCAAACACATCGATACCATCCAGCAGTTCGGAGTGCCTTATGTGGTTGCGATCAATGAATTTATTACCGATACTGAAGGGGAAGTAAACGCATTAAAAGATTGGTGTCAGAAAAACGGCCATCCAATGTCTTTATCTACCGTATGGGCCGATGGCGGTAAAGGCGCATTAGATCTTGCCAAGCAGGTAGTAGAACTTTGCGATAAGCCAAATAACTATAAGCCGTTATATGATGTTGAAATGTCTATTGAAGATAAGGCAGCAGCTATTGCGACAAAAGTATATGGTGCCGATGGTGTAGACTTTACCGATGAAGCCAAAGCACAGATTGAAGTATATAAGAAATACGGATGGGATAAATTACCAATCTGTATGGCAAAAACGCAGATGTCTTTGACTGATAACGGAAAGATTATGGGTAGACCTACCGGATTTAGAATTACGGTTAGAGAACTCAGACCAAGTTTAGGTGCAGGTTTTGTGGTTGCCTTAACCGGTAAAGTTCTCACAATGCCGGGTCTTCCAAAACATCCATCTGCATTAGATATGGATATTGATGAAAACGGAATTATCACCGGATTATTCTAAGCTCGAGTACAACTCGGGCTTTTTTTCATGCAGAAAACAATTGACCGAAATGCGTTTTTTAGTATAATAGAATAGTACCGCGGAGGTGGCGGAATGGCAGACGCGCTAGATTCAGGTTCTAGTGGGGTAACACTCGTGAGGGTTCAAGTCCCTTCCTCCGCACCAGTTGACATTATGCCCTTTATATAAGGGCTTTTTTAATGCCTTTTTGTAGTAAATTTGGCTATCTTTTATATCGAACAGAACGATATTTCAGTTAACAGGCATAAAAAAACTGCTGAATTCGATTTAGGCCGAATCAGCAGCTTGTTTTTCTCTTTCTTTTCTTTCGATATAATGATCAACCTGCAGTTTCAGGAAAGCTCCTGTCGGAACCGCAATTAACATTCCCAGTAATCCACCGACAGCGCCTCCGGCAATCAATGAGGCAACTACCAGCATTGGATGTACGTTGATATTGGCGCTGAGAAGCTTTGGATTGATGATGTTGGAATCCACGGCCATGATCACACTGATGGTAATAGCGCCGATGATGAAGGCTTGAAAGTTACCTGTGATCAGACAGGATATTGCCAGAGATCCAAATCCCATAACACCGCCTAAATAAGGAATTAAATTTCCAAATCCTGTCAACATTCCCACAACTAATGCATAAGGAACACCTAACAGGCTCAAGGCTACCGAGCACAACAGACCTACTGTCAATGCATCGATGAACTGTCCTCGGATATAACCGGAAAAGCACATATTTGCCTCTTCGAGCCATACTTTGATTTTAGCCTGCATTTCTTTACTTACAGTCACATCGTAGATTCGCTTCCAATAAGCCAGGATATTTTTGCCATCCAAAAGAAAATGAACCGCAAATACAATCGAGAACAACAAAGTTGTCGCTGTATTTTTAATATCCGCTACCGTAGAGCTTGCCACATCGCTAAGAGATGGCATCGAGAAATCTCCGTTGGAAATCAGCGATTGGAGACCGGTGAAGTATACTTTAAACTCTGCTTCCAGATATGTATATAGTTCCTGTAAGCTGGCGATATTGATATTACCAATGTTTTTTGACAAAGTGAAATAAAGAAGAAGAATTATACCGGCAACAATTAATAAGGCAATCGCAACGGTGATAATTACAGCGATCACTCTGGATGCCCCCGAATTGATTTTTATTCTACTTTCAATATGATCCGTTACCGGTGTAACCAGATAACATAACAGCAGTCCTAAAATTAAAGGCTTTAATACAGCGGTGATGATTGTCCATAAATTTAGGAAAAACGGGCTGGACTTTAAGATGATCAAACCGCAGATAAAGATAATTAATGCGGATACAATTCCATAGGAACAGATTTTTAGATATTTACGATCTAAATTTTCAATATACTTCTTTAACATGCACATCCCCTTTCTATAAAACGGGCAGGCTTTTCAGCCTGCCTAAGTTCTATTTAAGTTCGTCTGTAGAGCCGTCTTTTCTTACAACTTCAATTGTGCAGTCAAGACCGTATGCTGCAATAGCGCCGACGATCATAGCTACCGGAGCAGCACAGATTCCGATGATTCCACCAAGGATTCCTAAATCTAAAGGTACTGCGATAATTTCTTCGCCTTTTTTCTTAACAACAATCTTTCTTGCCTGTCCTTCTTTTACGATTTCAGTAATCTTGTTCTTGATGTCTTCCAATGCATCCTGAGCTGCATCATTGTCCTGACCTCTTGTCGGGCCTGCGTTTTTGATTGTAGCGATTGCGATATCAGCATCTCCATCGCATGCTTCCAAAATTTCTTTTGCTTCCTGGTAAGAGCATCCTGTTGCTTCAATTACCTTATCAAGTGCTTCTAGTGTAAAATTCATTTTCTATTTCCTCCTTTTGGGTATTTCTTGAACGATACTTTTCTCTCTCAATTTGGTTCGCATTACATATATTCCAAAGTATGTTCAAGTCTATTTACGACTTCATAATATCACCTTTTGTGAAATTGTAAACAAATTTGTATTTATATAATTCAAGTTTTTGGACTATTTTACTTAGAATGTTACATGTACTGCGACACAAAAAGCTGATTTTTTATGAAATAGGAGGATGGAATTCATCCACCCTCACTATGTTAAGTATAAATACGACTATTAGAATACAAACGCTTTATCGTAAGCGGCATGCAGAGCTTCACGGATTTGTCCCGGTTTTTCACTGTCACCGATTAAGATAACACGATCAAAGGATTGTTCAAATTCCTCACGAAGGCTTCGATCGGAACGTACACCCATGGCAAGTACTACACCATCGCATGGAATGGATTTTGATTCACCCTGTGCGTCTTTGACTGTGATAGAGTCTTTTTGAACAGAAACCAACGTGGTTTCGGTCATAATCTTTGTGCCCTGATCTGTTAATCTCTTTAAAAGAAGAGCTTTCGCGCTGGCATATAGAGTTGTTCCGACATCTTTAGCCATTTCAATGATAGTAACATCATTATCAGCGCATAAAGTTTCAGCCGTTTCGAGTCCGGTCACACCGCCTCCGACTACGATGATGTTCTTGCCTTTATATTCAACCTGATTTGTGAGAACGTCTGTGCTTGTAACAGCGTTTTCAATGCCTTCTAATTGCGGAACGATTGGAGTTCCACCGGTTGCCATAAAGATACCAACCGGTAAAAGCTTTGAAACTTCGGCAACAGTAGCAGGTGTATTTAAACGAACTTCTACATTGAGCTCCTTTAATTCTTCTGTCATTGTATCGATGAACTCACCCAGAAGTTCTTTATGTGGAGGAACAGCAGCCAGATTAGCGGTTCCACCCAGCTTAGAATCTTTTTCAAAGATGACAGGTTTAAATCCGCGCTTTGCCAAAACGATAGCTGCCTGCATACCGGCAGGACCGCCGCCGATCACAACAACACGTCTTCCATCACCGTCTTTTTTCATTGTTTCATCATTGAAGTGCAATTCTCTTCCAAGTACCGGATTGATCGTACATTCCAAAGGTCTTAAAGCGTTTAAAACACGGAAGCATTCCATGCAGCTTATACATTTACGGATCAGCTCTTCTTTTCTTGCTTTAGCTTTGTTACCCCATTCCGGATCTGCTAAGTGTCCGCGGGCAATACCGATAAAGTCACATACATCTTCTTCTAAAAGCTTTTCTGCAACGTCAGGATGCTTAATATTATTTACGGCAATAACCGGAATGGAAACATTGGCTTTGATGGTCTTTGCCAGGTGTTTTTTCCAGCCTTCCTGCATTCCCTGCGGTTCAATAATTGTATAACCGGATTCATACGTACCGCAGCTGACATTCAGACATGTTACGCCAAGCTTTTCTAAGTAGACAGCCATTTGTACAGCTTCTTCCAGTTTGATTCCGTCTTCAATAAAATCATCGCCGTTTATACGAACAGAAATAGGATATTTCGGCCCGCACATCATTTGGATTCCCTTGATAATTTCAGTCACAAAGCGCATACGTCCCATAAAGTCTCCGCCGTACTTATCGGTACGTTTATTTGTGTGCGGGGACATAAACTGGTTAACCAGATAACCGTGCGCAGCATGAATCTCAACACCATCAATACCGGCAATCTGACAATATACGGCTCCTGTCACAAATTTTTTGACAAGTGCTTCTACTTCTTCTGTTGTTAATGCACGAGGTTTGTCTCCAATGGTTTTACATGTAACATCACTTGCGGATACCGGAGCTAATCCGTTTAACAGGCGGGCAGGTGTTTGATTGCCCGGATGATGAAGCTGAACAAATATTTTTGAATCATACGCATGAACTGCTTCGGCAAGACGAACCAGGCTTGGAATATTCTCTTTTTTTGTGACGGAAAGCTGGCATGGTGTACCGATACCGGTTTGGTCATCTACACGGGTGATTTCGGTGATAATTAAAGAACAGCCGCCTTTCGCACGTTCCTGGTAGTAGCGAATCATTTCATCAGATGCGATGCCTGTTTCACTGGCAAAGGAACATCCCATTGCCGGCATCACAATACGGTTTTTGAGTTCGAGGTTTCCAATCATACCTCTTTGAAATAGTTTTCGAGTCATATTATCCTCCGTATTTATTTATCCTATATTCATTATCGCATAATAATATTTTTATAACCATGGATGTATTTAATTTTATGAAATATTTTTTGCAGATAATTGTATAGGAATACGAACATTAAAAAAGTATAATAATGGAAGGAAGAGAATAGAGATTATGATGAAAAAAATAATAACGTTAATATGTGCTTTGTCTGCAGTTTTAATCCTAGCGGGCTGCGGACGCTTTACCGATCTTTTTGGTCCGGGCGAAACATGGACCGTATTGATGTATTTAAACGGTTCGGACTTGGAATCTAAATTTGGAGCGGCTACATATAATTTGAATGAAATATCCCAGGTCAAGACAAGAGAAAATGTGAATTTTATTATTGAAACAGGAGGAACGTCTACCTGGCACAGTGACCAGCTGGGTGTTGATATTGCCGAAGATAAAATTCAAAGATATGTATATACCGATGATGGATTTCAACTCTTAAGTGAGAAAAAGAATGCCAATATGGCTAAGGCTGTGACTTTATCCAATTTTATTACCTGGGCGGCTGCCAATTATCCCGCTGATAAGTATATGTTGATTATGTGGGGCCATGGGGCGGCAACTCACGGTCTGCTTTCGGATGAAAATTACAGTTCCAATACAATGAGTCTTTCTACATGGATCAAGGCATTAACGGAAGCCGAAGTTCATTTTGATCTCATCATGGCAGAAGCCAGCATGATGGCAAATTTAGAAACGGCATCTCGATTAGCACCGTTTGCCGATTATTATTTAGCTTCTGAAGAAGTTATGCCGTCTCAAGGAACAGCTTATCAGGATTGGGTTCAATATCTGTATAAAAATCCCAAAGCGGACGGAAAAGAATTGGGAACCTATATCATAGACGGCATGCAGGAAAAGTATAAAAACGATAATGATTTGTTCAACCAGGAGCTCCTAACATATTCTTTGATTGATTTAACCAAAATAAATGAAGTTAAGCAGGCTTTTGACCAAATGTTTACGGAAATCGGAGGATATATAAACGATCGTAAGAAATACGGAGATATTATATCCGCAGTATCCTACAGCGATCAATTCTGCTTCGGTGATGCATACTACAGTATGGTCGATCTTCTTGATTTTGCCTACAGCGCAAAATCAGGAGGCTTATCCGCTGAAACTTATACTGCCGTAGAAGAGGCGGTTCAATCGGCAGTCATTTCTTCGATTCACGGCAGTGCTCATCCTGATTCGCATGGATTATCGTTTTACTATGACGGAAACGCCAATGCCAATGCATTGAAACAATACGCAAAGGTAGCTGTCAGCGCTCCTTATCTTGCCTATTTAGATGCCTTGAATGATCAATGGACAGCTTCAGACAGTGTATATGAAAAAACGGAACCTCTAAGTCTGGTTAACCGAAACCAATACAGCTACAACTATCACTATGAAATTCACAGCGATGGATCGGTAGATCTGGCAGTCGATAATATTTATGGAATTTCCCGGGTTGACTATAACTTGATGCGATACGATGAGAATATCGGCGGTTATGAGGATTTAGGCATTTCTACTGCAGTGACCGACAACTCTAATTTTAAAAAATTTAAGGCAAATTTGGATGGAACCTGGCCTTCTATATACGGCTTACCTGTATATATGAATTTGACGGATTCTACAGAGGATTTACATAAGTACAATATTCCGGTGCACTGTCCGGAAATGGTAGAGCGAATCGGCAGCGCTGATGTTTCTATACGTGTCTTTAATGCATCCGATCAATATGGTGTCTATAATGCATTGGGATTTTGGGATAGCAGCTATGCATCCGGAAACCATATGAACGGAAAAACACAGCTTGATGCATCAAAGGTAGAGGGTCTTCATGCGTATCTTCGTTATCATTTATATGATAGTGCATTGAATTATACCGAGGACATGTTGTCAGATGAATTCGTATTTGAATCCTCGATTCCTCTGACATTAGCACCGCTTCCTGAAGGACAGTATATCTATTCTTATGTGATTACCGATATCTTCGGACAGCATATTTATACAGAATGGATTCCGTTTAGCTGGAATGGAGAGTCTTTGATATACAACTAATGTTATGGTATATTTTTCTTGTTAAAAAACGATATGGATAATGATATATCAGAAGATATATTCCTACTCAGAAGAGTATTCAAAGAGGAGGGATTATATTATGCATATGGTTGACGCTTTAATAAGTCCTGCTGTAGCAGGAACTATGTATGTCGCTTCTGCGGCTGTGGCAGGTTATTCGGTAAAAAAAGTCAGAGAAGAAAATGACCCGAAGAAAATACCTGTTATGGGTGTTATGGGAGCGTTTGTGTTTGCGGCACAGATGATTAATTTTACGATTCCGGGAACGGGGTCAAGCGGACATTTATGTGGCGGTATTCTTTTATCCGCAATACTGGGTCCGTATGCCGGCTTTTTGACCATGATAGGAATTCTGTTAACGCAATGCCTGTTCTTTGCGGATGGCGGATTGCTGGCGTTAGGATGTAATATCTGGAACATGGCTTTCTATGGCTGTTTTATCGGTTCTTTCTTAATTTGGAAGCCAATGATGAAAGGCGGAATCACGAAGACCAAAATTATCATTGCTTCTATTGTCGCATCTGTCATTACACTTCAAATGGGAGCTTTTTCCGTTGTATTGGAAACGACGATTTCAGGTATTTCGGAATTACCATTCTCCAGCTTTGTATCGGTCATGCTGCCGATTCATTTGGCCATCGGTTTTGTTGAAGGCGTTGTCAGCGCTGCTGTTTTATGTTTCATTCATTCAGCCAGACCGGAATTATTATGGTGCTCAGATCCTCAATCAGAAGGTAAGGGGACACTGTCTTTGAAAAAGACGTTAACTGTAATGAGCGTAATCACATTATTTGTCGGTGGAGTACTTTCCTTATTTGCTTCGGCTTTCCCGGATGGATTAGAATGGTCGATCGGAAAACTGATTGGAGATGCCGAAATTGTTAACGGAGCCGATCCGTATGCCGCAGCTGAGCAGATCCAGTCATCTACATCTTTTCTGCCGGATTATGGCTTTGCCGGCTCTGAGAGCGCATTAGGTACCACGGTCTCCGGTATTGTTGGATGTCTTATTGTGGTAGCTATTTGTTTTGCGGCCGCATATTTATTTAAATTTTTCAGAAAAAGAAAAGAAGCATGAATAAAATAGAAAGTGCAATTTTAGAAATAGAAAAATTAGATGTAATGGCTAGAGAGGATCGATGGATCAACCAGATCCATCCTCTAGCCAAACTTTTTGTTACGGTTTTATATATTGTTTTGGTCATGTCTTTTCATCGGTACGATATATATGGCTTGTTGTCCATGGCAATCTATCCGTTTTTTATTTTCCAGCTATCGGGGCTATCCTTTAAAAATGCTTTGTACCGGCTCCGGGTGGTTTTACCTTTAGTATGTATTGTAGGCATATTTAATCCGATATTTGATCGTACCATTCTTGTGGAAACACCTTTTGTGATTCGCGGCGGCATGGTATCCATGATTACCTTGATGTTGAAAGGCATATTCACTGTATTCGCAACATATATTTTAATTGCCTCCACAACAATAGAAAAAATCTGTTATGCCTTACGAAAGATACATATTCCTAAAATTCTCGTAACAGAAATCATGTTGATTTATCGATATATTACCGTTCTTCTTCAAGAGACAAATCGAATCACGCAGGCCTATGCTTTGCGTGCACCCGGCCAGAAAGGGATCGCTTATAAAGCCTGGGGATCTCTTGCAGGACAGCTTTTATTAAGAAGTATGGACAGGGCGGACCAGGTATATGAAGCGATGCTGATGCGGGGATATCATGGGGAATTTCCGTTTGGTGTCACAAAATCATTTGATAAAAATGATGTGATGTTCTGTATACTTGGGGCAGGAGGATCATTATTACTCCGTGTGTTTCCGTTATTTTATTGGATTGGATCTTTTTTTGTATAGGAGGGAATATGAGCCATATACATATAGATGTTGATGATGTTTCTTTTTCTTATGAGAAAAACCAGCCGATATTAAATCATATTTCATTTCATGCATCCGAAAACGATTCGATTGGCTTGATTGGAGCCAACGGGGTCGGAAAATCCACTTTGTTGAAACTGATGGTAGGGTTGTATTTGAATTTTACCGGCTCAATTCGCGTTGAGGAAATTCCTGTAGTAAAAAATATGTTAAATAAAATTCGGGAAAAAATCGGATACGTTTTCCAGGACAGTGACAGCCAGCTGTTTATGTCTACGGTATTTGATGATGTTGCCTTTGCTCCAAGAAACTATGGCTTATCGGAAAAAGAAGTAGTTTTACGAACAGAGAACGCTTTAGAAAAGGTCCATATTTCACATTTGAAAGACAAGGGAATCTACAAGTTATCCGGCGGTGAAAAGAAGTTGGTATCCATCGCAACCATTTTGTCGATGACACCGGATATCATCATTATGGATGAACCGTCTGTCGCATTGGATCCCAGAAATCGAAAAAACCTCATTCGCATCTTAAATGAATTTGATCATTTAAAAATCATAGCTTCACATGATTTAGATTTTGTATGGGATACATGTAACCGCGTAATTCTTTTATCTAAGGATGGAATTGTTTTTGATGGGGATCCGGAAACCATATTAAGAGATGAGAAAACATTGATTGAAAACGGATTGGAATTGCCACTTTCCTTAACGAAAAGAATATAGAAGCATGTCTTTATAAACATGCTTCTTTTTAGATACCAGGGGGGTATCGAGGGGGCGTTTACATCGCAAATCCGGTGATTAAAAGGGATGCCGTTAAGAAAAGGGTATATAATCCTAATTCACGGTCAGCTCTTTGCTGGATCTGTTTTTTCCTTTGGATTTGTGCTTGTTTATTTTTATGATATGAATGCAGAGAGTTTGAATTAACGGTCGCAAACAATTCGGTGTTTAATTTATCATTCATATTGTAACCTCCTACAAGAAACTTGTAATGTATCTTTATAATAGTAAATAAACTTGTAAAAATCAAGTAAAATTACAAGATAATTGTAAATAATGTTTTTTATTTATCAAGAATTGTGTTATTATAGGACTGTAAGGGGTGTTTTATGAGTTTACATACCAGAATAAAGGAACGACGGAATATATTAAAAATCAGCCGCAGCCAGCTTGCAAAGCAGTTAGGGGTCACTCCTTCTGCAGTGGCAAATTATGAAAACGGAATCAGCGCACCGAAGATGGAGTTGATGCCAAAATTGTTTCAGGCATTAAAATGCGATGCGAATTATTTGTTTATGGAAAATGAACAGATAGCGGATACGTATTCTGTGGATGAGGTGGATTTGATTGAACAATACCGTACGTTGGATGATTTTGGAAAAAACGCGGTAAAGCATTCATTAGAACACGAATATATTCGATGCCATAGTCCGATTCGCGTTCCTATGATCGATCTTCCTTTTTTCCAGTTTGCACCATCGGCAGGAACAGGTGTATATGTACCGGATGAGGTAGATATGGCTTATGTTTCGGTTCCGCAAACCAAACAGGCCCGCCAGGCTGATTATGTCTTGCTGGTTAACGGTAAAAGTATGGAACCGGAATATATGGACGGAAGCTGTGTGCTGGTAAAAAAACAGGAATCGGTAAATCCGGGAGAAATTGGAATTTTTATAGTAGATGGCGAATCATACATCAAAGAATTTAGAGCGAATTGTCTGCACTCATTAAATCCTGAATATGGGGATATTGATTTAACAGAAGATCTATATGTACAATGTATGGGTAAAGTAATAGGGAAAT
>JAGAWH010000118.1 GCA_017941505.1 Faecalicoccus sp. | reverse complement strand
GGAAAAACTTTAGTGGAGTGATAATGAAAAGGCCTCCGAGTATACTGTAACTGTGGTCTGCAAACTACAGAGAAAATATACGAGGAGGTTTTGTCATGAGCGATTATACCGATGACTTACATAGTCTATCACACACAAAATGGAGATGTAAATATCACGTCGTGTTTGCCCCTAAATACAGGAGGAAAGCATTTTATGATGCCAGAAGACTGGAAATTGGAAAGATATTAAGAGATCTTTGTGAATGGAAAGGGATCAACATAATAGAAGCAGAAGTATGTTCTGACCATATCCATATGTTGCTGGAGATTACTCCTAAGATGGCTGTCTCAGGAGTAATGGGATACCTGAAGGGAAAAAGCAGCCAGATGATATACGAGAAGTGGTCGAATGCAAGGTATAAGTATCGAAACAGATCATTCTGGTGCCGAGGCTACTACGTGGATACAGTTGGGAAGAATACAAAGAAAATACAGGAATATATCAAGAATCAATTGAAAGAAGACCAGGTAGCCGAGCAACTGGAACTGGAGCTAGTTGACCCGTTTACGGGAAAACGGATATAGTGCTCGTCGCAGACCACACAGCGCTGTAAAGCGCAGCTTTGAGAGTAGGGCTATGCCCGCATATGAAAAACCACCGGCTCAGCCGGTGGATATTTATTATGCGGCAGCTCTATATTGGGTTGGTGTAATACGGCATGATTTTTTAAATACTTTAGAAAAGTAGCTCGTATCATTAAATCCACACATAGAAGAAATCTGTTGAATGGAGAGTTCTTTGTTGTTTAAGAGTTCACGCGCTTTGTTGATCCGGCATTCAATGAGAAAGGCATGAATGGTCGTATCAAAAACATTTTTAAAATGATGGACAAGACAGGCTTTTGAACAATAGAGCTCAGAACATAATTTTTCAATTGTGATATCTTCATCCATATGCTCCATAATATACTTTTTTGCCGCATAGGCTATGTGATTATTTTGAACCGCAATCGTATTGGTTGAAGTTAGATATTTGGCACATAGTTCTAAAACAGTAGAAAATGCCACAATTTCTTTACTGGTTTTAATCGGCATCTTTTTAAGCGCTTCTTTGAGATCTGCTTCATCTTCTACATAAGGTTTTGAGCGCTTATGGGTAATATCTTTGTCAAACGGTGAATCGGACAGGGCCTGTCCCATCATTAAAAAACCTGCCAAATGACCATAAGAATAAACCGGCACACAGACCTCAGATAGATGAAACGGACACTTATAAATCTCTATTTCTCCTGATTTCTTTACTCTTTCAAATGCTTCATGGTCACAATGTCTGCAGATTTCCCTGGATTTGGGATTTCTCTTAATCAGTTTACAGAACGGGCTGTTTTCCATTGGGTATGAAGCAATCAGATTTTCATCTAAATCAAACAAAGAAATATTGAGTCCGAAGACTGCATGCAGATCTTTTAAAATAGATTGTAAATCATTCATTGTTTCCACCTCACTTCTATATTGACTACATTATTGAGGGAAGAGATACAAAAAATCAATTCATATGCTTTAGAAACTTAATGATTTAGCCAAACAGCTTATTTAGAGCTGTTTTTTTATGGATCACAGTCAATTTTACCTTTGTTCGATACTTTATTACCTTTCTTTAGAACACTGCTTAGATACATTGTAAATAAAGGAACATATATGTTTCAAAAAGTTGAATTGTGTATGATTATCGTCTGATTTTATCAAAAGGTGAAGTACTGTTTATTATTTACATTCTTTTTTGAGAATCAATTGTTAACAATTGATGAACACCGGATAAACACTAAAAAATATGAACGCAAAAACAGTCACAAAGTGTTTAAAATTCAGTGTTTTTCTCAATTTGTATCAGTTTATTAATTTTTTTATTATCTACCCAGGTAGGGGCGGAGGTGCATATGGTAACAAATAAAGAAAAAGTATTTGATTTCATGATCAGGTACGCAAAAGGATTGAATACATTGGATGATGAAATGAAGCTGGATACCAGCTTTATATCAGCACAGGTTGGAATCCAGCGCAGCAATGTTTCGACTATTTTAAATCAGCTTGTGGAAGAGGGTAAGGTAATTAAGCACAAAGGGCGCCCTGTGCTTTACAGCTTATCCAAAACTGTTAAATCCGAAGTGAACGATCAAAGTTTTGTATCATTGATTGGCTGTCGATCGAGTTTACAGCAGGCCATTCAATATACCAAGGCCGCCATAGCTTACCCCAAGAAAATACCTAAAATACTATACATTGGTGAAAGAGGAACCGGAATTCAACGCTTCAGCAGGGAAGCGTATGAATATGCATGCTCAAATGGAATCTTAAAGAAAGACGCACCGTATTATGTGATGAATTGTTTTCGATATGTTGAACAGAGGCTGGAGAATATCTTGATAGGAGATAATTCGCTTTTAAGGAAAAATAATCACGGTCTATTGGTGTTAAAAAACGCAGACCAGCTATCTCCGTATTTGATAGAAAAAATGATGGAGCATTATCTCACAGAGGAAGATCTTCAGATGATTTTAATCATCCATATCGTGGATCCTAATAAAGCGGATTTATTTAAAGAGTATATAAACTTTATCATTCATCTTCCATCCCTCAATCAAAGAAGTAAGGAAGAAAGATACCAGCTGATTGAACTGTTTTTTAAAAAAGAAGCTGAACGACTGAACCGTCGGATTGAAGTGGATAGAGAATTAATGCAGTGCCTGATGGCATATCCATGCCGTGAAAACTGTGACAGTCTAAAAAATGATATCCAATTTGGGATTGCGAATGCGTTTCTTAAGTCAAAAAAGAAGGGAAATATAAAACTGGAATTAGTTGACTTTCCGGATATGGTGAGACGGGGATTGTTGTATACTCCGCCGGAGCTGGAAAAAGTAATCCGAAAAGATATTTCTACTTATATTTTTGAAAAAGACCAGACTTACTATCTCAGAAATAAAGAGAAAAACAGCGATATTTACCACAGACTGGATCATAAGAAAAAAATGTTAAGAAATTCAACGGATGACCGGGAAAGAAATAATTTTGTGCTGGTCAATATTGAAGGCGATATGGAGGATTATTTCCGCCAGCTGACAGAAGGTGTCGATGATACTAAACTCGAAAAAACCGTTTCAGAAAAGCTAAGAAATCTGGTTAAGACTTTTTTATCACAGGCAGCTATGAATTTAAAACGGAAATATTCGAAGCAGATCTACTATGGATTATGCCTGCATCTTAATAATGCGATCATCATCAAGAAGCCGAGGCAGCGAATATCCAACGAAAACGTTATGGAAATCATGGAGAAATACGATAAAGAGTGTTTAATCTCCCGAATCTTTATCAAGGAAATTCAAAATGAATTCAATGTGAAGTTTTCCATTGATGAAACCATTTTTATCACGTTAATTTTAGCTCTTGATTTTGAGAGCACCCCTCAAAAAAGCGAAGTGGAAACACTGGTGGTTATGCATGGAGAATCGGCCGCTTCTTCTATCGTTGAAAGTATCCGCTACCTGGTCCCTATGCACAATATCGATGCGTTTAATCTTTCCTGGAACGATGATATGGATACCGCATATGAAAAGCTGAAACAGAAGGTTATCTCCTGTGATAAGGGAAAAGGTGTCTTAGTGATTTATGATACAGGATCCATCCAGGTCATGCTCAATTCCATCAAGGCCGACACCAATATAGAGATTCGGTCGCTGGAGGTTCCGTTAAGCTTACTAGTGATGTCTTCCTGCAAACACTCTCGGGCAGGAGAGACAATTGATGAAATCTATCGCCATTTAATACGTGAATATTCTTATATCGCATTTTTAAATCAATGACTTTGTCATCAATGTAGAACATGTTCAGACATAAAAGGGAAAATAGAAAAGGAGTAATTATGAACAAAGATGAAGCAACAATGATCGGTTTTGAAATCGTCGCATATTCCGGAGATGCCAGAGCTAAGCTGCTCTTAGCGCTGGAAAGAGCGAAGGCCGGTAACTTTGAAGAGTGCAGCGCATTGATCCGTGAAGCCAATGAGTGCCTCAATGATGCACATCGCTCACAAACAACCCTGCTGCAGCAGGAGGCACGCGGCGAAAATGTGGAAATTGGATTTATTACCGTCCATGCACAAGATCATTTAATGACAACGATTTTATTAAAAGACATTATTAACAGTCTATTGGATATATATCGATAGAGGAGGAAAGCTATGGATACATTGATTACTAAAATTGAAGCGGCCAAGCCGTTTTTTGATAAAGTTTCCCGCAACAAATATCTAAAGGCAATACGAGATGGATTTATGTCGGCTATGCCGGTGGTATTGTTCTCGAGTATTTTCCTTCTGATTGCGTATGTACCTAATATTTTTGGATTCTATTGGCCAGCTGAAGTCGAAACCGCAATTATGAAACCATATAACTATTCGATGGGAATATTAGCGGTATTGGTTGCCGGTTCCACCAGTAAAAATCTTACCGACTCCATGAATCGGGAATTACCGGTGAATCGCCAGATCAATAATATCTCTACCTTTATGGCAGGTGTTGTGGGACTTCTGGTGATGGCAGCCGACCCGCTTGAAAATGGATTTGACAGAGGATATATGGGTTCGAAAGGATTACTCACAGCTTTTTTGGTGGCCTTTATCGTATGTAATGTCTATAAAGTATGCGTTAAGAACAACATTACGATTCACATGCCTAAAGAAGTACCGCCTAATATTTCACAGACCTTTGCCGATGTGATTCCTTTCGGTGCGGCAATTCTGCTGCTGACCGTATTTGACTGGCTGTTTAGACGCTTTACCGGGGTAAACTTTGCGTTTGCGGTGATTGAGTTATTTAAACCGCTGTTTACCGCTGCCGATGGATATTTTGGCTTAGCTGTGATTTATGGTGCCATGTCTCTGTTCTGGTTTGTAGGTATTCATGGACCTTCCATCGTAGAGCCGGCTGTTGCGGCCATCTACTACATCAATATTGCGGCGAACCTGGAAGCGTATCAGGCAGGAGGACACGCAACCAATATCCTAACACCGGGTGCCCAGCAGTTTGTGGCCACCATGGGAGGAACAGGAGCAACCTTGATCATTACTTTGATGTTTGCGTTTATGTCCAAATCAAAGGAGTTATCGGCCGTAGGTAAGGCCAGTGCCGTACCGGTATTGTTTGGAGTCAATGAACCGATCTTGTTTGGAGCACCTTTGATCTTGAATCCGATTTTCTTCATTCCGTTTATTCTGGCACCGATTGCCAATATCTGGCTGTTCAAAATTTTTGTAGATGTTCTTAAAATGAACAGCTTTATGTATATTCTGCCATGGACCACACCGGCACCGATCGGTATTGTTCTGGGATGCGGAATGGGATTATTAACAATTGTGTATGTTCTTGGGGCATCGGCTTTAGACTTTCTGATTTACTATCCATTCTTTAAGGTCTATGACTCACAGAAATGCAAGGAAGAAGAAGCCGAAGCGATACTGGATAGAATGGAAGAATCGCTGGAAGAAAAGCCGGTTGAGATCTCTTCCGATGTTGTTAACGAGAAACGTGTTCTTGTGTTATGTGCAGGTGGCGGAACCAGTGGATTACTTGCCAATGCGTTAGCTGAAGGCGCTAAGGCCAAAGGTATCAAAATGACCACGGCTGCCGGTTCTTATGGGGCGCATTACGATATGTTGAAAGACTTTGATTTAGTCATTCTTGCCCCGCAGGTTGCCAATAACTACGAGGATCTTAAAAAGGATACCGAGCGTTTAGGAATTAAGAGTACAGCCTGCCAGGGTAAACAGTATATTTCCTTAACCCGTGATCCGGAGAAGGCCTTAGAATTTGTGTTTTCTATCTTAGATGAGAAAAAAGGAGATTGAAATGAAATTTAATGATGATTTCGTATTTGGCGGGGCAACGGCAGCTTATCAATGCGAAGGCAGTACCAGGGCTTATGGCAAAGGGAAGGTTGCCTGGGATGATTATTTAGAAAAACAGGGGAAATTCAAGGCAGATCCTGCCAGTGATTTTTATCATAGATATCCCGATGACTTGAAGCTGTGTGAAAAGTTCCATATCAAGGCGATTCGTATCTCCATCGCTTGGTCACGGATTCTTCCGGAAGGAAAAGGAGAAATCAATCCGGAGGGTGTCGACTTTTATCATAGATTGTTTAAGGAGTGCCGTAAGCGTCATGTAGAACCATATGTGACTCTCCATCATTTTGATACACCGGACGCTTTACACTCAAAAGGCGATTTCTTAAATCGCGATACCATTGATGCTTATGTCGACTATGCCAAATTCTGCTTTGAAGAATATAAAGATGAAGTAACGTATTGGTTTACCTTTAACGAGGTATGGCCGATTTCTACCAATCAATATATAGAAGGGACCTTCCCGCCATGTATTCAATTGGATGTACCAAGTGCTGTGAAATCGATGCATGGAATTATGGTAGCGCATGCCAAAGCCGCTCTTGCCTTTAAAAAGGGAAATTATCCGGGCAAGATTGGTGTGATTCACGCCATTGAAACCAAGTACCCGTACGATCCAAATCATGCAGGGGATAGGCTTGCCGCTAAAAGAGATGATATCCTTGCCAACCAGTTTCTTTTGGATGCGACCTTTATCGGAAAATATACCGATGAGACCATGGCTGTCATTCAAGATCTGATGAGATTATACAACGGTGAATTCAGTGTGGATCCTCAGGATGAAAAAGAGCAGATCGAAGCCGCAAAGCTTATCGATTATTTAGGTGTAAATTATTATGCCAGCAATTTCTTAAAGGCCGATGATGGTAAAGAGAGCATTCTTCAACATAACGGAACCGGTAAAAAAGGCAGCAAGCGGTTTAAGTTAAAAGGCATCGGAGAGCGTGTCTTTAAAGAGGGAATCCCAACAACCGATTGGGATTGGCTGATTTATCCGGAAGGTATGTATGATACGCTGCTGAGGATCAAACGCCAGTATCCAAACTATAAAGCCATTTATATCACCGAAAACGGAATGGGATATAAGGACGATTTTGAAGATGGAATGATTTTTGATGAACCGAGAATCGATTATATAAGGGAACATCTTCAATGGCTATACAGAGCCATTGAAGGTGGCGTGAATGTCAAGGGATATTTCCTATGGTCTTTACAGGATATGTTCTCCTGGTCCAATGGCTACAACAAACGCTACGGATTATTCTATGTGGATTATAAGACACAGAAAAGATATCCAAAGACTTCTGCATATTGGTTCAAGCGTGTCATCGATACAAGAGAAGTATAGGAGATAAGTATATGCGTATTGTGATTGGATCCGATAAAAAAGGATTGGGACTTAAAAATATCGTATTGAAATACTTAACGAACAAAGGATTTGCGATTGAGGATCTGACACCGAAAGGAGATGTTGGCTTTTATGAAGCATCGATGAAGGTTGTCAGTATTGTTCTGGAAGATCCCGAGAACAATAAAGGAATTATTATTGATGAATTTGGGGTAGGTCCCTTTATGGTTGCAGATAAATATAAGTATGTGATATGTGCTGAATTAAATGATGAACATTCTGCTAAAATGACAAGAGATCACAACAATGCCAATGTCATTACCATGGGCTCCGGAATCTTAGGTGATGTGGTTGCGTGCAATATCGCAAAGCGGTTCTGTGAGGCTAAGTATTCCGGTGGCAGACATCAAATTCGTGTCGATATGTTGAATAAGATGGGTTAGGTAGAACATATGAAAGTTGCGATTGGATGTGACCATATTGTCACAGATATTAAAGATCATATTAAAGATTACTTACAAAAAAAGGGATTTGAAGTCGTTGACTGCGGAACTTATGATTTTGAAAGAACACATTATCCCATTTACGGAAGAAAGGTAGCTGTTCAGGTCGTTTCCGGGCAGTGTGATTTAGGCCTTGTGCTTTGCGGAACCGGTGTCGGCATCACTAATGCGGTACAAAAGGTCAAGGGAACACGGTGTGCATTGGTCGGGGATGTAGCTGCAGCTATATATGCCAGGGAAGAACTCGATTGTAATGTGTTAGGAGTAGGGGGACGTGTATCCGGAATCGGGATGATTGAGGATATCATCGACGCCTTCTTTTCCACCACCTATAAAGAAACACCTGCCAATAAACGGTTGATCGATAAGATCAATGCGATTGAGATGGAGAATAATGCGATGGATGACGATCATATTTTCGATGAATTTTTAGATAAGTGGGATCGTGGAGAATACCACGATTAATGGTAATAAATATGAATAGTAATCCGTTAAAAAGAATTGTTGAACTGCAGAAAGCCGGGCAGGCTGTAGGAATCTATTCCTGCTGCAGTGCGAACAATTATGTGATTGAAGCGGCACTGGAGTGCGCAAAAAGAGATGACTCCTGTGTATTGATTGAATCGACCGCTAACCAGGTCGATCAAAACGGTGGCTATACAGGGATGAAACCGGCAGATTTCAGAGATTTTGTATACGCTCTTGCCGATAAGATAGGAGTCTCAAAAGATCGTATCTTCTTAGGCGGAGATCATCTAGGACCGTTGACGGTAGTGGACCGCAATGAAAAAGAAGCCATGGAATATGCCAAAAGACTGGTACATGATTATGTGATGGCAGGCTTTACGAAGATCCATATCGATACCAGCATGAAGGTAGCCGATGATGATCCAAATACTCGTTTAAGCGATGAAACCATTGCCAGACGCGGAGCTATGCTGGCAAGAGTTTGTGAAGATGCGTATCAAAAACTGGTTAAGACAAATCCAAATGCGATACGACCGGTTTATGTAGTAGGCAGTGAGGTTCCGATTCCCGGCGGTGCCCAGGACCCCAATGCCGGTATGCAGGTTACGCGTGTAGAAGATTTTAAGGCCACCGTAACTGCCTTTGAGAAGGCTTTTGAAGCCCAGCATTTAGAAGATACCTGGAAAGATGTGATTGCGGTTGTGGTACAGCCCGGTGTCGAAGAAAAAGACGCCGGATGTACCGAATATGACCGAGCAAAGGCTAAAGATCTTATGTCCAGTATTAAAGAATATCCTAGTCTTGTCTTTGAAGGACATTCTACCGATTATCAGACCAAATATAAATTAAAAGAACTGGTCGAAGATGGTGTCGGAATTTTAAAGGTCGGCCCCGGGCTAACCTATGCCATGCGGGAAGCATTGTTCTCCTTAGCGTATATGGAAGATTTGATCATGCATGGAAAAGAGGATGAAAAGTCGCATTTTATCGATATATTGGAAAAATCGATGATCGGAAACCCAAAGAATTGGCAGAAATATTATCATGGCAATGAAGATGAGAAGTGGTTTAAACGGAAATTGTCATTTTCGGATAGAGCCAGATACTATATGGGTTCTCCTGAGGTAAGTGCAGCCAGAGATAAGATGATCCAAAACTTAAGAACATATGGTATTTCGTTGGCAGCCTTAACTCAGTTTATGCCGATTCAATATACCCGTGTACGGGAAGGCCTTATTGAAAACGATCCGGAAGTGTTGATCAAAGACAGAATTAAAAATACCATTGATGAATATTTGTATGCGACTCATCAGGAGCAGTTATTCCGCTAATGGGAAATAGAGAAGTACATGAAGTGCTTCTCTTTTTAGGAGGATGATATGAGAGTAGAACGAATAAAACGATTAAACCCTATGTTTCATTTTTATCCTGTAGACGATGATATCTTTAAACAATACGGAAGAAAATTGAATGTGCCTTCTTATCATCTGATCCGTTATGTATATCAAAGTATTCCTTTAATGGGATGTTCCTTTCATTATGAATCGGATTATCCTGTACTGCATCACTTTGCGATTTTTTCCAGAATCCAAAGGGATATATTTAAGGGGAAGGATATTCGGTTTGGGATTGTCTCCGGGTTTAATGAATATCCGGAACCGATGATTGAAGTTGAACAAACAAAATGTTTAATTGCCTTTACCGACTGTATTTTGGCTTTAAAGACAAATGGAAAGCCTCACCTTTGTTT
>JAGAWH010000117.1 GCA_017941505.1 Faecalicoccus sp. | reverse complement strand
TTGGGCTGGGTGTATGCATCCATACGATGCTCTCACAAGGAGGGCGATGCATTCTTGTGCCTCGGTTTACGGCGCAAAGCTATGCCAAACTGATTACCAAATACAAATGCAATTTTATCGCCGGGGTTCCAACTTTATATGAAGCTTTATTACGTTTACCATCAATGGATGGACAAGATCTCAGCTGTCTGAAGGGAGTATTCTCCGGTGGGGATTCTTTATCCGTGGAATTGAAAAAGAAATTCGATAAATTTCTGGCAGATCACAATGCCGCAATCCAGGTGCGAGAGGGCTATGGAACCACGGAAACGGTCACTGCCTGCTGCCTAACACCAAGAGATCGTTATAAAGAAGGTAGTATCGGAATACCATTCTCAGATACTTTTATTAAAATCGTTAACCCGGATACTGACCAGGAACTGCCATATGGACAGGAAGGAGAAATCCTGCTGGCCGGACCGACCGTGATGAAGGAATATTTGGATAATCCGGAAGAAACCGCCCATACATTACGAACCCATGAGGATGGTCTTACCTGGGTCTATACCGGTGATTTAGGTGTAATGGATGAAGAAGGATTTATCTACTTTAAAGGACGAGCCAAACGAATGATTATTTCTTCCGGTTATAATGTGTATCCAGCTCAATTGGAAAACATCATCGATGCTCATGAAAAGGTGCAGATGAGTTGTGTGATCGGCATTCCGGATGATTATCGCATGCAGGCAGTTAAGGCCTTTGTGATGCTGAAACCAGGGGTGAAAGCCAATGAGCATACAAAGGAAGAGCTGATGGCGTATTGTCGGAAACACATTGCTAAATATGCGATGCCAAAAGACATAGAATTCCGAGATGAGCTGCCAAAGACTTTGGTGGGTAAGGTTGCCTATCGAAAGCTGGAAGAAGCGGAGCTGGCTAAATATAAAACCAACAAAGAATGATTGAAAATGCAGAGCAATTTCTGCATTTTTTTGTGATGGTTGCATAAACGTTATAGACAACACAAGGAAGGCAATATAGGACAAATCCAATAGACTTGACACAGGAGCTTACCTTAAAATACCTGCTTACCCATTGTCTTGAAGAATTGTCTTCTTATCTTGGCTCTATTCTGCATCAGAGCATCCGATCGCTGGTACGATTGTCTGGGATAGGAAGAGACTCCGTAGGCCATAGATTCTATCAATCTAGATCCAGAGGTGCGAAAATGTACAATGAAAGCTTTAGATAATACAATATGAGAGAGGGATATGTAAAAAGAGTTTCATGTATATAATCACAGTGAGAATATTTCTTTTTATAGGGTACCATCGTATACTTATTTTAGAGAAAATAAAGTAAGAGGAATTACAATGCAGTATAGAGAAGATAAATACGGAAATAAATTATCCGTTCTCGGTTATGGATGTATGCGTTTTACCCAAAAAGCCGGACGTATTGATTTAGGAAAAGCTGAAAAAGAAATCCTTAAGGCATATCAAGCAGGAGTCAATTATTATGATACGGCTTATATTTATTCGGGTAGTGAAGCTGTATTGGGCGAAATATTAGCTCGAAATCATATCCGTGACAAAGTTAACATTGCCACTAAATTACCGCACTATTTGATTCGCAGCAGGGAAAGTGCTGAAAAGTACTTTCAAGAAGAATTAAAACGGCTTCAGACTGACCATATTGACTATTATCTGATGCATATGTTGACAGATGTTAAAACATGGCAGCGTCTATGCTCCATAGGTATTCGAGAATGGATCGAAGAAAAGAAACGAAACGGGCAGATCCGGCAGATCGGATTTTCTTATCATGGTAACAGTGATATGTTTTGTTCTCTGGTTGATTCATATGACTGGGACTTTTGCCAGATCCAGTATAACTATCTTGATGAGCACTCCCAAGCAGGTAAGACCGGCTTGCTCTATGCCCACAAAAAGGGTCTTCCGGTAATTATCATGGAACCGCTGCGTGGCGGGAAACTGGTTAATAATTTACCGGAAAAGGCCCAAAGACGATTTGCGGAATATCAGATAAAACGCAGTCCGGCACTTTGGTCTTTTCAATGGTTATGGAATCAAGAGGAAGTAACTTGTGTGCTATCCGGTATGAATTCACTGGAAATGATTGAAGAGAATACAGCTGGTGCCGACACGAGCTGCCCACATTCTTTGACGAACGAAGACAAGAAACTTTTGGAAGATGTTGTAAAAGCCATTAAAGAAAAGATGAAAGTGGGATGTACAGGTTGCCGTTATTGCATGCCATGTCCGCAAAATGTGGATATACCAGGTACTTTTGCTGCCTACAACCGGCATTATACGGACGGAAAATCCAAAGCTTTCCTGGAATATGTCTTATGTACATTCTTGCGAAAAGATGCTACTTCGGCTTCCAACTGCATTGAATGTGGTAAATGCGAACAACATTGCCCACAACATATCGCAATCCGCGAAGAACTGAAAAACGCCAGAAAAGTGTTGGAAGGACCTCTCTATAAAATTGCTAAAAGGGTTGTTCCTCTGTTTATAAAGTACTAAAATGGGATATAATATTGGATTATCCATTAATTGATGCATATATATGGGAATGGATGAATTGTTATATAAATATTCATCAAAAAATATGGGATGATATAAAAACCGATTGTGTTTATGGGAACAAGTCGGTTTTTATATACGGACCATGGTGGTAACCCAAGCAAGAAACGATTATAATAAATACATATGGTTTTGCACGCCCGAACAGGCAGAAGGGAAGATCAATTATGAAACAATTCGATCGATGGATCTGGATCTACGCAACGGGATGGCTTATAGCGGTTCTTTCTTTTTGGCTGTTTCTTACGCCGGGAAATGAAATCGGTTATACCATCGTGATGCAGTATTTGCTACTTCCGGTTTTGACAGTATTGGTCTCCTA
The DNA here is from genome assembly GCA_017941505.1 of Faecalicoccus sp. The sequence continues at coordinate 288 of JAGAWH010000117.1, read as the reverse complement.
TAAACTAGCAGATCGGGGAGCTTCTTGGAAGATAGCTGTGCTTTTTGGTATTCTGTATATGGCCAGCGGTTATCTCACCTTTGATCTGGCCAATACGATAGAAACAGGGAATGTAAGTATTCCTTCTTTCTATTCATTATTTTTAGGTATATTATTCTCATTGATCGGCTTGTGGCTGGCAAATCGACAGATTGGATAGAGTAAATAATTGTTTGAGGGAATAGAAGTATGAATTTAAGTGAATTAGAGATTGGGAAAAGTGCCATTATTGAATCAGTTGGCGGCGAT
>JAGAWH010000116.1 GCA_017941505.1 Faecalicoccus sp. | reverse complement strand
TGTTGCCTACCATGAATTCTACTTCGTAAACCATTACTCCATCATCGTGATCCAGATGTACTGTTAAGTAAGTAGTATCCTTTTCCTTTACACCGGCATCCTTTAATGCGATCTGTTTAGCGGCATCTTCACCGATGTAGTTAGTTGTTGTAGTCTGTTTTACTACTTGGATCTGTTTTACATTATTCATCATCATCTGCGGCTTAGTCATCTGTGTGCCTGCAGCTCCTAATAAACATGTACCGATAAGTACCATTTTCATCATTGTAAACATATTATATTTCCTCCTTGATCTGTTTCGATCTTATTTCCTTATTTGCGGTTTCATCTTAACAGACCATCTATCACAACAATGTCGCACTGAAAAAAATATGCAGATAACTTTTGTCATCTGCATATTTGTTGAAATTATTTATCACGGTGTGGTCAACACCATGGATCTCTTTCTTGTACATTTGCTTCATAATAACCGGGATAATCTCTGTGAAATGTTATAAGTCCTTCCATATACTTCCAGAGGTCATACCATTCATCCGGTACAGCATCATCCAATCTTACCTCACCAACAAATTCACAAAGGGTTCCTTCTGCTTTAAAATATCTTTTGAACAGACTGTTTGCCTTACGCTTCTGGTTATTCTTTAAAAGTTCCAGTATTTCGTCTGCTTCATTAGATGTAAGTGCAGACCTATACAGTGCATAATTGTCAATATACCCTTCTTCCGGATCCATATACCACTCACGCATAAAAACAATAGGATAATCCACTGTATCCACTCTAGCGATGATACTTCGGCAATGTTTGTTATTCATTACAATTATTCCAAAGCGAAGATGCATTATTTTTAATTCGTATTGATCATCATCCATTTTAAATTCACTCCTTCATCCTGTAATTCCACACTTTGATCCAGTCATACATTGATTTGGACGATGAATCAAAATATTGGACAAATCGCATTCTTAGATTAACTATAAATCACTTCACATTGACTTTCAAAAAGTTATTCAATTAATCATCAAAAGTTAAATATACCAACCCAGTTTAAAAAGTTAGACAGCGTCTGACTTTTTGGATAAAACGGCATTTTAATTAAGGGATAAGAAAAGCCGTCACTTTAAACGGCTTCATATTCTCTCTATTCACTTTTTAAGGAGTCATCGTATCCATTATTGTAATCTAATTTTATATTTCTAGCACCTTGAAAATCTGCATACTTTATTTTTCAAATGTTTTAGCCTGGACACCGTCAAACGGAAACTATCAAAAAAGAAAAAACTATTACCCATCAAGCTGTTTCCAATCGGTTCATTAATGCCGCAACAATCTTCGGATCTTCTAGGAGTGATATACCAAAACACTTCTTCCCGGCGTCTTTTATAGAAGCCCCTATATGATATGCTGTCTTCCCATCCAAAATAATAAATCGATCATGGAATATTTGCGACTTTTTTACAGTGAGTGAAGGATATTGTGTATTGAAATTAGCGATGTCTATATCACTTAGTCTCGTATTCGGATAAGGCTAAATTATTACATTTACATCTGCATTCTTCTTTGCCAAAACATTCAGAGTATCTACGTCAACGTATCCGTCAATTAAAACTATATCATTTTCTGCCTTTTGGATGATGGAAGTAATTAAGCTGAAAGCATCATAAATTTGACCATCAAAGAATATTCTCTGCACTGATTCTGAATGGTCTTCAATATACTGAAACACCTTATCAAACCGCTCATCAGAGCTTTTCTGATATTCCAATTGTTTTATTTCTAATTCGTTAATGCGATTAAGTATGATAGAATTTGTTGCTAAAAATTTTCGCATACCTACAAATGCTCTCATAATTCCAATACTGACATTTATTGCCGTATCACTTCGAAGTATTGCTGAAAGCATTGAAATTCCCTGTTCAGTAAAGACGAACGGCATGTATCGTCTGCCACCTCGAGTCTCTGGTTCATCATCTTTTAAGATATTATTCTGGAGTTTTGAAAACTCTTCTTCAGTCAATTGGAAACAAAAATCTTCCGGGAATCTTTTTTTATTTCGTTTTACAGCTCGATTCAAAGCTCCTGTTTCTACTTGATACAACATTGCCAAATCACTGTCTAAAATAACTTGTTTACCCCTAATTATATGTATCATACCGCTAATTTTCACACTCGTTACCTCAATCGCGGCATCGTTTGTTAATTCAATTATCTCTTCTTTTTTTACCATAGAAACCCCATTTTTAATAACTTCATTTTGAGATGTCAATTTGGCATCTCAAAAACTATTAATCTCATTTTCCATAATGCCAAGTAATATGAAGTCCATAAGTCTTTTCTACCTGATTAAAGATTTTCTTCATTAGCTTCTTTTCTCACTACTTAGTTTGACTTTCCGATCTGGTTTCAGCAAAAAAACTGTTCTGATACATGCCCTACGCTTTAAGAATTCATTTAAGTTCCGTTATTAGGGCTGCCGCCGCTAAACATTTTTTGATTTGAACTTCACAACCTCGTAGAAAAACATGCTCGAATTAGTACAACTACTTCATACGCAGAAAGATGTGGCAAGCTGTTGAACTGTTGCCAACTATTATCTAATACGATGATTTTTTGAAAGGAGTTAAATAATTTGAACAAATTAAGAATTCCGTCAAAACAAAAGAAAACCGCTCCTTTTTGGAACGGCTTCATATTCTCTATTCACTTTTTACTTAGTCATCGTATCCATCATCGTAGTCGACATCATCATATCCATCATCATGATCATTGTCATCATATGCTGAATCGGTGTCGGCCTTGATGATCTTACCTGTTGCGGCATCGATATCGTATTCGTATTCGATTCCGTTGTGTACGAATTCTACCTTGATCTTGTTGTAGCCATCATCGAATTCCTGTTTTACCTTTGTGAAGGTTACATCTTTTGCAGTAAGGCCGGCTGCCTTTACAGCAATTTCTTTTGCCTGTTCTTCGTTGACTGCACCCTTTGCAGTAGATGTTGCGTTATTTCCTTCGATATCGAAGTCTTTGGATAAGATCTTTCCGCTTACCGCATCG
>JAGAWH010000115.1 GCA_017941505.1 Faecalicoccus sp. | reverse complement strand
GGCTTTGTCAAGATAATTGTGTAAGTATTTCTATGTAGACATATAGAAGCTGAATAGTATTGAATTTTAATGGGAGGGGTACCCCTCCCATTAAAATTTTCCGCTTTAAATTAAGGATTCACCATTCGGGCATTATGAAAACAGTACCGCTCTATCCATGTTATTTAAGGATTAATACTCCAGATATTTTTGGATGCGGCCAGCGAAATTCTCATTTACCATGAGCTGATTGAGTACCATAGACCAGTTCTGTATATGTCCTCCTTCCCACTTTTTTTCAAGTTCTGTGATCCGGAGGTATAGAATCTTATACACTGCATTTTCGTTTGGAAAGGATCCCTTTTTCGTTACCTTGCGGAAACTCGAATTGATGGACTCAACGGCATTGGTCGTATACATTACTTTCCGGACAGCACTGCCATAATCGAATAGCTGCTCCACGTGCTGGATATTGCGGTTCCAGACATCAACGGCACCGGAATACTGTTTCCAGTTATTCTGGAATGTTTCAAATGCCGTCCTGGCTGCCTTAAGACTGGGTGCTCCATATACTTTCTTGAGATCTGCTGTAAATTTCTTATAGTCTTTTGAAGGAACGTATTTGATGGAGTTGCGGATCAGATGAACAATGCATCTCTGCACCACTACCTTCGGAAATATGGATTTTGCACCGGCTTCCAGTCCGGATACCCCATCCATGCAGATAAAGAATACATCTTCCACTCCACGTGCCTTTATCTCGTCAAATATCTGCATCCAGTAGTTCTTTGATTCGGATGCTCCCATCCATAACCCAAGGATATCCTTATTTCCTTCCAGGTCATACCCAAGGATGGTATATACTGCCTGGTCCTTTGCCTCGTAATCGCTTCGAACAGACACATACATGCAGTCTACAAACAGGAACGCATAACACTTTTTCAGCGGTCTGTTACGCCATTGCTCAACTTCCGGCAGTACAACATCGGTAATATCGGATATCATCTCAGAGGATACCTTAAATCCATAAATATCTTCGATCGTTGAGGATATATCTCTCTGGCTCATTCCGCGGGCATACATGGCCAGTACCTTGCCCTCAATATCAGATACGTCCCTTGTTCTCTTGGGGATGATCTGCGGATCAAAGGAGCCGTCACGGTCTCTGGGAGCTTTAATAGGGACTTCACCCATAGTGGTCTTTAATGTCTTGGGAGAGGATCCGTTGCGTCTGTTAGCGGTCTGTTTGGGTTCCTTAGAGTTATTTTCATAACCAAGGTGATTATTTAATTCGCCCTTGAGCATTGCTTCAAACATTGGACCAAAGATATCTTTCAGTGCACTCTGCATATCTTCTACAGAGCCGCATTCATATTCTTCTAATATTTTCTGTGCTATTGATTCTGCTGCGGGATTCCGTTTTATTTTTGCCATATTATTCATTCCTTTATCCTCCTTAGAATAGCATATAAACAAAAAATCTGCGTAAGCTAGATGAGCCGTACGCTCTCAACTAACTTACACAGATAAATTTACACTCTCAAACTTTCCATCTTTATAAACAATACCGGTACCTGAAGGGGTACCGGTAAATCTTTATCCATAGGTTTTAATTATTTCTTGTGCTACTTCTCTTTTTGGAATACAACGGTCCATTGCCTGTTTTTCAAGATAGCGATGTGCCTGCGGCTCATCCATCTTTAATTTAGAAATCAATAGAAGCTTTGCGCGGTTCACAATACGAATCTCTTCGATTTTTTCTTCTACAGAAAGTGTCTTTTTTTCCGATTTTCTTAACCGATGGCAGGATGCGGCCATCCAATCCAAAGCCAGAGTGATCATGGAGCGGGAAAACGGCTTGGGCATCGTAAATACACCATGCTCAATGGCTCTTTCCCTTATCTCAGCATAATTCTCGGAACGGACAAACAGAAGAACAGATGTACTTTTTGCAGCTCCTAAATCAATCGCAAAACGAATTCCCATATCGTCAGGTAACGGTGAGTTAATCAACACAAAATCATAATCCCTTTCATTCCATGCCCGCTTTCCCGCACTGATGCTGGAAACGGTTTTGATCGGGTGATAATGCGATGAAGGCAGAAATCCATAAAGAGAAACATTCAGCTTTTCTGCAGCGGATACCACAAGAACGCTGTATGACTGCTCCCTTAAACTCATATAAAACACCTATCCTTCCGGCTATTGTTTACAGTAAATCTTTAAAATATCGGAAGGAATGTGTGCTTTGATAAAATCATTCGATGCAGCTATGCTGCAGGCTTCTTTAAATGTTCCCGGAAGCCTTTCATAGTTTGATAACTGCTCGGAATCTGCCGTAAACAGGTTTATATTTAAAGGCTCACACAAGGCTGTCTGATTTTTGATCCCATCTAATGCCGCGTATATCATCAACGCAAACGCAAGATAAGGATTTGCGCTTGGATCCGGTGAACGTAATTCAATACGACGATACTCTCCCACAGCTGCTGGTATTCTTAAAAGTTGGGATCGGTTTTCAAAAGACCATGAAATATATAATGGAGCTTTATGATTTCCCAATCGTTTATACGAATCTTCACCTGGGTTTAAAAAGGCTGTCATGGATCGCGTATGCGATAAGATACCAGCTGTCATAAATGTAAAATTGTCTTCATTTAAAGGACGCACAGACATATTGATGTGAAATCCGTTACCCGGTGCATTTTCCATAGGCTTTGGAGAAAAGTCGGCAAACATGCCGTTTCGATGAGCCACTGATTTCACAACACGCTGGAATGTCATCGCATTATCCGCAGCGCTGATTGGATCGGTAAAACGGAAATCGACCTCATTTTGACCCGGTCCTTCCTCATGGTGTGAACTTTCCGGTCGAATGCCCATCTGTTCTAAGGTTAAACAGATTTCACGGCGGATATTCTCTCCGCGGTCTTCCGGTGCAATATCCATATAACCGGCTGTATCAGACGGAATATCTGTTGGATTGCCGTTTTCATCCAGCTGGAATAGGTAGAACTCCAATTCCGAACCAAAGGTAAATGCCAAGCCTGCCTGCTTTGCGGTATCAACCGCTTTTTTCAATAACATGCGGGTATCGCATTCAAACGGTGTACCATCCGGATGGGTGATTGTTGTAAACATTTGAACTACCCGTCCATGTTCCGGCCTCCATGGCAGCGGCATCAGCGTTTCCGGAATCGGATGTAAAAGAAGATCGCTGTATACTTCATCACCAAACCCGGCAATAGCGGATGCATCAAATGAAATACCATATTCAAAGGCACGAGGCAGTTCGTCCGGCATAATCGCAATATTTTTCTGTTTCCCGAACACATCGCAAAACGCAAGACGGATAAATTTTACATCTTCTTCCTGTGTATATTGAATAACCTCTTCCTGTGAATATTTCATAATGACCTCCTGTTTTTAATTCGCGACATACATTTGCTGGTAAGGATTTTTACTATCCGGTGTGATTACTGTAAAAGGTGAAGAAAGTACTTCTTCAAGATTTAAATCGAAAAGCTGACAATACTCGGTAAGATAAGATGTTAATTCTTCTAAATCCTGCCCGGCAGCCCGGGAAACATGGACCTGTTTTGGGAATACTGTATCTTCACAAGCGGAGCGAAGAAACATCTTTCCGCCATGCATTCCGGTGCAGGGAAAGAATCCTACACACTTTTGGTCAGGTGCTTCTAAATTAAGAACAACGATAACGCCGCCTGCCTGGTATTCACCCAGAAAGCTGCCTGCTTTTCCGCCAATGACCATAAGCGGGACTTTATTTTGATATGCCTTCATATGGATGCCGGCACGATACCCTGCATCTCCTCTTACGTAGATTTTTCCTCCGCGCATTGCGTAACCTGCCGCATCACCGATATTGCCGTGAATCAGAATAGTTCCATCGTTCATCGTATCACCGACGGCATCCTGGGCGTTTCCAAGTACGGTTATGGTTCCGCCATTCAAATAGGCGCCTAAGGCATTACCGGGTATTCCTTTGATGGTGATATCCTGATCGGACATGCCGGCTGCGATAAAGCGCTGCCCGCAGCACGATGTGATCTGACATGAGTCCTTCGCGTTTCGAATTGTTTCATTCAGTTCTTTATGGTCCAGTTTTTCTGCATTAATTAATACCATATTTATACCACACCTCCAAATTTTTGCCTACGTACCTCTTTTGAAAACGCGGCGGTTGTCGCAGCTTTTTTCAATGTTTCAAAATCAATGGATGATAAAGGTGTTTTATTGCGGATCATGGCAGTATAAATACCTGCTCTTTCATTACATCCGATTAAAATAAAACCCTTTAATACATCATCTTTTATGAATAATCTCTTTAAAGAATGGTCGGTTTTTTCTTCATAAACATCACCTTCATAACTGCCTGCTGTCATTGCGTGAAGGCCGAAAAATCCAATAGAGTTCATAGGAATCGCATTATCGAATATTTCATGTCCGCCTGCCATATTGATGCCGGCTGTATACCCCTGCATATATGCATTCGGTAAGATCGCAAGCACCCGTTTTTGCGAGATAGAGCTATCCATGCCTTCGCTGCAGTCTCCGGCTGCATAAATATCATCAATAGAGGTTCTCATCATTTCATCAATAATAATTCCGCGATTGACTTCACCCTCGATTTCTTTGATCAGGGAAGTATTGGCACGAACACCCACTGCTAAGACAAGAATGTCAAAATCGATGATATTTCCGCTTTTCATATAGGCGGTATTTCCTTCAAAGCCAACGGCACTGTCATTGAGATAGAATTGTATACCATGGTCTTCCAGATGTTTCTGCATCATTTGGGCGCACTCTGCATCTAAAATACTGGAAAGAATACGGTCAGCTAAGTCGCATACGGTAATACTTTGAACGCGCTCACAAATTCCTTCCGCACATTTTAAACCAATCAAACCGGCTCCTACGATGAGTACACGGCTGTTTTGATCAATGGCTTTTTCCAGTGCTAAGGCATCGTCTAAGGTCATAAATGAATATTTCTTTTGTACGGTATCCAACCCTTCAAAAGGCGGTACAAAAGGAGATGATCCCGCAGCGATACAAAGCTTGGAATACGAAATAACAGTATGATCATCCAATTCAACGGATTGTGTATCTGAATTGATATGAATGGCTTTATGACCATAAACCACTTGACATTTCATATCCTTATAAAATGTATCATTTCGATAATTCATGCGGGACAAATCGGTTTTTCCTTCGAGATAATAGGAAATCAAAGGACGGCAGTATACATCGTGATTTTCTTCGGATATCACAACAATCTCACCATCTAAGTCCACACTGCGAATGCCTTCAATACAGCCGGTTGCGGCTATGCCGTTACCTATAATGACATATTGGTTCATACTGCTTCACCTCGATTCTCATATACGATGGCTCCGTTTGGACAGCCGGTAACACAGGCCGGTTTGCCACATGCGTTTTGCAGGCACAATTCACATTTTTGCATAACGCCGTTTTCATTGGGTGCAAGCGCACCGTAAGGACAAACCAGAACACAGGTCAAACAGCCTACACATTTATCCTGATGAATGCGGATGACTTCACCATCCTTATACAGAGCAGACGCGATACAGCTTTTAACGCAGATAGGATCTTTACAGTGCCGGCAGGATACGGCATATGTGATTTGATCGGTTCCTTCAATATGGATCCTTGGATAAATCGATTTTCCTTTTAAGGCAAGTACCATATCGGAAAGTCCGGAGTTCGCAAAAGCGCAATTATATTCGCACAGATGGCATCCAAGACACCATTCTTCATTGACATAAACCCGTTTCATAATCTTATTCTCCTGCATGAGAGATTCCCAGAATCTCCAGTTCCTTTGAATTCAATCCTACGCCTCTTAACATTAAGCGATTTCCTTTAAGAGCTTCAATGGAGTTTATTCCCATTCCACCCATCAATTCCATAATTTCATGCCGCCATGCCGTCATTAAATTGATCAAACGTTCGCTTCCGATATTCGGATTCAACCGCTTAACTAAATCCGGACGCTGGGTGGCAATACCCCAGTTACATTTACCGCTTTGACAGGTGCGGCATAAATGACATCCTAAAGCTAACAGAGCAGCTGTTGCGATATAACAGGCATCGGCTCCTAATGCGATTGCCTTTACAACGTCAGAGGCACTTCGAATGGAACCACCGACCACCAGTGAAACATTATTGCGAATACCTTCATCGCGCAGCTTTTGATCTACGGCTGCCAGAGCCAGCTCAATAGGAATTCCGACATTGTCACGAATACGTGTCGGAGCAGCTCCGGTTCCGCCTCTGAATCCATCAATGGCAATGATATCTGCACCGCTGCGGGCAATACCGCTGGCAATGGCTGCGATATTATGTACAGCCGCTACCTTCACAATGATTGGTTTTTTATATTCAGTGGCTTCCTTTAAGGAGTAAACTAACTGCCGTAAATCTTCGATTGAATAAATATCATGATGTGGGGCAGGGGAAATCGCATCCGAACCCTCCGGAATCATTCGGGTTCTGGAAATATCCCCAACAATCTTGGCGCCCGGTAAATGTCCGCCGATTCCCGGCTTTGCGCCCTGTCCCATTTTGATTTCAATGGCAGCTCCTGCTTCCAGATAATCTTCATGTACACCGAAACGACCGCTGGCCACCTGTACGATGGTATTTGGTCCGTAAACATAAAAATCCTCATGAAGACCGCCTTCTCCGGTGTTATATAGAATGCCAAGCTTTGTGGCAGCTTTTGCCAGTGAGGCATGGGCATTGTAGCTGATGGAACCATAGCTCATTGCCGAGAACATGACCGGCATAGAAAGCTGAATCTGCGGCGGTAAATCACAAATGATCTCTCCGTTTTCATCTCTTTGAATGGTATTTGGCTTTTTTCCAAGGGAAACTCTTGTTTCCATAGGCTCTCGAAGCGGATCAATAGGGGGATTGGTCACTTGCGAAGCGTTGATCAATATCTTATCCCAATAGACCGGTAACGGTCTTGGATTTCCCATGCTCGACAACAATACGCCGCCGCTGGAAGCCTGTTTATATATTTCCTTGATCGTATCGTTTTGCCAGTTGGCGTTTTCTCTTAATGTACAGTTGCTTTTGACAATCTTTAAGGCACGGGTAGGGCATAAAGATACACAGCGCTGACAATTGACGCATTTGGATTCATCACTGACCATGATGCCTCGCTTATCGGAATAGAAGTGAGCTTCATTGGCACATTGTCTTTCGCATACCCTGCAGGCAATACATCGGGATTCATTTCGAATGACTTCGAATTCCGGATAAATATAATCGATACCCATTAAAATGCACCTTCTTTCACCTTAATGATGACCGGCTCTCCTCCACCCGGAGCCCAAATTCTATCGAGGTTTGGCTCCATCGTTCGAATGGCTGCTTCTTCACTGGCAATAAATACTTTGTCATCCTTTTCACCGACGACCATGGAACGTAATTTTAAGCGGTCATTAAGAGCCATAATACCGCCGGTAAATCCAAGTACGATGGAGAATGGTCCTGTTACTAATAAGCTTGGAAAAACGGTACGGAGATAGGTATATCGTTTTCTAAGCAGGTCATTTTTTTCACCTTCGATTGTGCTCCAGAATGGGGCAGCAATCACGTTGGAAGCTTCTTCCAAAGTCAAGCCCTGTACGCGGATTAGATAATCTAAAATATATGTGATAACTTCGGTATCGGTTTGAAGTGTACATTTGTAACCGAACATTTCAATAAAGCGGCGGTTGGCATCATAGGAAGATATTTCTCCGTTATGTACTACCGAATAATCCAGTAAGGTAAATGGATGGGCACCGCCCCACCATCCCGGGGTGTTGGTTGGATAACGGCCGTGTGCAGCCCATGAGTAGCCCTGATATTCTTCTAATTTATAAAAGCGTCCGACATCCTCAGGAAAGCCTACTGCTTTAAAAGCTCCCATGTTCTTTCCACTGGAAAATACGTAAGCACCATTCATCTCGGTATTGATTTTCATTACCGCTCTTGCCACAAATTCTTTTTCATCCAGCTGCAGATCTGCCAACATTGATTTAAGCGGATCTACAAAAAATCTCCATATCATCGGTTCATCTGTAATTGCGGGAATCTTTCGTGTAGGGATGCGTTCGGAATGAACAATCTCAAAATATTCCTTTAAATAGGCTTCACAGTTTTTCCTTGTAGCTCGATCATCAAAGAATAAGTGCAGAGCATAGAAATCTTTATATTCCGGATAAATCCCATAACCGACAAATCCTCCGCCAAGACCGTTGCTGCGATCATGCATTGGTTTCATGGCGTTTGTGATCATTTCACCGGACATCCTGTTTCCATCTTTGGAGATAACAGCTGCGATGGCACATCCGGATGGTATACGTATTTGACCTTCTTTTTTCATAACCACCAAATCCTTCCTTAAAATAAAAAGAAAGGCGCTCATTGCCACACAGAAAAACTGCATGATAATGAACGCCTTTGCTCATTTGCGTTAAATTTACACCGTAATGAAACAAATGTCAATACACAACAAAAAAATGAAAATTGTTACAAATTTATCGTTGACAAACAAAAAATAGGGGCATATAATCACTCACATAAAGGCAAGGGCGTCTTTGAGTGATTAAACTCTGGGCGCTCTTTCTCTTTTTAGAGAAGAGCCAAAAGAAATATGAAAAAAAGGCAAAGGCGTCTTTTGTGTTCACACGAAAGGAGTCTTTGCCTTTTATTGTATTCACAAAGGAAGGAGATTTAAACATGAGTACAGTATCAGATTATTTTGGATGTCAAGTTTTTGATGATCGCGTAATGCGTGCTAATCTTCCGGCGGATGTTTACGCTTCGCTTAGAAAGACAATTGATGAAGGAACCGAATTGAATATCAATCTTGCCAATGCGGTAGCTGAGGCAATGAAAAACTGGGCTGTTGCCAAAGGAGCCACGCATTATACCCATTGGTTTCAGCCATTAACCGGTATTACTGCTGAAAAACATGACAGCTTTATTACACCGTCACCGGATGGAAGTGTCATTATGGAGTTTTCCGGTAAAGAGTTAATCAAAGGGGAACCCGATGCATCCAGCTTCCCGTCCGGGGGACTTCGAGCAACATTTGAAGCCCGCGGTTATACTGCCTGGGATCCTACTTCCTATGCCTTTATTAAAGGAAAAACACTCTGCATTCCAACTGCTTTCTGTTCTTACGGAGGTCACGCATTAGATAAAAAGACACCTCTTTTAAGATCGATGGAAGCGTTAAATAAGCAGGCTTTACGAATTTTAAGATTATTTGGAAATAATACCGCAAAACGGGTTATGTCTTCGGTAGGACCGGAACAGGAATACTTCCTTATTACTAAAGAAATGTATGACCAGCGTCCAGATCTTCGCTTTACCGGACGTACCTTATTCGGGGCAAAGCCTCCAAAAGGTCAGGAATTAGATGATCATTATTTCGGGGTTATTAAGCCTCGTGTTACGGCCTATATGGAAGATTTAAACGATGAATTATGGAAATTGGGAATTCTTGCGAAAACAGAACACAACGAAGTAGCCCCTGCCCAGCATGAATTGGCACCGATTTATACTTCGACCAATATCGCAACCGACCATAACCAATTGACCATGGAAATTATGCAGAAGGTCGCTGCTAAACACGGACTTGTATGTTTGCTTCATGAAAAACCGTTTGCGGGAGTAAACGGAAGCGGTAAGCACAATAACTGGTCAATTTCTACCGATGAAGGACAAAACTTACTTGCACCGGGAGCTACTCCATATGATAATGCCCAGTTCTTATTATTCTGTACAGCTGTGATTCAAGCTGTTGATAATTATCAGGATCTGCTTCGTCTGGCTGTGGCAACAGCCGGTAACGACCATCGATTAGGTGCCAATGAAGCACCGCCTGCCGTTATCTCTATTTTCTTAGGAGATGAATTGAGCCAAGTTCTTGAAGCCATTGAAAACGATACTCCGTATGAAGGAGTAGAAAAGAAAAAGATGAAGCTGGGTGTAGATGTATTACCGAAGTTTAACCGTGATACAACCGACCGCAACCGTACTTCTCCGTTTGCGTTTACCGGCAATAAATTTGAATTCAGAATGTTAGGATCATCCAACTCTATTGCCTGCACCAATATTATGCTTAACAGTGCAGTTGCCGATACGCTGCGGATCTTTGCGGACAAATTAGAAAATGTCGATGATTTTGAAAGTGCATTACATGATTTGATCCAAGAGACCATCAAGGATCATAAGCGCATTATTTTCAACGGAAACGGTTACGATGATGCCTGGATCAAGGAAGCCGTAGAAAAGCGCGGATTATTAAACTATCGCACAACAGCGGACTGTATGCCGCATTTACTGGATGAAAAGAATGTTGAGATGCTCACATCATTAGGTGTTTTCACCATTGATGAATTGAAATCCAGAGTAGATATCATGCTGGAAAACTACTGTAAGAGTGTTTTGATCGAAGCCAATACGATGATCAATATGGTTCACAAGCGAATTGCGCCGGCAATTACACGCTTTACTGCAGACCTGGCAGCTCAAGCAGCTCAGAAAAAGGCATTATTTCCGGATTTGGCATGCAGCTATGAAACAGAGCTTGTCACAAAGCTGTCTGCTTTAACAGATACAATTACCGATCGCACTGATGATTTGGAAAAGGCGGTATTCGATCTTGAAGGTGCCAAAGATATCATCGAAGAATCGGCAATGATCCGCGATACCGTACTTCCAAAGATGGACGAGTTAAGGATTCCGTGTGATAAGGCCGAACTGTTAACGGCAAAGAGCTATTGGCCTTTCCCAACTTATGGGGATATTTTGTTCAGCGTTAAATAGTATTTGAGATTAGGAAGGAATCAAATATTTAGAAAGGAATTAGATATGAGCGTTGAGTTTTGGTTTTTAATTGGAGCCGCATTGGTGTTCTGGATGCAGGCCGGATTTGCGATGGTGGAAACAGGTTTCACCCGTGCAAAGAATGCCGGCAATATTATAATGAAGAACCTGATGGATTTCTGTATCGGTACCGTTGTGTTTTCACTTCTTGGTTACACATTGATGATGGGAGAAGATGCTTTCTTTGGATTGATTGGTAAGCCAAATTTGGACTTGTTCCTTCATTTTAAAGAGTTTATCGCATCACCGGCCAGTGGCTTTACGGATGCCAGTTATTTCGTATTCAACCTGGTATTCTGCGCTACTACCGCAACTATCGTTTCCGGAGCAATGGCTGAGCGTACAAAGTTTTCAGCCTATTGTGTATATTCCGCTGTGATCAGCCTTTTGATCTATCCGATTGAAGCACATTGGATCTGGGGAGGCGGATGGCTTGCACAGATAGGATTTCATGATTATGCAGGCTCCTGCGCCATTCACATGGTAGGTGGCATTGCCGCATTGATTGGAGCCGCAATTCTTGGACCGCGCATTGGAAAGTATGTGAAAGATGAAAAAGGAAATATCGTTAAAGTAAATGCGATTCCGGGACATTCCATTCCCTTAGGTGCTTTGGGGGTATTTATCCTCTGGCTTGGATGGTATGGCTTTAACGGAGCTGCCGCAACAACACCTTCGGAATTGTCTTCAATCTTCTTAACTACGACAATCGCACCATCGGTGGCAACCTGTACGACGATGATCTATACCTGGATCAAGAATAAAAAACCGGATGTTTCCATGTGCTTGAACGCATCTCTTGCAGGACTTGTTGCCGTAACGGCAGGATGTGATGCCTTTGATGCGATCGGTGCTGCTGTTGTCGGAATTGTGGCAGGAATTCTTGTGGTAGGCGTGGTAGAGATGCTCGATTTAAAACTTCATATCGATGATCCGGTAGGCGCTGTCGGTGTTCATTGTGCTAACGGAATCTGGGGAACCATTGCCGTAGGTTTATTGGCTAATCCGGATGCGCCGGCAGGACTTCGCGGACTTCTGTATACCGGTGAATTCTCACAGCTTGGCTTACAGCTGATTGGATTTATTACCGTAGCGGCATGGGCATCTATCACCATGTTAGGCTTCTTTAAGATCTTAAAAAAGGTAGATTTCTTAAGAGCGGAACCGGCTGATGAGTTGGCAGGACTTGATATCAGTGAACATGGTCTGCCAAGCGCATATGCTGATTTTATGCCGGCAGTGGATAAATATGCAGAATTTAATGACAGCGAACCGGTTGTGGTAACCGGTATGACACCGGTAGCCGAAGCGGTTCCGGTTAAGCGTGAGCCTGGTTTCTCAGATAAAGAACATAAGTTTACCAAGGTGGAAATCATCTTCAGAGAAGAAAGACTGTACGCTTTGAAAAAAGCTATGAGCAAATTGGGAATTACCGGAATGACAGTTTCTTATGTCATGGGATATGGCATGCAGAAGGGTCATTCAGAATATTACCGTGGAGTTGCGGTTGAAACCGATCTTAGACCGAAAGTACAGGTTGATATCGTAGTCAGCGCTATTCCGGTAAGAGATGTCATTGAGACAGCTAAAAAAGTCCTTTATACCGGACATATCGGTGATGGTAAGATCTTTGTCTACGATGTAGAAAATGTCATTAAGGTACGTACCGGTGAAGAAGGATATGATGCCCTGCAGGGCGAAGAATAAAAAAGCGGTTGAGGGAAGATAAGTAATACACTCCGCCTGTTAACAGCGAGTATGGGACGGTGAGAGCCATGTAAACAGGCACGTATGAATAACACTTCTCGAGCTGCAATCTGAAAAGAGGAAATCTTAGTAGGTGAGCCGTAAATCTGCGTTAAAGATAAAAATCTTGATAGAGATTTGAAAATGAGAACAAATATAGGTGGCACCGCGAGCACAGCACTTGCCCTATATGATGCTGACAATTAAAGGGAGGAAATTGAATATGTGTTCTATTATGGGCTATTGCAGCAGCGAAATTGATATTGAAACATTTAAAAAAGGATTTGATCAAACAATTTCACGAGGACCGGATGACAGCCGAATCGTGGATGTAGGAAAAGGATTATTAGGATTTCATCGACTTTCAATTATGGGCCTTACTCCATCGGGTATGCAGCCTTTTGAAAAAGACGGAAGCTATGTCGTCTGCAACGGTGAGTTATATGGATTTGAAAAAGAAAGAGAATCCTTGATAAAGAAAGGTTATACTTTCCAATCGGACAGCGATTGCGAGATTATCCTGCCTATGTATTTTGAATATGGAACCGACATGTTCTCTATGTGGGATGCAGAATTTGCCTGCATCCTTTATGACGGTAAAACAGAAACATTTATTGCCGCAAGAGACCCGATCGGTATTCGTCCACTTTATTACGGATACGACAACCAGTCGGCCATTGTGTTTGCCAGTGAGCCAAAAAACCTGGTGGATCTGGTTGAGAAAATCATGCCGTTTCCTCCGGGACATTTCTATAAAGACGGAAAATTTACCTGTTACATGGATATCGCCGGGGTCGATGAAGTATGTGAAGACGACTTAGAAACGGCCTGTAAGAAAATTCATGATAAGTTGACAGAAGGAGTAAAAAAGCGTCTCGTTTCGGATTCTAAGATCGGTTATCTGTTGTCAGGAGGTCTGGATTCTTCGCTTGTCTGTGCCATTGGGGCAAAAGCGTGTAATCAACCTATTGAAACCTTTGCGATAGGAATGAGTGAAGATGCCATTGATTTAAAGTATGCCAGACAAGTGGCGGATTTTATCGGTTCCCATCATACCGAAGTGTATATGACACCTGAACAGGTTATTTCATCTTTAGAAGAAGTCATCAGGATGCTTGGCACTTACGATATCACAACCATTCGAGCCAGTATGGGAATGTATCTTGTCTGTAAGGCGATTCATGAAAACACCGACTTGCGAGTCATTCTTACCGGTGAGATCTCGGATGAATTGTTCGGATATAAATATACCGATTTTGCCCCATCGGCTGATGCCTTCCAAAAGGAAGCCGAAAAGCGGATCCGTGAATTACATATGTATGATGTCTTAAGAGCTGACCGCTGTATTTCCGTAAATTCCTTAGAGGCAAGAGTACCGTTTGGTGATTTAGATTTTGTCCGTTATGTCATGAGCTTAGATCCGGAAATGAAACTTAACCATTACGGAAAAGGAAAATATTTATTACGACATGCCTTTGAAAAAGACGGCATTCTTCCGGATTCCATCTTATGGAGAGAGAAGGCAGCCTTCTCCGATGCGGTAGGTCATTCCATGGTGGATTACTTAAAAGAATATGCCCAAACACAATATACCGATAACGAATTTGAAACTAAAAGACGTCAATACGATTATGCCCGTCCATTTACTAAAGAATCTCTTTTATATCGGGAAATCTTTGAGAAATATTATCCGGGTCAGGCAGAGATGGTTGTTGATTTCTGGATGCCAAACAAAGATTGGGAGGGATGCGACGTCGATGATCCATCGGCACGTGTACTTTCCAACTACGGTCAAAGCGGAGAATAGAAATGAGTGAGAACATGACAAAATATATTTTTGTGACCGGAGGTGTCGTATCCGGCTTAGGAAAAGGAATCACGGCTGCCTCTCTGGGAAGACTTCTCAAGGCCAGAGGATTCAAGGTCGCTGCCCAGAAGCTGGACCCTTATATCAATGTAGACCCGGGAACGATGAGCCCTTATCAACATGGGGAAGTTTATGTGACTGAAGACGGGGCGGAAACCGACTTAGACCTTGGCCATTATGAAAGATTTATTGATGAAGATTTAAATAAGTATTCCAACTTAACGACCGGCAAGGTGTATTGGAATGTTTTGAATAAAGAACGTCGCGGTGAGTATTTAGGATCTACGGTACAGGTGATTCCGCATATTACCAATGAGATTAAAGAGTTTATTTACCGTGTCGGCAAAAAGACATCCGCTGATGTGGTAATCACAGAGATTGGCGGAACTATAGGTGATATTGAATCGCAGCCTTTTTTGGAGGCAGTTCGACAGGTTTCTTTAGAAGTAGGCCAGTCAAACAGCTTATTTATTCATGTGACACTGGTTCCTTATTTACAGGGGTCCGGTGAACATAAATCGAAACCGACCCAGCACTCTGTCAGAGAACTTCAAAGTATGGGAATTCATCCGGATTTGATCGTACTTCGCTGTAATGAGCCGCTGGAACCATCCATCTTTCAAAAGATTGCCTTGTTCTGCAATGTAAAGGAAGAATGTGTTATCGAAAACCGCACGCTTCCCAATCTTTATGAGGCACCGCTGATGTTGGAAAAAGCACATTTTTCCGAAGTGGTTTGTAAGAAATTGAATCTACCGTTAAATGAGCCTAACTTAACCGAGTGGAAGGCCATGGTAGACCGGGTGAATTCGATGAAAGATCACAGCGTGCAGATTGGCCTGGTAGGAAAGTATGTAGGGCTTCATGATGCATACTTATCGGTGGTAGAAGCACTTCGCCATGCCGGCTTTTATCATCAATATCATATTGAGATAAAGTGGATTGATTCGGAACAAATCACTTTGGAAAATGTCGAAAATATATTGTCCGGATTGGATGGAATAATTGTTCCCGGCGGTTTTGGCAGCAGAGGTATTGAAGGTATGATCCAAACCGCAAAATATGCCAGAGAAAATAATATTCCTTATTTAGGCATCTGCTTAGGAATGCAGATTGCGGTAATTGAATTTGCGAGAAATGTGGCAGGAATTCCGGATGCCAATTCGGGAGAGTTCAATGAACAATGCCCAAACAAGGTCATCGATTTTATGCCGGGACAGAGTGATGACATCGATAAGGGTGGAACACTTCGCTTAGGTACCTATCCGTGTTTCATTCAAAAGGATACGATGATGGAACGTTGTTATGAAAGCTTGGAAATTAGTGAACGACACCGCCACCGTTATGAATTTAATAATGACTATAGAGATACATTAACTCGGAGTGGACTTACCATCAGCGGAATTTCTCCGGATAACCGATTGGTGGAAACAATTGAAATTTCAAATCATCCGTTCTTTGTCGGAGTCCAGTATCATCCTGAATTTAAAAGCCGTCCTAACCGCTGTCATCCTCTTTTCAAAGGATTTATCGCAGCATCGATTGAACACTTACAGAAGGTGAATCATGAGTGTGCATGATCATTGCGGGGTATTTGGTGTGATGGCAGATCATCCCATCGATGCGGCCGGTCTTTGTTATTATGGGCTGTATGCCCTCCAACATAGAGGTCAGGAGAGCTGCGGCATTGTCGTCAATGACGATGGCATCTTTGTATCACATAAAGATTTGGGACTTGTCAGCGAGGTGTTTACTAAGGATGTATTGATATCGTATCCGCAGGGTCAAATAGCTGTTGGACATACCCGTTACGGGACCACAGGAGCCACCAATCGAAACAATTGCCAGCCAATTGAGATCAACCATCAAAAAGGCAGAATGGCGATTGCTCATAACGGAAACCTTTCTAACGCATCAACACTTCGATCCAAGTTAGAGTTGAATGGAGCGATATTTCATACATCCAGTGATACGGAAACAATTGCCTATATCATCACTAAGGAAAGACTTACAGCCCCCTCTATTGAAGAGGCTTTAAGCAGGGCAATGAATATTTTGGAAGGGGCGTACTCGCTGATATTGATGTCACCGCAGAAACTGATCTGTGCCAGAGACCCTCATGGATTTCGCCCACTGTGTTATGGCATCACAAAGGATGGAATTTATGTAGCTGCATCGGAAAGCTGTGCCTTAAGTGCAGTAGGTGCTACATTTATCCGCGATATTGAACCCGGAGAAATTGTCGTATTCACCAAAGAAGGAATTATATCCAGAAAAGAACACTGCCGTAAAAAGGAAAAAAAGCTGTGTGTATTTGAATATATTTATTTCGCCCGTCCCGATTCGATCATAGACGGGCAATCGGTGCATATGGCACGAACTCAAGCCGGCCGGATATTGGCAGAAAGCCATCCTAGAGAGGCAGATATTGTGATAGGTGTACCGGATTCCGGATTAGACGCGGCACTGGGTTATTGTGAGGCTTCCGGCATTCCTTATGGGATAGGTCTTATCAAGAACAAATATATTGGCAGAACCTTTATTGCGCCGGAAGACCGCTTTGATCAGGTGCGAATTAAATTGGCTGTGATAGAAGCGGTTGTGAAAAATAAAGATGTTATCTTGATTGATGATTCTATTGTACGGGGAACCACCTGCAAGAGAATTGTTGCACTGCTTAAAGAAGCGGGAGCTAAAAAGATCCATATGCTGGTAACAGCGCCACCGTTTCTTTATCCGTGTTTCTATGGCACCGATATTGACTCCAAAGAAAATCTAATCGCATCCCATCATTCCATACAAGAAATCTCAAGGATGATCGGGGTTGATTCACTGGGCTTTTTCCCGGTCGATCAATTAGATAAGCTGTCCGGAAATAAACATTACTGCAGTGCATGTTTTGATGGCTGTTATCCAACATCCATCCCAAAAGAAATACGAAAAAACCAATTTGAACAGAAAATATCCGAAAAGAGGTGATTGGGAATGATTCAATGTCCGAATCGAAAAATCATTCTGGAAGATGGACAGGAATATTATGGGTATTCATTTGGGTCCAATACCGATAAAATCCTGGAGATTGTGTTCAACACATCGATGGTGGGATATCAGGAAATTCTATCCGATCCTTCTTATACCAATCAGGCTGTAGTTATGACCTATCCCTTGATTGGAAATTACGGTATGACCAAAGAGGATTATGAAACCGATATACCAACAATCGGAGCCTTTATTGTAAGGGAATATAATGATGATCCTTCCAACTTCCGCTCTGTCGAAACCCTAGGAAATGTCATGAAAAAATTTGATATATGCGGTATCAGCGGTGTCGATACCAGAAAGCTAAACCGCACGATTCGTGATCACGGTTCACAAAAAGTGCTTTTGACAAGTGCGGATACATCTTTAGAAGAAGGGCTTGAAAAAATCAGAAAGTATACAATGCCAAAAGATGCGGTATCCAGAGTCAGCTGTCAAAGCCCATGGCATGTTCTAAACCAAAATAATAATTATCATGTGGTCGCCATCGATTGCGGTATGAAGCAGAATATTGTGCGCTCGTTAGTAAAGCGGGGATGTCAGGTAACCATCGTTCCATGGAATACATCTGCTGATGTGATCGAATCCTATCATCCTGATGGCATCTTTATATCCAATGGGCCCGGTGATCCCACAGATGTACCTGAGACCATCAAAACGGTTAAACAGTTGATAGGAAAGTATCCGATATTTGGGATTTGTCTGGGACATCAGATTATTTCTTTAGCTTATGGATCGAAGACATATAAATTGAAATTCGGTCATCGCGGTGGGAATCATCCAGTAAAAAACTTATTAACGGGGAAGATTGAAATCACATCGCAAAATCATTCCTATGCCGTGGATGAAGACAGTCTTAAAAATACTCCTTTAACGGTAACGCATCGAAATATACTGGATGGAACGATAGAAGGTATTGCCTGTAAAAAAGATAGAGTGTTTAGCGTTCAATACCATCCTGAAAGTGCACCCGGTCCACAGGATAGCACATACCTGTTTGATGCGTTCATGCAGATGATGGAGGGAAGCCATGCCTAAAAGAGACGATATCCATAAAATCCTTGTGATCGGATCCGGTCCGATTGTGATCGGACAGGCAGCCGAATTTGATTATGCAGGAACACAGGCCTGCCTTGCCTTAAAAGAGGAAGGCTATGAAGTCATTCTCTGTAACTCCAATCCGGCAACCATCATGACCGATACATCGATGGCTGACAAGGTTTATATGGAGCCATTGACTCTGGAGTATATCGCAAAGATTATCCGTTATGAAAGACCGGATGCGATTTTACCGGGCATCGGCGGTCAGACAGGATTGAACCTTGCGATGCAGTTAGAAAAAAAAGGAATATTGAAAGAATGCCGTGTGGAGCTGTTGGGAACATGCAGCCATTCCATTGAAAAGGCTGAAGACAGGGAGTTGTTTAAAGAATTATGCGCGTCTTTAAATGAGCCGGTACTTCCTTCCGATATAGCTTTTTCCATAGATGATGGCCTTATTATCGCCAAACAGATCGGTTATCCGGTTGTATTACGTCCTGCCTTTACCTTAGGGGGAACAGGCGGCGGTTTTGCGAATAATGAAACGGAATGCATCGCCATTCTAAAAAATGCGCTGGAGTTATCACCGGTTCATCAGGTCCTGATTGAAAAAAGTGTCAAAGGATATAAAGAAATTGAATATGAAGTAATGCGGGATCGAAATGATACAGCTATTACCATTTGTAATATGGAAAATATGGATCCGGTAGGCATTCATACAGGGGATTCGATTGTGGTATGCCCTTCCCAAACGTTGACAAACAAGGAATATCACATGTTAAGAGACAGCGCCTTGAAAATTATTCGGGCATTAGAAATTGAGGGTGGATGCAATGTGCAGTTTGCGCTCGATCCTAATTCCTTTCAATACTATGTCATTGAAGTAAATCCCCGTGTTTCCAGATCATCTGCCTTAGCTTCTAAGGCCAGCGGGTATCCCATCGCAAGGGTCTCCGCCAAAATCGGAATCGGCATGCGGCTTGATGAAATTCAGCTTGCCAATACACCGGCAGCCTTTGAGCCGACACTCGACTATGTCGTCTGCAAGCTGCCGCGTTTCCCGTTTGATAAGTTTGCGGATGCCAATAATACGCTGTCTACACAGATGAAGGCAACAGGAGAGGTCATGAGTGTGGGCCGTTCTTTTGAAGAGGCTCTTTTAAAAGGCATCCGCTCCTTAGAAATAGGTACCTATCATATATTTTTAAGTAAATTTGAAAAGATAGGAATCCAAGATCTTTTGGATTACATCCAAAATGGTACCGATGATCGCATCTATGCGATCGCAAAACTTTTAAGGAAGTCTGTATCTGTTGATGAAATCGCCGAAATTACGCAGATTGACCGCTTTTTCTTATATAAAATCAAAAATATTGTGGATATGGAAAACGAATTAAAAACATATCCTATGGATTTATCGATATTACTAAAAGCTAAGAAAATGGGATTCTCCGACCGGGAAATCGCATATTTATGGCATAAAAAGGAAATTGAAATTTTTGAATTACGGAAAAATCATAATATTTTTCCTGTTTATAAAATGATTGATACCTGTGCGTCTGAATTTGAAAGTTATATACCTTACTTTTATTCAACCTTTGATACAGAGAATGAATCTATCATCTCTGATAAGAAAAAGATTATCGTTTTGGGTTCCGGGCCGATTCGAATCGGGCAGGGAATTGAATTTGACTATTCCACAGTACATGCCGTACAGACGATTCAAAAAGCCGGCTATGAAGCCATTATTATCAACAATAATCCGGAAACGGTATCTACAGATTATACCTGTTCCGACAAGTTATATTTTGAACCTCTCTGTGTAGAAGATGTCATGAATATCATTCTTTTGGAGAAACCGGAAGGCGTTATTGCCACACTGGGAGGACAGACTGCCATTAATCTTGCCAAACCGCTTCGCGACAGAAAAGTAAAGATCATAGGGACGGATTATGAAGCCATTGACAGGGCTGAAAACAGAGATTTGTTTGAAAAGCTGTTACTTACCCTGCAAATTCCACAGCCAACCGGCAGGGCTGTCACCAGTATGGAGGAAGGAATTGAAGCAGCGCGTGAGATAGGATATCCCGTTTTAGTGCGTCCAAGCTTTGTGTTAGGTGGCAGGGCAATGCAGATTGTCGCCAAGGAAGAATCCATGTGGGATTACCTTCAAAGCGCTGTAGAAGTAGATCATGATAAACCGGTGCTTGTCGATAAATATATTCGCGGCAAAGAAGTTGAAGTCGATGCCGTATGTGATGGAGTACGTGTATTTGTCGGCGGCATTATGGAACTGGTAGAAAGAACGGGTGTTCATTCCGGAGATTCCATCAGTGTATATCCATCCTACAGCCTGTCTCCAAAAGTGAAGGAGACCATTTTGGATTATACGGAAAAACTGGGTCTTGGGATCGGAATCGTCGGGCTTTTCAATATTCAATTTATTGTCGATGCCCATGAAAATGTCTATGTCATAGAGGTCAATCCACGTTCCTCACGGACGGTACCTTTCTTATCCAAGGCATCGGGATACAGTCTTGCGGATATCGGTACGTTAGCTATTCTTGGAGTGTCATTAGAAAAACAGGGGATCTTTGAAAGATATCCGAAAGAAAAATCCCGTTACTATGTCAAGGTTCCGGCATTCTCCTTTTCCAAACTCAGAGGAATGGATGCCTATCTATCTCCGGAGATGAAATCAACAGGGGAAGCTATTGGGTATGATAACAAGCTGCATCGGGCTGCGTATAAAGCGATGATTGCTGCCGGCTTATCACTTCGAAATTACGGAACCGTTCTTGTCAGCGTAGCGGATGAGGACAAAATGGAAACCGTACCGCTAATCCGCCGGTTTTATAATATGGGTTTCAATATTGAGGCCACGACTCTGACAGGAGAAGTTTTAAAGGCAAATGGGATTCGAACCAGAATTCGTCATAAGCCAAGTGAAGGCAGTGAAGAAGTAGTGGATTCCATCAAAGCCGGATATGTAAGTTATGTCATCAACACAAGAGCAATTTTATCGGGTGTTCATTATGGGGATGGTACGGCCATAAGAAAAGCGGCCGCCCAAAACAACATCACAATGTTGACCAGTTTAGATACCGTACGGATGCTGCTGGATGTATTGGAAGAAGTTACTATGGGCGTTTCGACAATTGATGCCGTATGAAAGGAGGGTACTATGCACTTTACGAAAATGCACGGATTAGGAAATGACTATTTATATGTTTACGGGGAAGTTCCTGATAATATTGTTGAACTTTCTCAAAGCTTATCGGACCGCCATTTTGGAGCCGGTTCGGATGGAATGATTTATATTTCTCCATCCCCAATTGCGGATTTTAAAATGCGTATTTTCAATGCGGATGGCTCCGAGGCAAAGATGTGTGGAAACGGAATTCGCTGCGTAGGCAAATATGTTTTCGATAAAGGTTATACAGATAAAAAACAATTAAAGATAGAAACTCTGTCCGGAATCAAAAAATTGGATATGACTTCCTGTCGGGGAAAAATCAAAAGCGTAGCGGTTGATATGGGAAAGGCGCAGGTTGAAGGAGATCTGAAATTAAAGGTAGATGGACAGAGCGTTGTCGGCACATCGGTATCGGTGGGCAATCCTCACTTTGTGGTCTTTGTGGAAGATATCGAAAAAGTACCGTTAGAAACACTCGGTCCTAAAATTGAAAAACACGGAGCATTTCCGGACGGGGTCAATGTGGAATTTATTGAAGTTATTTCCGATACAGAGCTTCGCATGCGTGTTTGGGAAAGAGGCAGCGGTATAACGCTTGCCTGTGGTACCGGAGCCTGTGCCAGCACGGCAGCAGCTTTGTCCAAAAGATATTGTTCATTCAATACATCCATCTCAGTCATATTAGATGGCGGAACATTAAAAATCTCAATCGATGAAAAGTATAACGTAACAATGAGCGGACCGGCTAAGTCGGTTTATGAAGGAGAGGTTGATCTATGATAAAGCTAAATTCACATTATGCCGATTTAAAGGATTCCTATCTTTTTTATCATATTGCCCAAAAGACAAAGGCCTATGAAAATTCCCATCCGGACACACATCTTTACCGTATGGGAATTGGGGATGTTTCTTTGCCTTTGTGTGATGCCGTAATTGAGTCGCTTCATGAAGCGGTAGAAGACCAGGCAGATCAATCCCGCTTTCATGGTTATATGCCGGAGTGCGGTGCCCCATTTCTTCGTGAAGCCATTGCCGCTTATTATCAAAAGCGCGGTGTTATGTTGGAACAGGATGAAGTTTTTGTATCCAGCGGGGCCAGCGATGAATTAGGCGATATTCTTGATTTATTTGATCGAAGCAGCACGGCTTTAGTTATAGAACCGGCTTATCCGGCTTATGTGGATGCCAATGTGATGGCAGGAAGAAAGATCATTCATCTTCCGGCAGGAATTGAAAATAACTTTTTACCGGAACCTTCGGATATGGCTAAGGCGGATATCTTATATATCTGTTCACCCAACAATCCAACCGGAGCTGTCTTTTCATCAAAGCAGCTAAAAGCCTGGGTCGATTTTGCGAATGAAAATGGATCCATCATTCTTTTTGATGCGGCTTATGAAGCCTTCATTGAAGATGAGTCTTTACCCCACAGCATATTTGAGATTGAAGGAGCTAAGACATGTGCCATTGAAATATCGTCCCTTTCTAAAACAGCCGGATTTACCGGTACAAGATTAGGGTATACCGTGATACCTAAAACGCTGGAGCGTGAAGGAATGAATTTAAATGAAATGTGGGTGCGAAACCGTACCACCAAGACAAACGGAGTATCCTATATTATTCAAAAAGGTGGAGCTGCCATCTTTACAGATGAAGGACAGAAGCAGATTCACAAAAATATCGAGGTATATAAAAGAAATGCCAAAGTATTAATGGACGCATTGGAACAAATCGGAGTTTGGTATTGCGGTGGGAAAAACGCCCCTTATATCTGGATGAAATGCCCGAATGGTATTGGAAGCTGGGAATTCTTTGATCTTCTTTTAAATGAGATACAAGTGGTCGGAACACCGGGAGAAGGCTTTGGTGCCTGTGGAGAAGGATTCTTCCGCTTCTCAACATTCGGTGATCCAAAGGATACGAAAGAAGCCGCCAAAAGATTAGTAGAATTACTTGGATAAAAGAATGGAGGGCTGTAATTAAACAGTCCTCCGTGATTTTTTAAAGTTGATTCACGATTCCTGTAAATACCGGCATACCCGTTTCATTATGCATGATCGCATATATAAAAGGTCGATCTAAGTTTACTTCTTTTCGATCAAAGAAGACAGGACCGGAACGTAATGCCGACATGGTTACAGCCGCAGCTTTTGTTCCTTCACGGTTGACTTCAATTCTTGCCTTATGCACGATCGCATCTACGCTTAGCTGCAGTGTTGTCAAAGGATAGAAATTTGCCTTATCGGTAAAAATTTGATGAATACCGATACTTTCACAGAATGATGTTAAATCTTCATCAAAAGAATAGGTGAATTCCGGCATTGTCACAAAGACCTGTTCATCTTTTCGAGTCACAAATAAGTCGGAGAATGATAA
Organism: Faecalicoccus sp.; assembly: GCA_017941505.1. The sequence continues at coordinate 31,660 of JAGAWH010000115.1, read as the reverse complement.
ATCATCGAGCATCATCAGCGATTCATCCTTTGGTAAAAGCGCCATAAAGGAATAGCCGATATCCTTATACGGCTTCACAAAGCCGGTAAAGAAGTCATCTTCAATATATTCGTTTTCGGTGGTATCGATCATATCCACCTGTGAAGTTGTACCATCGGAATTATGGAATGGGCATTCTTCAATATCGAATTCCGTATATGTTTGTGTCCATTCACCGACAAATGCGGTGGCATTGAGCATGCACAGCAGCATATTGGCCATTGTATCATCGGCAATTTTATCAATGAGTCCGTTGGTGTTTTTATTAGCCCAATTATTTACATCCGTTACGATATCTTCGGAGGTAAACACTTCTCCTTTTAATGACTGCCGCAGATGTTCCGGATACTCTTTTAAGATCGAATCTTCGATACTGTGAGAAACACAGATGGCATTACAGGATGTTAGGGCATTATTATTGGTGAGGGCATCTTGAAGCCAGCGTACCAGTTCCATTGCCTCATCAAAGGTAAGATTTCTTGTGAGTGCTTTAATAATTTCATCTCTGGTTTCATCTTGAGTGGCATCGGCCGCAATGGCCATCAACATGTAAATGGAAAAAGGGGACACCACAATATTTTGATTTTCTTTTTCGGCATACAATTTCTTCAGCAGTTCATTGGTGATCTCATTATATTTTTTAGCTTGATAAAGTATGTTCATCATGCCACCTCCTTTATCTTGATTGTATCGATAGAAAGAACTTCTGTCATCTTTTTCCTTACGCAATGCGTTTTATGATTCGATATTTTTCAACAGGGAAGGAAAGCTCCGATTCTTTTTTCAGATTCAGATCTACAATTGTGACAATTGCTTCACCTTCAAAGTTTTCAACGATGACTTTATCCCCGGCAACCACATCAAATGGACAGATATAGTCATAGGCTCTTTGATCCCCATCAAAAGATGCCGAGGCAATCCAATATTCCATTTCCTGTTTCTCACAGATGAAGGTATATTCATCGCTGTGGATCGAGGCAATAAGCTCATTATTTAAGTAAAAACGGAAACGATTTCTAGATGCATCCCAATCGCAGAAATCATATTTAAAATACATCACATCATCTTTTGTCCATAACTGCATCGTGTCTGAGGCAAAGTAGGAAATCGCATGCGATCTCTGGCAGAAAGATCCTTCCGGAACGGTGATCATAACAGTCTGCGGATTTTTAACGGATTGGGTAGCCAATCTGCCTGCAGTCAGTTTGAAGTTGTCATCTTCATCGATACTGATACTGAGAGCGCAGGGATAATTGTCTTCACACAGTTTTAAAAAATAATTGGGAAAAGGGGTCTTCACCGCTTTTTGATAAATTTTGTCTTCTTTGAAATATTCTCTGCTTCGATCAAGCGCGGCTGCAATTTGGTAGTGAATCGGAATATTTCCGAAAAAATCCGATTCTTTTGGAAATGTTTTGACAGCGCATTGTGCCTGAAGATAATATTCATACGCTTTCACTGCTTCTAATTTGGTATCATCCAGACACATATTTCCCATACGCCATGCGACGCTCGCAAGACGGCTTTTTTCATTGTTTAAGAATGCCTTTAAGGCAATTTGATAACTGTTTTTATAGAGCATCTTGGCCATGTCTTTATTTTGTGTGCATCCTTTTCCCTGATCAAGTAAATCGGCCAGCTTATACATGCCTTCCGGATGGTTACTTACCGCTGCATTTGAGTAATATTGAAAGGCCTTCTGGTAGTCTCTTACATGTTTTTTATGTCCGTGACAATATAAATCTCCCATCAATATATGATAATCGGCATCCTTGATATCGATAAATAATTCATCTTCTTTTTCTAAAAGGCGATCAATAAATGTTTCTGCCAGTCTTTTCTTATTGGGTTCGGCATGTTCTGCCACATTTTCTTCCCGAAATAGGAGTAAATATTCAAACATTTCCGAATCGGTAAAGCTCCATCTTGGGACTGGTTTCTTTTTTAATGCCAACAGCCACTTAAAGCCTTCAAGAGGATCTTTATCCTTGAGAACTTGAGAAATATGAAGGCTGTTATCGTCAAATATGAACAAATTCCAGAATAAGTTAAGAAGGGCTTCATTCGTGATTTCTAAATTGGTAGAATCCATTAGAAATTGTTGAAATACCGGGGCTTTCCATTCTATTTTTTCAATCGAATCCAGATTAAATTCTTCGGATAATTCGGTCATGAAAGATAACCAATTTGTCTGAAATTCTTTTACGTACGGATCTTTTTTCCAAATATTCCGAATCGATTTATAGATATCTTCGCCGGTATAGATATATGTATCAGAGCACACGAATTCAATATCTTCCAGAGTGTTGTCTTCGCCTATCAAATCTTCAAAGGTGATCTCATAGCGGGCAAGCTGACGCATTTTATCATAGGATAAAAATATTTTATTTGACATGGAGATGGCTTCCTTTCTGTATTATTAATGACTATTGTATGTATCTGTACTTGAAGAAAGTATACCATATACCCATGAAATCCACCGAATTGGTAAAAGGGTTATAAAGTTATCTTTTTGCGTTATATCGCAAAATCGATTATTATTTCATGTGTAATAATTAAGTTTTTAAGACAAGAGAACAGTACTATGGAAAAACCATTGAATAGAGAAGTATGTGAGGAAAATGACTACGAAAAACTGAAACAGGAAAGAGAATTTTTACAGTCATTGAATCGTTCCGGTATGAAAAATTTGATTTTGGAGTCGGATAGTCCCATCTATGTGATCGGACATCGATCTCCGGATACAGATACGGTATGTTCTGCCTGGCCTATGCAGAATTATTAAGGCAGTTAGGTTATGATGCCTCAGTCCGCATCACCATGCGCATCAATAATGAAACCAAGTATGTATTAAAACAGGCAAAAGTAGAAGTACCGGAAGAACTGCCGGACGCATCGGGGCTCAATATTGTCTTAGAGGATCACAGTGAATATCTGCAGGCAGCAGAAGGGATGAAAGATGCCCATATTGTTGGTGTGATCGACCATCATGGAGTGGGATCCATTACCACCGGTTATCAATTTGGAATTGGCTGTGTCAATGCCAAAGATGAAGATAAAGCGATGGATCTTGCCAAACGCGTGCATGCCGTTTTACCAAGAGCAATCAAGGTAAGATCAATCAACTACATGTATGCCGCGGTACGTGTAGAAGGAGATGGCAAGAAGATCGATTTTTATCGTCCCGGCGGATGAGAACTCCAAAATTGTCTTTGAAAAAACCTTCCCGGAGTTTGAATTGGATGATGAAGTTTATGTAATGAGAAAGAGCTTAGGAAGAAAGAGTAAATTTGTTCCGGGCTTAACCGAATATCTGGCAGCACGGCCACATGAATAAGACTCCTTTATGCAGGAGTCTTTTCTAATTCAAAATACGGATAACTGGTGGTCTTAAAACCGCCTTTGGTGGTAAGTATTAATTCGTCATTTATATTTTCAATTGAAATTTCATTGGATAAAGATCCCTCGTTTGTACAGGCAAAGATCGATTTGACATCATCATCGACTGGTATTTCTACCGTCTGTCCGTTTTCAATACGAACTCCCATTGTCTGCACCAACATGGGGTGGATACGGGGAATTGGAAATCCTGTGACATTTGTATCGCATAAATCTTTTTCTAAATTGTATTGTTCCATAAACTCTTTTTTTGACAACCCGGATACGATGATCCAATAGGGCATCATGGCTGAGGCCAGTTTTTTCTTTCTTGTGACTTTTATTGTCCTCATGATTCATTCTTCCATTTCATAAAATGATATTCTAAAGGATCATCTTTAAAACCGACAGCTTTGTATAAAGAATATCCATCATCAGTTGATTTTAATTCAATCGTACATAGTTCCATCTTTTTGGCATCTTCTAACAGTTCATTCATGACCTTGCGGGCATATCCTTTATGGCGGTATTCAGGCTTTGTATATACATTTAGAACAATTCCTGTTTTCCCGTTGATAAAAGAAGGACTCATTGGCTTTTCTAAAAGTAATAAAAAGGCACAGGATACAATCTTTTTATCTTCTATTGTTGTATATACAAACAGATCTTGATTGAGATGTCTTTGAAAGTAATCCGGTAAGCTTGATTCAATGGATGAAACATCTTTTTCATCAAGATGTCCAAGATCTTCTTTTAAATATGCCAGCCGTAAACCAACTAATTCATCGATGTCTTTCATTTGCGTTTTCATATCTTTTCTCCTAATGGCTCAATCCATACATGAATCATATCGCCATCTTTTTTATTCAACTTCTTTCGAATGGATTTTAGAACTCCAATCACATAACATATGGAACCATCGGGATTTTTCACACCCATATTAACTATGCTTCCTGTATAATCGATTCCATCAAATTTGGCATGAACCTTTATTCGTCCTTTTCCAAATTCTTTTCGTATATCCCAGGGAAAGATCACATAAGCTCCTCCGTTATCGGCATTTTCATATAGAACGGTATCGTATTCATATTGTTTCATATTTCAAGTATATTACATATACCTGCTGCATTAGGATGCTTTTTATTGATTTTATAAAAGAAGGGGATACAATGAAATTAGTTATAACTAACCGATGGAGATGTGTATGAAAATATATCAATTTGGGAAAGAGAATCAGAAAATCTTTGTGATGTTTGAATGTACGGCAGAACCATGGTGGGTGTTTAAGGATTCTGCCGGTTTACTCGCAAAGGATTATCGTGTGCTTTTATTTATTGCCGATGGCCATGATGAATTGGGAACTACCTTTGTATCTTTAGAAAAAAATGTAAGGGATGCGGCCAATTGGCTGCGTAAACAGAATATCACCTATATCGATGCCATGTATGGGGTATCCATGGGTGGAGCCAGCGTAATCCGCTTTCTTGCCACTGAGGATATTCCGGTTAAAAAGGCAATCATTGATGCCGGTATAACACCGTATCCGTATCCCAAACCAATCTGCCGTATGATTGCCATATGGGATTTTTTATCCATCAATCTAGTCACCAAAAATTACAAGATGATGAAAATTGCGGCACCACCAGAAAGATGGACACCGAAAAATGAGGACCCGGAAGAGCACTACCAAAAAATATTTGAATTTGAAAAGAACCATTATTCACCGGCCACCATCTATAATGTATTTTGGACCACCAATAATTACGCTATGCCGGAACCCATGCCAAAAATTGATACAAAGATAGAGTATTGGTATGGGGAGAAAGAAAAGCGGGCCAGAAAGAATGATATAAAATATACCTGCAAGGTGTATCCGCAAACCGTTGTCAAAGAATTTAAAGGATTGGCACATGCCGAATTGGTGTTGATGCATCCGCAAAGATTTTATGAGGAAGTAAAGCGCTTTTTGGAGGAAGAAGATGACCAATAGACACGATGAGATTCAAAATTCCTATCGTCAGTTAGGAAGTATGTCCAGCATGTATGATGGGATTATTACCCGCTCTACTATGATTGGAAAGATGGTTGACAGCGCTGTATGGGATTTGGATAAAGAAGGGGCCGCAAATTGGGTCAATGAAGCCTTAGCCCCGATTCCGGAGGATTTTTCCGGGAAGTTATTGGAGGTACCGGTTGGAACCGGTGTTTTGACCATGCCTTTATATGCATCGCTTCCGGATGCCGATATTACCTGCCTTGACTATTCAAAAGATATGATGGAAGCTGCCCAAAGGCGGGCTGAAGCTATGAATTTTCGCAACATCACTTTTGTGCAGGGGGATGTCGGACATTTACCTTTTGAAGATGAAAGCTTTGACATCGTTCTTTCACTCAATGGATTTCATGCCTTTCCGGATAAAGAGGCCGCATTTAAAGAAACATATAGAGTATTAAAACCGGGAGGTATTTTCTGTGGCTGTTTCTATATTGCCGGCCAGGTCAAACGAACCGATTGGTTTATTGAGCATATTTATGTTCCGAAAGGATTCTTTACACCGCCGTTTGAAACCAAAGAATTATTAGAAAAACGATTAAAGACAATGTATGCAGAAGTAAAAGTGAGTACCGTAAAATCGGAAGGCATCTTCTGCTGTAAAAAATAATAAGGAGCCTTAGAGCTCCTTAAACAGTTTTTATAGAATTTCACCGTTGGATTCAATGACTTTCTTAAACCAGTCAAAGGAATCCTTTTTAATTCGTTTTCCTGAACCGTTTCCATGGTTATCCAAATCGACATAGATAAAGCCATAGCGCTTATCCATTTCCGAAGAAGAACAGCTGACAATATCCATTGGGCCCCACGCAAAGTATCCGCGTAAGTCAACACCATCGATAATGGCTTCTTTCATGGCTTTAATATGTTCACGATAGTAAGAAGGACGGTAATCATCGTGAATATGTCCATCTTCATCCAGTTTATCAATTAAGCCCGATCCATTTTCTGTGATATAGATTGGTTTCTGATAACGATCCCAGAAAATGTTCAACATCCATCTCAAGCCTAGTGGGTCAACACCCCAGCCCCAAGGGTTGGCAGGAATATCCGGATTGATCATGTTGGTGTGATTTTTCCAGGACTCTGCTGAACAAAGTCTTGTGTAATAGTATGAGAATGAGAAGAAATCACAGGTATTTTTTAAATCAATCGCATCCTGTTTAGTGATGGAAATATGATAACCATTATCTTTAAAGAATCGCCACGCATAACCCGGAATTTCACCGCGCATTAAGACATCCGCAAAGAATAATTCCATTTGGTTGTGCTGCAATGTCGCAAAGACATCTTCCGGTTTTGTGGAAGCACTGTAATCCGGTCCGCTGTAAATCATCATGCCGATTTCATTATCCGGATAGTTTTCATGGGCATAGCGGGCAATTCTGGCACTGGATACCATTTCGTTGATTACAGCCTGATATTTAGCTTCAGGAAGGTTATCAACTTTATCGGAGGCAACGCCTAAATGGTTAAAGCTTTCATGATGAATCAGGTTGATCTGATTAACTACGATCCATTTTTTAACACGGTCATGGTAGCGGTCTAAAATCGTTTTGCCGTATTTTTCAAAGAAGTCGATGACTTCTCTTGAATACCATCCGGTATAGGAAGTCGTTAAATTCAACGGCATTTCATAATGGCTCATTGTGATCATTGGCTCCATACCGTTTTTGATGATTTCATCAATTAGATTATCGTAGAATTGTAATCCGGCTTCATTTGGCATTTCATCATCGCCATTTGGGAAAATACGTGCCCAGTTAATGGATGTACGATATGCCTTAAGACCTAAGCCATCTTTACCCAAAAGCTTTAAATCATCTTTGTATGTGTGATAGAAATCAATACCCCAGCGCTTCGGGAAAATACGGTTATTCTCTTTCAAAGCTTCTTTGATGTAGGTTGTATCGATTTCGGTATTAGCACGTAATTCTCTTGGGATATCACCGCGATATTCATTGATATCGGCTACGCATAAGCCTTTTCCATCTTCTTTCCAGGCACCCTCCATCTGGTTGGCTGCAAAGGCACCGCCCCATAAGAAATCTTCCGGGAATCCTTCCGGTACGACTTTATTTGGATTTGAAATTTGATCGGCCAGCTTTTTGAATGTTTCCTGTTTATGTTTATTGACAAATTTATCACCGGCAGCCTTAATGGCGGCGGATGTGAATGTGCTGTTGTTTTTCATGAGTCCTCCTTTAGATTAATTGATAGTGTTTTAAACCGTTGTATACGCCATCTTCTTTAATATCGGTCGTGATAAATTCAGCTGCTTCTTTTACCGGATCAACGGCATTACCCATCGCAACCCCGTGTCCGGCCTTTTTGATCATCGCAAGATCGTTGATTCCATCCCCAAAGGCATAGGTGTTTTCTAATGGGATATTTAATTTTTCCGCAATATGGATGATCGCATCTCCTTTGTCACATCCCATTACCGTCATATCTGCCGTAGGATGAGGTCCGTGCGGATTTAATAAGCTGATGCCTTCCAATGTCTTTTCAATGGCATGTCTCTGGTCTAAATCCTTAAACCAGACATCAAAATTATAGAGTTTTAAATCGGAAAAATCGGAACAATGGTGCATATATCCCGGGTCCTGGGCAGATTTTAATACTTCATATCCTTCCGGGTTTCCACCGTAATATCCCTGATCCAGGCTGTGGAACACATAGGCTGCATTAAGCTCATCCAGCCTTTGAATGATATCTTCTAATGTGTCTTTCGGGATTGGTTCTTCAAAGATGACCTTGTCATTTAATACAGCTAAGCGGCCGTTATTACAGATAAAGCCATCGGCATAGGCACGGAAATTGTTTCGGGCATAGATCACATTTCTGCCGGTGCAGATAAAGGAAAGATTCCCGTTAGCTCTTAGTGTTTCTACGGCCTTGGCAGCACTTTCCGGAACGTCTTTTCGAATCGCCAGGGTTCCGTCAATGTCAAAAAATACAATGTTCATATACTCTCCTGTTCTATTTAACCAACAATAAAATCGTATCTTTTATAAAATGAGAATTATTACTTTTATTATATGAATCAAAAACATAGACGGCAAGAAATTATCAATGCATAGAAACATACAAAAACAGTATGGATAAATATACTTGATTTCTATTGGGAAAATACGTTTTAAATTCCGTATAATATATTTAAGAATATAGAGAAAGGAGCATACTATGAGTTTTCCAAAGGATTTTATGTGGGGTGGCGCTATCGCGGCTAACCAGGCAGAAGGAGCCTGGCTGGAAGATGGTAAGAAGCCAAATATCACCGATGTTATGATTGGAATCGGATCAAAAGATCCGGGTTTGAAATGGAATGATGAAACCGGTAAATGGGAGATGGCACTTGATCCAAATCGCAAATATCTCTCTCATGAAGGTATTGATTTTTATCACCGCTATAAGGAAGACCTCGCTTTGATGGCAGGTATGGGCTTTAATGCCTTTAGAACCTCTATCGCATGGGGAAGAATTTTTCCAAACGGAAATGAAGAAACACCGAATGAAGCAGGTTTAAAATTCTATGATAATTTATTTGATGAAATGTTGAAGCTGGGTATGGAACCGGTTATCACATTATCTCATTATGAGACACCGTTATTCTTATTAACAGAATACGGAGGATGGTCCGACCGTAAATTGATTGAATTCTGGAAACGATATTGCACCGTATTATTTAACCGCTATAAGGGAAAGGTAAAATATTGGCTGACCTTCAATGAAGTCAATAATATCTGTCGTATGCCTTTACCAAACGGGATATTGTCATTAGACCCGGCATTTAGAAATAATCCAACCGATATTTCAGAAAAGGAAAGATGGCAGGCTTACTACAATATCTGTGTTGCGAATGCCTGGACAGTAAAGCTGTGTAAAGAAATTGATCCGGACGCCAAGGTAGGCTGCATGGTTTCTTCTTCCAGCGTGGCATCATATCCGGTAAACTGCGATCCGGAAAATGTATTGGGTGCTTATAATAATGCCCGCAATATCTCTTTATTTATGGCGGATGCGTTCTGTAAAGGAATTATCCCGGGATATGTAAAGCGCAAATGGAGAGAAGGTAACTGCGAACCGGAAATGCGAGAGGATGAAATCCAGCTGATCCATGATTATCCGGTATCCTTCTATTCTTTCAGCTACTATATGTCCAGTGTTTACGATAAAGATGTTGTAATGAAGATGCATACCGGCGGAGCCAGCGGTGCTAAAAATCCGTACTTAAAGGAAACTTCACCGGCACCGTATAACTGGCCGGTAGATCCTGTCGGACTTCGCTATGTATTAAACTTCTTGTATGACCGCTACAACATTCCTCTGTTTGTCGTAGAAAACGGTATTGGTTTGATCGAGGAAAGAGATGAAAACGGTCAAATCCATGATGAATTCCGTCAGCGTTATATCCGCGAACACTTACGGAACGTTCATGAAGCTATCCTGGATGGAGTAGAGGTTATGGGTTATCTCTACTGGGGACCGATCGATGTAGTATCGGCAGGCTCCGGTGAGATGTCTAAACGTTATGGCTTTGTCTATGTAGACAGAGACAATGACGGAAACGGTACGCTGGAACGTTCCAAGAAAGAATCCTATGACTGGTTCAAGGAAATCTGTAAATCCAATGGAGAAAGCTTAGTTAAAGAGTGGTAATAATCATGAAGCCATCCCTGTGATGGCTTTTTGTGTGCCTTTTCAATTGAAATTTCGTATTGTAGAATAAGGATATATTGTTATGGAATAGATAGAGCGAATGAGGTGAATCATGAAATTTTATCATGTAGCGGATTTACATTTCGGTAAGTCAATTTATGGCTTATCTATGTTGGATGACCAGAAATATTGGGTGAACCAATTTATCGAATACTGTCAAAACGATAAACCGGATGCCGTAGTAGTGGCAGGGGATGTCTATGACAGATCCAATCCAAGTGCGGAGGCAGTAGAATTATTGGATGATTTTTTAACACGCTTATCCATTATGGATATTCCGGTATTGATGATTGCGGGCAACCATGACAGCGGACAGAAGTTGTCCTTTGCCCATCAAATGCTCGCAAAACAGAATATACATATTGCCGGAACAGTAAAGAAAGAAATCAAACATGTAACCTTAAAAGATGCGTATGGCGAAGTTACGTTTTGGCTTTTACCGTATACCTTCCCGGAACAGATTTCTACGATCTTAGAAAATGATGAACTGCGTACTTATGATGGTGCCGTAAAGAAATTAATTGACCAGCAGAATATCGATTTCACTCAAAGAAATGTGATGATTTCCCATCAAAATGTCGTCTCCAACGGCAAAGAAATTGAACGAGGAGGCTCGGAGTCTATGGTTGGCGGTGTCGGTCAGATTGACTATACAGCCTTTGATGGATTTGATTATGTGGCCTTAGGTCATATTCATTCATCGTACCCTGTAGGAAGGGATGAAGTGCGCTATGCCGGCACACCGCTCTGTTACCACTTTAAAGAGACAAGACAGGCTAAAAAAGGCTTTGTGGAAGTGATAATAAAAAATAAAGAAGAGCCGGTAGAAATCAATGTCAAAGAATTAAAGCCTTTACATAAGATGCGTTATCTGGAAGGAACAAAGGATGAGATTTACGCACTTCTGGAAAAGGATAACGGAAGAAATGAATATCTCAGTATCACAATTACCGATCAAAGAATTACGCCGGAATCGATGCGCTATATAAAGGGAATGTTGGAAAGCCACGACAGTCTCTTGTTGGAAATGTTGTCGACATATACTTCTTTTTCCGGTGTTGCGGCCTCTGTAGATCGAGAATCTGTTGAAAATAAGTCACTCGAAGATTTATTTTCCGATCTTTATCAGGAGCAGAGTGATGGTACACCGCCAAGCGATGATGAATATACGATCATGGAATATGTCGGGGAACTGGTACGAAACCAGGATGTTCATCTACCGTTAGATCCAAAAGAAATTGATAAGATATTGAAAAAAGCTGAAGCGCTGAAGGGGGAATACGAATGAAACCGATTCTATTAAAGATGACAGCCTTTGGCTCCTATGCCAATGAAACGATTGTCGATTTCAATCGTTTTAAGAATGGCTTATTTCTAATCACCGGAGATACCGGTGCCGGTAAGACAACCATCTTTGATGCGATTGTGTTTGCGTTATATGGGGAGTCCAGCGGCTCAGAGAGAACTCTTGAAATGATGCACTCTGATCACGTAGATAAAAGTGTAGATACCGTAGTGGAATTGACCTTTGAACAGAATGGTAAACAATACTATGTACAAAGAAAGCTGCATTTCAGAAAAACACGGGGTAAAGATGCATACAGTGGCTCAACAGTTACGGCTTTCTTTAAGGAACCAAATGATACAACGATAAATGTTCCTAAAAAGATAACGGACCGCATAACGGAGATCCTTGGTTTGAATAAAGATCAATTCCGGCAGATTGTGATGTTGGCACAGGGTGATTTTAAGAAGTTCTTAAAATCGGGAAGCGATGAAAAAAGTGAGATATTAGGTAAACTTTTTGATAACTCTATTTATTTGCGATATCAGGATTTAATCGGCCAAGCTTATGCAAAATTGAAGGATGAAAGAAAAACCAGTCTTCAAAGAATCTCGAGTTATATGGAGACATCCTTCAAGGCTCCGGAGAATTCCGATCCTGAATTATGGCTTCCGGATCATCCGGAATTGTTGGATCATCTCAAAGCTTTAATGGAGGAAGAAACCGAACAGATTTCTCAAAGCGCAAAGGTCTATACCGGCGCAAAGGATGAGGTGGATGCCTTAAATAAAAATCTCGGAACCGCAAAGATGCACAATCAATTGATTGATGAGCTGGCACTAAAAAGAGACCATTTGGAACAGTTACATCAACAAGCGAATTCTTATTTGGATTTAGAGAAACAGCGTACTCGTGTAGCTGATGCCTTTCGAAAGGTAAGACCGGCTGCCAAAACAAGTGCAGATGCCGCTTTTCAGCTGGAACGTTTAAAAAAGGAGATCAAAGATTTAGAAAACACACTTGTTCAAAGTGAAAAAAAGAAAAAAGAAGCTGAAGGCCTTGTAAAGGCAGACGAGCTCAACAAGGCCAAAATTGAAACACTGACAAAAGAGATTCAATTATTAGAAGATTCTTTATCTGACTACAAAAAGCGGGATAATCTTCAAAACGATATTAAAGCCCGCATTCAGAAAATAGAATCTGACAAAGCTGCATTAGATCAAACTAAAAAGGATTTGGAGGCATTAGAAGAATCTTTAAAAGAGGATGAAGCAGAGTCTAAAACATTAGAAAATGCCCGGGTATTAAAGATTCAGGCTCAAAATGAATTAGAAAATAAGAAATCGGTAAAAAAAGATATTCAGAACATCCAAATGCGTTTAAAGGCAATCAAGGCAAATGTCGATGAGCTTCAGGAAAAAGAAACAGAGTATCAAAATATCGCCGATCAAACACTGCAGGCAAAGCTTACCTGGGATGGATTATATGCCCGTTTCTTTGAAGGACAGTCGGGAATAATGGCTGAAAAAATGCGCAATGAGTTAAATGAAACAGGCAAAACAGTATGTCCGGTATGCCAAACGCATTTTGTGTCGGGACAAGATATCCATTTTGCCCATCTGGAAGAAGATGTTCCTACCCAGATGGAGGTGGATGCAGCTAAGGAATTATTTGAAAACTTTGATAAAGCCCGCATTCAGGCATACAACTTGAAAGAAAGTATCAAACAGAGAATCGACAGTCAGAAAATTGATGTCCTAGATAAGGTGCAGAAAATATTTGAAGACTGTAAAGATTGGAATACATTGGAAAAACCTCAGTATTTATCCGAAAAGCTGAAAGGTCTAAATGATAAAATCGATCAACTTCAGGAAACAATTCTCAAGGAAAATGCCAACCAGGAACGCTTTGCAGATTTACAATCTAAAATCAAAAACGATAATGAGAAGAAAAACCAATGGATGGAAAAACGAACCGGTTTGTCAACCGGCATTGAAAAGGAAACTGCCGAATTAAACAGCTGGGAAGAAGAAGTTCAAAACATTCAAAAGAATTTGAGATATAAGGATACCAATGAAGTAAACTCCAATATCGATCGTTTAAATGCTCAAAAAGATCAATTATCAAAATTGGTACAGGCTCATGAAGCCGACAATAGAACTATTCAACAAAGATACAATACTTTAAAGGGATCCTTAGATTCCAATCGAAATAAGCTTCCGGAAATGGAGAAAAGAAAGCAGGATGAGGAAAAAAATTTACAACTTATACTCATTGAAACAAATTTTGATTCGTTAGAAAGTGCCGATAGGGAATTGGAAAATATCCCAAATCCGGAAAAGTGGCTGTCGCAAACGGATGAGAAGTTGAATGCCTATCATAAAGATGTCAAAAATACCGGACAGAGAATTGAGGAGTTAACCATTCAGACAAAGGATTGGACCAAGCAGGATCTAAACGTTTTGCAGGAGCAGATTCATCAATCCGATATACGGCTTAAAGAAGCCGGTGACAAGTTGAATGAAATCACCAACCAAAGAAATAATCATAAGATGGTTTACGACAATATTAAGATCGAAAAGGCAAAGCTATCAAAGACAGATTATGCCTCAAAAATATTGTCAAAATTATCCGATTTGGCTTCCGGCTCGAATGGAGAAGGAGGAAAGCTATCTTTTGATCGGTATGTGATGGGTGCTACCTTTAGAGAGGTGATTGAAAAGGCCAATATCCGCTTAGAAATCATGTCCGGCGGTCAATACCAATTGATTCACCAAATGGAAGCAGGACGTAAAAATGCCAAAGCCGGATTGGATATTGAAGTCTTAGATCGAAATACCGGAATACAGAGAGAGTCGGCATCTTTATCGGGCGGAGAGTCGTTTATTGTATCGCTGGCCCTTGCCTTAGGATTATCGGATGTAGTTCAAAGCCATTCCGGCGGACAGGCTTTGGATACGTTGTTTATCGATGAAGGATTCGGTACACTCGATGATGGTGTTTTGGATAAGGCGGTCCAGGTACTTGAAAGCCTGTCGGATGGAAGTCATCATCTGGTAGGAATTATTTCGCATGTCAGCCGTTTAGAGGAAAGTATTCCGCAAAAGATCGTTGTAAGAAACAGTGATAAAGGAAGTTCCTTAAAAATTGAAGGTGTGGAAGGATAAAAATCAGGATGAGTTCACCGTTATTCGAGTAACGGTGGACTTGTCTTTTTTGAATTTATTTTTCTTAAAGGTTAGCGTATACTAACTATGAAGAAGGTGAATATATGTCTAAAAAAGCGTCAAACTTTCAAAAGAAAGTGATGAGTATGGGGTATCGGGGAAAGGAAATATTCAAGCCATTGAATACCGGTCATATTGATGAACATGTGTCCTGTATTCGGGAATGGATTGCCAATATATTCTTTTATACAAAAAACGGCACAACCATTATGATTGATGCCGGATATAACTATGACCGCTTAAAAGAGAAGTTAGGCTGGCTGGATATTGATCCGGCATCTATTGAACATATCTTAATTACTCATCAAGATACCGATCATGTCGGAGCGGTGGAAAGAGATAGCGATGGCTTGTTTAAAAATGCCACCTTATATCTTGGAGAGATAGAGAATAAATATCTTACCGGGGAAATAAGACGTAAGGTGATTTTTGGTTTATATAAGCTTCCTATGGTTTATACCGATAATAAAAAAGTTCTGTTGAATGATGGCGATATAATCGATATTAATGGAATCAAAGTAGAGGCTATTTTAGTACCCGGACATACATGGGGTCATATGGTCTACTTAGTTGATGATGCTTATTTATTTACAGGAGATACCATCTGGTTTGGAGCGGATGGGGGATATAGCTTTATCAATTCGCTTGCGGAAGACAATACTGTTGCCAAACATTCTCTGGCAAGACTCGAAAACATTTTAAAGGAGAAACAGATCCAGCCAAAGGTTATCACCGGTCATACCGGATGGAGTGAAGATTTAAAGTTTGTGTTCCGGCATAAGGACAAAGTGTGCAACTCGCTTAAGAAACAGAAACCCCATGATCCTACAGCACCATATGATGGCTACGATGAATCGGAGGATACCGAACAAAAAGCCCGCACGGTTAAGTTAGAATGTGTAAAAGATTATTCCAAATTATAAACAGGGAGAACTCATTTCTCCCTGTTTTATAAATCGCCATGATCTACGGCCGCAATAAATTCATTAAATGTCTTTCCTTTATACCAAACATCTTCTTTTGACATAGAACAGGCATCTATGGCTGCGTACATCTTCTTTTTTGTATCGTATCCAAATAGGGTTCCACCTAAATCCGTTCCGAAAAGAATAATGTTAGGCAGATATTTTTCAATTTCATAATCTTTGTTGAAAGAAGCCAATTCTTCTAAAGGAACCAACTGCATATAGGCATTTTTACCGACAGAACCTTCACCACCGTTATGTTGATGCATAAAGGCAAGATAGTCTTGCGGTAAATTATATTCCGGAATAAAATCGGTTCCCGGATTAAATTCAAAGTTTGCGAACATTAGATATCATATCCCTCGACTTTCACAATCTTCCCATTGAGTATATAAACCTTCATGGCAGATGCTTCTAAAATATCTTCGGTATATTCATTAGAACTTTCAAAATCAAATTCAAATTGACTGAAATAGTTTTCTTCACCGGTCGGTGAATATTTTGCGATAATCTTTCCGTAATTATAGAAAATCTCAAAAACACGCAGTCCTTCAAATACTTTTTGGGGATCCCGGTCTTTAAACTGGTCATTTAACAACCATGGAATAAAATGTTCCTTAATCAGTGTTTCAATATCGGCTTCACATAATATATTGAAATCTTCTTCGATATGTTTTTGACTTTCTTCTATATCAAATTCAATTTCAATCGGTACATCTTTATAAGTTAATTCCATAGTATCACTCCTCTATCTTCTCAATGGATTGGATATTAATATGGGCATTATTGAAATCATCATTGTTCCAATCCGGAACAAATTCGCCAAGAACTTTATATTTTCCTTCATTTGTATGGATGATCACTTCGCCATTAAAGAAAGCACCTTCACCGCTGTAATAAATCATTTGATCAATCACCGCTTTATCCTTTTGGATGTTTTCTTCATCTGTCTCAAACAAACTTAAATCCGGTCTTCCGAATTTTCCCATTCCTCTTGTATGTAACCAATAATGATGATCCTGCTCGGATACAAAGATGGTTACATGGTCCTGGGCATTGATATCTTTTTCAAAGAAACGTTCAGACCATGTATTTGAATCATACAGGGTAAAGGTGAATAAGTCTAAAACTCCTAATGCACCGTTTTCCATAAAGGATTGCAGGATACCGATGGTACTTTGTATATAATCAAGCGTTGCATCCTTTTCAATCTCACCGCGAAGTATGACACAATTGTCAGCTGCCCTGCATTTTTCAAATAAATCGGAATTATCTTCTTTTAAAAGCGTTCCTAACTGTCCGTTAAAAAAACCGTTGATATAATCGCTGTGTTCTGTGCGGTTTAGAGAAAGAATCTCTAATTTTTCAGGAAAAGAATCGACATGATGTTTAGATCTGGATACCTGCAAGTCATTTCCGGATACACCGAAAACGACATAAAACAGAAATGGTTTATATTGAATATCTTGATAATATTTTCTATTGATTGATGACATAATTTCACACTTCCTTTAATGAATCCCAAAAAATGATAGAATGACATCTTTGTAGTTAAGGAAAATCATCGATGCCCCCAATATAGTAAGAACAGTACCGGTGGCAAGACCAACGGTGCGATTATCCACTTTATTGGCAAATCTTGCAGAATAAAGCGAAGCAGCTGTTGCGACAGATACACATATGAGTAAGGCATCCCATCTTTCCGTTACGATGGTAGGTTCGACAATCGCATGAGAAATCGATGCGATCAATGCGGTGAATGTCATGATAAAGGTACTGGTACCTACAGCGCTTTTTAAATCCATGCCAAGAAATACCGTAAATACGACCAACATCATCATACCGCCGCCGGTTCCGACAAAACCGGTTCCAAATCCGATGGTGAGTCCAAAGAAAAGGGAAATAAGGACTCCTTTCCAATCCAGCGCTTCTCCATGGGAATTGGTATTTTTGCGTTCGGTATCGGGTTTTACCAAAAAACGGATACCGATAAAGAACGTTAGAAATAACGAAAAGTTACCTAGTACGACATTACCTGCATAATAAGCTGCAACACTTCCGACAATGCACATGGATATAATACATACAGCCATCAGCCATCCGCGTTTTAAATCAATATTACCGTTTTTCCAATACACATAGGTTGTAACAGCACTTCCCAGAATATCCGATGCCAGGGCAACGGCAGTGGCTTGATAAACACCTACCTCATTGGAAAAGGACGGGCAGAGAACAATTAATATAGGAACCATGACTGTGGCAGCCGACAGTCCCGCAAGGCCGGTTCCGATACCGGCACCGAGTGCGGCAATGATATACCAGAAATACTCCATCTGATCTCCTCATCTTTCTTTTTGATTATATCCAACCGAAAACATCTCTGTAAATACATTCAGCTAAGATGCACCATTCTTGACATCGTATTAATTTAAATAAGATAATGCACGTAGAAGGAGAAAAATTATGATTTACGATTTTACAATCACAACCGGAAAAGGTGAAAGCCTGAATCTTTCTGACTACAAGGGTAAAGTAATCATGGTAGTAAACACAGCTACCGGATGTGGCTTTACACCGCAATATGAACCGATTGAACAGATGTACAGAGATTATCACGATCAGGGCTTAGAAATCTTGGATATCCCGTGTAACCAATTTGGTAAACAGGCTCCGGGAACCGATGAAGAAATTCATGAATTCTGTACTTTACACTACAATACGACTTTCCCACAGATGAAAAAATCCGATGTGAACGGTGAAAATGAATTGCCTTTATATACTTATTTAAAATCAGAAAAGGGATTTGAAGGATTTGATGAACATAAGTATAAAGAATTATTAGAGAAAAAATTTGCGGCTGAAGATCCGGATTGGGATAAGAAATCCGACATTAAATGGAACTTCACTAAATTTATCATCGACCGTGATGGTAATGTGGTAGCCTGCTTTGAACCGACGGCAGATATGAAGTCTGTTGAAGATTTCGTAAAAAGCTTACTGTAGAAAACTCCGCAAGGAGTTTTTTTGTGGTTTGATTCAATATAAGGATTAGTTTAGCGAAACCAGTGTTGGCTGATATATGTGTGGAGAAAAAATTGACGTTATTTCAAGTAAGTGCTAATATGACAACACAATTGAAAGAACTTGTTTCTTAAAGGGGATATACAACTGCTGTTGTCGATATTCCCAATTTCTTTTTTTACTCCTCTATGGAGTTTTTTTTATATGATGCATATAGAACGGATAGTTCAAGGTATAATAATAAAAAAAGAAGGTAAAATACTATGAAAATATATACATATGGAAATCCGAATGCGGATATCCTTCTTGTTCAAATGGTTGATGATCATGATCTAGAAGGAATCGAAAGCGAAGTTGCACATATTCAAGAGTTGACATATAAAGACTTTTATTTAAAGGCAATTCAGGTCGAGAATTGGAATAGAGACTTATCGCCATGGCATGCTCCCGCCGTATTTGGAAATGAAGATTTTGGAGGCAAAGCAGATTCAATACTCAATTTTTTATTGGAAGAATTGAAAGAAGAAAAACGGGAAAGAATCTATATAGGCGGCTATTCTCTGGCAGGCTTGTTTGCCCTGTGGGCAGCTTATCAAACAGATCTGTTTGATGGAGTTGCGGCAGCTTCTCCTTCAATCTGGTTTGAAAACTTTACGGAATATATGAAAGAAAATCCCATGCAGGCAGATTCTGTTTATTTAAGTTTAGGAGACAGAGAAGAAAGAACCAGAAATCCCATCATGTCAACTGTGGGAAATAAAATCAAAGAAGCATATGCGATCTTAGATCAAGCCGGAAAGAAATGTACTTTAGAGTGGAATAAAGGAAATCATTTTAAAAATCCGGATTTACGTACCGCAAAAGCTTTCGCATGGGTAATGAGTCAGGATAAAAAGAAGGCTATGGTCAGTGCCTGTCTTTTGGGAGATAATTGTAAATATAACGGTGGCAATAATAAAAATGAAAAGCTGATACAATATTTGGAAGACTTTGATGTGATACCCATCTGTCCGGAACAGATGGGAGGTTTACCAACACCGCGTATTCCATCGGAAATATGTAACGGAATTGTATGCACCAAAGACGGAAGAAATGTAGATGAAAACTTTCGATTAGGGGCATCCAAGTGTTTAGATATCGCAATGAAAGAAAAGCCGGATGTGATCATTTTACAGTCAAGATCACCAAGCTGCGGTGTCAAACAGATTTACGATGGATCCTTTACCGGGAAATTAGTTGATGGCTCGGGGGTAACAGCTGCCTTACTTAAAGAAAATGGATTTCATATTATTGATGTAGAAGATTTAAAAAACGTCGGTTCGTAACGAATCGGCGTTTAATTATTATCTTTCAATCGATTGATAAATAGCTGAACGGCAGGAGAGAATACCTGATACTTTTTCCATATAAGATTTCCCTGGGATTTCATCTCGGGAACAATAGGTCGGCTGCATAAAGGGCTATCGCCGGTGGTATTGATTAAATTTTCAAAGCAGAGCGCATAACCAAGTCCATCTTCGACCATTAAGGATGCGTTATAAATCAAATTATAAGTACCGACAACATGCAGACCGGTAAACTGTTCGGATCCGGACAGTGATGGTTCCTGGGCACGGGACACAAGAAGTGGAAGATCTTTTAATTCGTTAATATGAATGACTTCCTTTTTCGCAGGCTCTGAGTCTTTGGGCACCAGAAGGCAGAAATGATCTTCTCCTAAAGGCATGGATTGGTATAAAGTCCTGTCGGCTTCCGTGAAAATCAAGGCAAAATCAATCAAGCCGTTATTGAGCTGGTCCATTAGATCCTCAGTATCTCCGCTGGTAATTTGAAACAGAATATCCGGATGTTCTTTTGAAAGAGCACTGGCGTTTTTTGAAAGTGTATGAAAAGTTGAGGACTCACCGGCTCCGATGCGTATAGTTCCGGAGACTTTATTTTTCATTTGGGATATTTCATCTTCTGTCATCTGAAGCAGGCGTACCATTTCTTCGGCCCGTCGCCGCAATACCATACCTTCCTCTGTCAAAACAATTTTTCGATTGCCCCGGATAAATAAAGAAGCTCCCAATTCATCCTCCAAGTCTTTCATTTGGCGGGATAGAGAGGGTTGGGCAACATGTAAAGCCTGGGCTGCACCGGAAATCGTTCCTTCCCGTACAATCGCAAGGAAATATTTCATAGTTCGAATATCCATAATGAATCCTCCTCCTATATATTTTAAGCATACCAACGCATAATTAACAAGTATTGGATTATAGGAATAATCAAACGTACAATACAGTTAAGAGCAGGTGATCAACATGGATATGAAAGAGATATTAGAAGGCCTTTTTGATGCAGGATGTTCAATGGATGACATTGAACAATTCCGTCAATGCATGGAGAAAAACGATATTAACCGCGGAATGAAATTATTAGAAAAATGCCGTAAAGAATGTTTAATTACCCTGCATGATCAACAGCGTAAAATTGATACCTTAGATTATGTAGCTTATCAAATCAATAAACAGTAGATGGAGTTTTTATGAATAAACTATTCAAATTCATATGTATATGTTTGATTGTACTGATGCAGGGATGTAAAAGTACAGAGACTACAGAAATAAACAACACAGATACAGAACCAAAACAGGAGGAAACGATGATGGAAAAAGAACTGAAAATGAGAATTGGGGAAACAGAAGTACAGGTGACATGGGAAGAAAACGAATCTGTACAAGCTTTAAAAGAGCTTGTCAAAGACAAGCCGCTTTCGATTCAAATGTCGATGTACGGCGGCTTTGAGCAGGTAGGATCTATCGGAACAAGCTTACCTCGAAACGATCGTCAAACAACCACAAATTCCGGGGATATCGTACTCTACTCCGGTAATCAGGTTGTCGTATTCTACGGATCCAATTCATGGGCATATACAAGACTGGGTCATATCACAGATAAGAATCAAAATGATATGCGTGATTTACTCGGCAATGGGGATGTGACGATCACATTTTATGTAGGTGAATAAGATGAAGATTCTAGTGTTAAACGGAAGTCCGCATATCGATGGGGCCACCTCCGATATGGTAAATGCGTTTTCTCAAGGGGCAAGAGAAGTCGGTCATGAAGTGGTAATCATCGATGTCGCATTTAAGAATGTAAAGGGCTGTATGGCTTGCGAATACTGTCGGAATAAAGAAAAGGGAGTCTGTGTTCAAAAAGATGATATGCAGGAAATTTATCCGGAAATACTTACTTCCGATATGGTTGTGTTTGCCTCTCCGATCTATTACTTTACCTTATCTGCTCAACTGCAGGCGGTGATTCATCGAACTTATTCGATCGATATTCCTAAAAAGGTCAAAAAGGTCGCATTGATCATGAGCTCCGGAAGTAAGTATGTATACGGTCCTGCCATCACACAGTACCACCAATCCATCGTGGAATACTGGGGCGTGGAAAATGCCGGTATCTTTACCGCAAATGGCAGACAGAATAAATCCGCTAAAAAGCGCAAAGAATTATATCGCTTCGGAAAGAGTCTTTAAATCTTGCCGTCCCACTCGGCATAGAATTCATCTAAAAAATCTTTCATAAAGGCTTCACGATGTTCGGCAATTTCTTTTGCCGCATTGATATTCAACATATCTTTTAAGAGGAACAGTTTTTCATAAAAATGATTGATGGCAGTGGATGTATGGTTTCGATAGGTTTCTTCATCCATATCATATAACGGAGCGATATCCGGATTGTAAAGAATTCGATTATGACTGCCGCTATACGCAAAGGTTCGAGAGATTCCCATAGCCCCTAAGGCATCCAGTCTGTCGGCATCCTGCACGCATTTTCCTTCGATGGTGGAAGGTATTACACTGTCCTTTCCCTTAAAGGATACCGTATCGATACATTCGATAATTTGGTTGATAACACTTGGCTCCACATTTTGCGATTGTAAGAAAGAGCGGGCTCTTTCTTTTGTAGGATATGTTTCCGGAGATAATTTATAATCATCCACATCATGCAGTAAAGCTGCCATCGCAACGATAAAAAGATCAGCCTTTTCTTTTTTCGCAAGGTTCAAGGCCATGCGGTATACCCGCATCGTATGGAAATAATCATGTCCACTGAAATCATTTTGAAAGACATCTTTTACATATTCAATTGTATTGTCGATTATTTTTGAAGCATCCATACAAAGATTATAGACCATATCTGTTTTTCCCTAAAGAACAATGATAAAATAAGCAGGGAAAAGAGGATGAAAATATGTATACAAAATGGGTTGAAATATGGGGAAATGCGATGTCAATCGCTACAAGAAAGCCGGAGAATTATGCCAAAAATTTGACACTTCGCTATCCGATTTATTCACCTTTTAAAGGCAATAAAATACGCTTAACATTTGATAATATCTGTGGCAATGAAGCTATCACGATTGATAAGATTACTATCGCTTTAGAAGATAAAAGCCCTACTTTAGATTCAGAAGGAAATAAAATTAAGGCATTTGGCGGAAAGATTCAGAAAGATACCCTTGTCAAAGTCGATGGTTTTACCATTGAAGCAGGAAAGAAACATACCACAGAGCCAATTGATTTTAATGTTTCGGATACCGAGCGTTTAGTCATCAGCTTTTATTTAAAAGACTTTACCGAAATGCGTTCTGCCGTTGTGACAGAAGGTCCTCTATCCGAGGCTTATTTCTCGATCGGCGACCAGAGTGAATATCCGGTTTTAGATGCCGAAACGACCAAGCTGACACATTGGAATTACTTCTTAAGCGATGTAGAAGTCTTTACCGAAGAAAAGAATCATGCCATCATCTGTTATGGAGATTCCATTACCGCAGAAGACTGGCCGGAATATTTGACATTGATCTTAAAGGAAAAGGGAATTAAAGATACTGCCATTATCCGTAAGGCAGCCAGCGGAACCCGCATCTTAAGAGAATATTCTTCGATTACCTATGATTCATATGGATTAAAAGGTGAACATCGCGTTCCGAGAGAATGGAATGTATCCGGAGCAGATATTGTCATTATCCAGCAGGGTATCAATGATATCATTCATCCGGTTGGATATGCGGTTAACCAGTTCCGTCCGATGAGCGATCTTCCGACAATCGATGAAATGATGGAAGGAATTGACCGCTATATCGATATCGGAAAAGATATGGGCTACAAGGTTTATTTAGGTGCTTTACTTCCGATTTACGGATGGCGCACCTATGAAGATTTCCGTGAAGTGATGAAAAATGAATTCAATGAATGTCTTGCCAAAGATACCAAGGCTGATGGATTTATCGACTTCCATAAGGCGACCGAAAATCCAAATAAGCCAAAAGAATTTAATACCGGAATGGACTCCGGTGACCACCTGCATCCAAGCGCTGCCGGCTATAAGGCAATGGCTATGGAGGCTTACAAGGTATTATTTGAAAAATAAAACAATAACCCGGAGTTTGATCTCCGGGTTTTACAATATAAGCAGTAAATCAGTAAATTATATATAAATAGAAATTATTATTTTTATTGTCTTAGAGGAATCAAATTAATAGAATACAGCGAAAAATTTTTTTATAACACAGCAGTAAGAAATACAGATTCTTATTTAAATGAGAATTGAATCTGTGCTTTGTTCTCTTTCATGACAAGATGCATCATAGCACCGTTGATCATGGTCATGTAAGGAAGTGTATGTCCTACATCCGCTTCGGTAATCACAGGAATGTCTCGTACAGCCCACTCGGCTGCTTCCTGATAGGTCATATCCGTATCACTGGATTCAAATAATACACGTCCAAGAATGATGGCCTTAGTATGGTCAAACCATCCGGCATAACGCATTTGACGAAGTGTGCGGTATACATTTTCGGCACTCATGGAGAATACATCAAAGAACCAGATTTGACCGTCATCTTTATATTTTTCTACAAAATCCTTTGTTCCATCAAATTTTGTTCCAATCAAATCTTTCAATACATCCATGCATCCGCCGATACAGCGTCCTTCCACTTCGAAATCACCAACCGAAGAGATCCATTTTGTAGGTGTATCGAATTCCACTTTTTCTGCTAGGAAGGTCGGTGTCTTCATATGCATCTTGGAGCTTTTCTGAATCAGCTGTTCTCCTCTGAGCATTCTTAGATTGTTCTGAATATATTCCGGCATTGGTTCTACATCATAGCCTCCGGCATTCATCGCATAGAAGGTTGCCACATCACAATTAACCGTATACGGATAAAGTATGCCTGTAGGATCGGAGTGCCCGGATATCCATTTTGGGTGGTTTTTCATCTCTTCAAAATCTAAATCTTCCAAGATTTCAAATAAGAAGTCACCACCGGCTGCACACATTACGAAGTTCACTCCACCATCTGTAAACAAGGAGACAAATTCTTCAGCCCGCGTTTTGGCATCTGCACTGCGGTCGCCCTCGTTTCTTACCGAGGCGGTTTCTTTGATTTGCCATCCATTGTCTTTTAAGACCTGCAGTGATCTTTCATAGGATTCAATTTTCTTGCCGACACCGGCGCTCGGTGCCGCAATCCCAATGGTATCATTGGTTCTTAAAAATTCTGGATAAATCATAATTAGTTCCTCCGCCCTCATTATACATGACAAGAAAGGATATGGTAAAATAGCTTTGGTGATGATTATGAAGATAGATCAATCCGTATATGTGGCAGAAGGTGCTGTGATTCGGGGAAATGTTACGATTGAGAAAGATTGTTCGGTATGGTTTAATGCCGTAATCCGTGCTGAAGATGATACGATTTGGATTCAGGAAGGATCGAATGTGCAGGATAACTGTGTGATTCATGTCGATGAAGGATACCCTGTGAGTCTTGGCAAGGGTGTTACTGTAGGACACTCAGCAATCTTACATGGATGCACCGTTAAAGAAAATACGGTCATCGGTATGGGTGCGATTGTCTTAAATGGAGCGGTCATCGGTAAAAACTGTATTGTGGCAGCCGGTGCTCTGGTGCCGCAAAATGCGGTTATCGAAGACAATACTCTAGTAATGGGGACTCCCGCAAAGGTAAGGCGGATATTGACAGAAGAAGAAATCAACGCCAATCGTGTCAATGCCCAAAAGTACATTTCAGAGGCAAAAAAATATGGTAATAAATTGATTTAAATGCCTATTAATGATAAGATAAATCCATCAAAGAGGCGGGACTGATGGATGGGATTGGTGCGGCCTCTTTTACTTTTTCCACATCAGTCAGAAAGGAAGGACAATAATATGAACGAAAACTATCAAATTCTGACTGCCTGCCTAAAGGAAGGCGTAATTGAATCAATGAAGGGATCTTCAATGATCGTGTACGGAGTCTACTATGACTTAGAAAAGAAACAATGGTATATCATTGTACAAAAGAAAGAAAAAATGTTGATTCCGCTTTTAAACTACAATAAGACATGGAAGGTTAATAATATTCCATCTACATTAACCACCCAGGAAGTTGAGCGTCTTCAGTTGTTAGAAAGCGGACAGGAAATCTGGTATCTTAAACCGGATTCGAAACAAAAGGTTACTCTTCAATCAAAAGTGATTAACTGGATGGAAGTTCATGGAGGTCAGTACTACTTTGACAGAGAAGAATTACTTCCGTGGGACCGCTTCTATGTGACTTGGTTTACCGATAAAAAAGAAGCTCTGGATGAACTTCGATACTTAAAGAAAAATGACAAGCGGGCTGAATAGTTCGCTTTTTTCTATTCGATGATATAAGCGGAAACGATTTCTCCGATATACAGAGTATGATAATCCCCATTTTTATAGAATTTTTGATCAATTTCTGTAGTCAGAGTTTCTTTTGGCTGATCCTGTTTGTAGATCACTTTACACTCGATGGTCAAAGGGAATTCCTTAAATCCCGGTACGGATATTACTTCCGGTTCTTCAATCGTCAATCCCATATCCTTGATCTTATCGGTGTCTCTGCCGGATTTTGTGCCGCAGTAACCGATGATATTTTTATTTGTCGCATCCAGCCCACAGGAAATGGTAAATTCCGGATTCTTTTCTAATAATTCTTTTGTATAGCGGCTTTCACGCACAAATACGGTAAAAATCTTGCGACCCCATTCAATTCCAATCTGACCCCAGCCGATGGTCATGGTGTTTACTTTATCTCCTTTGGTGTTAAGTAAGATTCCTGATGGCAGCGCATGGGCAATTACACCTGCATAATCAAAAATATCGATTTCTTTTTTCATGATAAATACCTCCGTAATTATTATAAAATGTATACGTTTCTTACACACGTTTTTTGCCCAGTCATGGTATAATGATTCGACGGAGGTGCTTATGATTCAAGAATCCCTTTTTTTTGAAGAAGAAAATGAAAAAAAAGAATCTGATTTTAACCGCCCGCTTGCGGACCGCATGCGTCCGGAAACCTTAGAGGAATATGTCGGACAGAAGCAGCTGGTGGATAAAGGTAATCTATTGTGGCGGATGATTGAAAACGATCAGGTCACTTCAATGATCTTCTGGGGCCCTCCCGGTGTAGGCAAGACTACATTAGCCCGTATTATTGCCCATCAGACCAAGAGCTATTTTATTGATTTTTCTGCCGTTACCAGCGGTATTAAAGAAATCAAGGAAGTTATGCGCCAGGCCGACGCCCGCAAACAATACGGTCAAAGAACGATTTTGTTTGTAGATGAAATACACCGTTTTAATAAAGCCCAGCAGGATGCCTTTTTACCGTATGTAGAAAAGGGCAGTATTATCCTGATTGGAGCAACTACAGAAAACCCTAGCTTTGAGATTAACAGCGCGTTATTATCACGCTGCCGCGTTTTCGTGTTAAACGCATTAGAAACCGAAGATTTGGAAGAGTTAATCCAAAGAGCTATCACATCACCAAAAGGTCTTGGGGATATGAATGTGCATATTGAACCGGAAGATATTCGTGCGATTGCGGCTTTCTCCGGAGGCGACGCAAGGTTCTGCTTAAATACATTAGAGATGGTGGTATATAATTCACCTTCGGATATTTACGGTGTGCATGTTTCTAAAGACATATTGAAACAATGTCTGCAGAAACGCTCCCTTCTTTACGATAAGAAAGGGGAAGAGCACTACAATATTATTTCCGCCTTACATAAAAGTATGCGAAACAGCGATGTGCAGGCAGCCATTTATTGGTTAGCTCGTATGTTGGAAGGTGGGGAAGATCCTTTATATATTGCCCGCCGAGTATGTCGGTTTGCGAGTGAAGATATCGGTATGGCAGATTCCCGCGCTTTAGAGATTACCGTAGCTGCGTATCAGGCCTGTCATTTTATCGGCATGCCGGAGTGCAGTGTGCATTTAACCCATGCGGTTACCTATTGCGCCTTAGCGCCTAAATCCAACGCATTGGAAATGGCATATATGAGCGCTGCCGAGGATGCCCGCAAAACACTGGAAGAGCCGGTCCCGTTACATATCCGCAACGCACCGACCCGTTTAATGAAAGATTTAGGCTATGGTGATGGATATGAATATTCGCATGACTATCAATACCATATGACAGACATGCAGTGTTTACCGGATGCCTTAAAAGATAAAGTATATTATGTACCGAGCGATCAGGGCTCTGAGCCTCGGGTAGAGAAGCGTCTTGAACAGATCAAATCGATTAAAGAGATGATCAGAAGGAGTAAGAAAAAATGAGAATTGAAATTCATTCTTTAAATGAGACCATAGAATTTGCCGAGAAAATCGCCAATCTCTGTAAAGGGAAGCAGTTGATCATCACACTGGATGGTGATTTAGGTGCCGGTAAGACAACATGGACCAAGGCATTTGGGAAAGCACTGGGTGTCAAGCGAACCATCAATTCACCAACCTTTACCATCTTAAAATCCTATAAGCAGGAAGATGGCAATCCTTTACATCATATCGATGCGTACCGCTTAGAAGGAAACAGTCAGGATCTCGGTTTTGAGGATTGTTTTGATGAAGGGATTACGGTTATTGAATGGAGCGGCTTTATCGAGGACCAGCTTCCGGGCGATCGTTTATCGATGGTTTTTGAAGAAGGGGAAGATGAGAACCGAACGATTGAATTAAGTGCATCCGGTCCTGTTTCTTCTTCCGTTTTGGAGGGATATCAACATGATTAGTTTATGTATGGACAGCGCCTATAAAAATCTGATTATCGGACTGTATAAAGATGATAAGTTATTGGCAGGTGTTGCCAGAGAAGCTTTTAAAAGGCAGAGTGAAACTATTTTTGTAGAATTAAATGAATTATTACGAAAGACAGGTTTGGATTATAAAGATATCGACCGGGTTGTGATTACCGATGGTCCCGGTTCTTATACCGGAATTCGTATTGCGATGACCATTGCCAAGGTTCTCTGTTCCCAGATGAACAAAGAATTGTACTGTATTTCAACGATGCAGTTGTATGCAGGACTTGAACAGAAGGCCAATGTGATCTTAGATGCCCGTTCTAAAAGAGCTTATGTGGCTCATCTGGAGGGCGGTGTCATCAACCCTTCCACTACCATACTGACTCTGGATGAATTACCGGGCTTTTTGGATGAACATCCGGGTACCGTACTCGGTGACAGGGAGCTGTTAGGACTGGAACCGATGCAGATCGATTTCTTACAGAATTTTATCGATTTGGAGCCATTCTATCAGAAGGTGGAAGATATTCATGCGCTTGTCCCAAAGTATTTAAAGGAAAGCAGTGCGTATAAAGTATGATCTTTACAGAAATGACAGCACAGGATCTGCCGCGTGTCCTGGAACTTGAAAGTGCATGTTTTAAAGAGCCATGGAACGAAAAGGACTGCCTGTATGAATTAGAGGAAAATCCTTTTTCTCATGGATGGATCCTAAAAGATGAGAACGGTATCGTCGGATATGCGTTTTTATGGGAAACTTTTGAAATGGCCCAATTGGCAAGAATCGGGATTGATCCTGCATGCCGCCAAAAAGGTTATGGGCAGATTTTATTGGAGAATTTAATAAAACGGGCAAAGATGGCAGAATGCGAGTTTATGAGCTTAGAGGTTCGTGAATCCAATGTCCCGGCTTTACGATTATATGAAAAAAACGGCTTTATTACGGTCAATGTATCCAAAGGATATTATCCGGATGGAGAAAATGCCATTGTGATGACATTGGCCTTATAGGAGGTTAGTATGATTGTTCTTGGAATAGAGAGCAGCTGTGATGAAACAGCGGTTGCCTTAGTAAGAAATAAAAAAGAAGTATTATCATCTGTGATTGCTTCTCAGATTGATGTACATAAAGAGTTTGGCGGCGTAGTTCCGGAAGTAGCAAGCCGTATCCATGTGGAGAATATTTCCTGGTGTATCGATAAGGCCTTAAAGGATGCCGGTATGACCATGGAAGATGTCGATGTGGTGGCAGTCACAAAAGGTCCGGGGTTAATTGGCTGTTTACATGTAGGTGTACAGGCAGCCAAGACATTGGCTTTTGCGTTTCATAAACCATTAGTACCGGTTCATCATCTTGCCGGTCATATCTATGCCAATGAATTGGTTGTGGATATGAAATATCCTGTTTTAGCTTTGGTTGTATCGGGAGGAAACTCAGAGCTTGTATATATGAAAGATGAGACCAGTTTTGAGATCCTTGGAGAAACACAGGATGATGCGATTGGAGAAGCCTATGATAAGGTGGCAAGAGTACTCGGCCTCGGTTATCCGGGTGGACCGAAGATCGATAAAATGGCAAGAGAAGGGAAGCCGGTATATGAGCTTGCCAAGCCAAAAACACAGGGACGCTATGATTTCTCCTTCTCCGGATTAAAGAGCAGCGTATTGCAGTTTACAAAACGTATGGAACGCCAAAACAAAACCTTTGATATGAACGATTTGGCATGTTCCTTCCAGGAAATCGCTTTGGATGAAATCTTTGATAAGGTCAAGCTGGTATTGGAAGACTATCCGGAAATTAAACATTTCGTAGTAGGTGGCGGTGTATCTGCCAATTCCCGATTACGTGAAAAGGTTAAAGAATTAGAGGTAAGATATCCGGATGTGGAATTTACGGTTCCACCGATGTACTGCTGCACAGATAATGCGGCGATGATTGCGGTTGCCGGTACCATTGCCTATGAAGCCGGAAGACGCGCCAGTGATGATTTAACCGGAGATGCTTCCTGGGAGATTTGTTGATGATTGAAGCAGTCATTTTTGACATGGATGGTTTGATGTTTGATACCGAAAGAATGATCATTGATCTGTTTGAAATGCTGAAAGAGAAGTATCAGCTGTCAATTCCCAAA
The DNA here is from genome assembly GCA_017941505.1 of Faecalicoccus sp. The sequence continues at coordinate 717 of JAGAWH010000115.1, read as the reverse complement.
GAAGTAACGTATCAATTGATCGGAACGGATTCCTCCATTGTCAAAAGATTGAATCAACAGTATCCGGGATTAGAAACGGTTATGGATGATTACCAATCACACCGCATGGAATATACCTGGATGTATTTTAAGAAGCCGGGTGATGCCAATAAAAAGGGATTAAAAGAGCTTGTTGAGTATCTGAATGAAAAAAAGATTCCTTTTGCGGTAGCTTCCAGTTCAAAAAAAGAACATATTCAGGAAATGATTGATAAGGCAGGTTTTGAATTAAAACCTAATGTGGTAGTCAGCTCTAAAGAGGGAAATATGCCGGGAAAACCGGCACCGGATGTCTTTTTAAAAGCTGCTGACATGATGGGGATTCCTGCTGAAAACTGCCTGGTGTTGGAAGACTCCAAATACGGCATTATGGCAGCCCATAATGCGGGTATGAAGTCGGTATTTATCCAAGATCAAATCATTCCGGATGAGCAAATGAAACAATATATTCAGATGGAATGCGATTCCTTATTGGATGTTATGGATATTATAAAAAGAGGATGTTTCAGTTAAGTAATTCTTAACTGAGCCATCCCTTTTTTTCTCCGCTATCGAAAATCTAATTAAAAATCATCTGCCTAAGACATTTTCTAGTTAAGCAGATGATTTTATTTGCCTTTTTGGGCATTATAAAAAGAGATTTTCTTCAATTCCTTTTTTTTAAGATAGGAGCGGCTC
>JAGAWH010000114.1 GCA_017941505.1 Faecalicoccus sp. | reverse complement strand
GACCGACCAGGCTTGGTCAATCCTTTGGAATACTATCTGAGTTATTCGTGATTCAATACAAATGTAGCGCCGTATACGAGACCCGTACGTACGGTGCAATGGGAGGGGTGAAAATTATTATTTTCCCTCTACCCTATTTTGCGGAGTTAACTTCTATATATCAAATGTTATAAAGAAGTTTTAGCTTAATATTTTATCTTTTTGGTAAAGTTGCCGTATTAGAAAATAGAAGCAGGTATTATTGACGAATATGTTTTTAGCAGTAGTGTTGTTAGAATAAAACCGTAAAAATAATGGGCTGGTCGAAAGACCGGGTCCAACTTATTTGGCGGGAAGACTTCCCGCTAATTTTTTTAATTCGCAATATAAAAGCCGGAAACTCCGGCTTTTATAATACTTTTTTATAATCCTTTAATTCATGGAGACAGTGTCGTATGCATCCGGTAAACATATATTCCGATGGTTCGGATACTTTCACAAGTACCGGAAGGTATTTTTCATCTCCCAGATATTTTAATAATTCCTGACGAAGATCTTCTTTATCCGGAATCATGGAACATCTAAATACGATCGCATCCGGCGCAATGATTGAAATCGATGCCAGAAGTGATTGAGTTACTACCTGTAAGACGTGGTCAGGATTCCATCCATCGCTTGGATCTTCCGGATGAATGCTGCGAAGCAGATACTGCACTTCACCGCAAAGGTTGTGTTTCCCATGTAACAAATGATCATTGACAATCACACCCTGACCGCCGTAGAGATAGCCGGTAGGCTGGGAATGGAAGATCATATTGTGGTATTGGCGGTGATAGGTATGATATCCCAGTGCTGCTAAGTTGGCGTTGTTGTCGACAAAGACAGGAATATCGTATCTGGATTCAAAGCAGGTCTTTAAATCAAAGTGATATTTACTCTCATCCTGAGATGGCATCTCATATTTACCCTGGGTTCCATCATTTAATGTGATATCGAAATTTATCTTAGCTAAAGAGACGACGCCATTGTCTACAATACCGGTGATACAGATACCGATACAATCCAAATCCGGGAAGGCCGGTTTCACCATTTCTATAATATCCGCAATATCCTGAATCTTGATCTTTTCTGAATCCTTGACAATTGAGTTATCTAACATGATATCTCTCTGGCGATAGACGCGGTATAATATACGGCTGTGTACCGAATTAGGAATCAATACAATGGATAAAATATTGGCTTTTTCTTCTACTCTGAATTTTTCCTGCCCATCACCATTTTTGGCATTCTGGGCATGATATTGATCTTCAATGATTTTGATCATGGCCATCGCATCAAATTTAGAGTAAATATTTCCGGGAATCGATACGATGTTTTTCTTTGAAAGAATACCCTTGATCATACGCATCATAGAATTTAACTGCGGAGAAATCAAAACTAAATCATAATCCACAGCTTCTTTATATAACTGCTGATAAGGCACCGCTTTAATTTCATAATCTAAGGCAAGATTACTTGCCGCATCACGCATTTTCTGGGCAAAGCGGGAAGCGCTCAGTCCGCTGCTGCAGGCAATGATAATTTTAAATACTCTTACCTCTTTGAGTTTTAGAAGGTCTGCCTTCATTTCTTCATATAGATGTACGAAGTGTTCAAAATCATCGAGTTCAAAGTGAAGATAATAGTCGGTATCCATCGTTTTAGGATTGACTACGGACATCTCTACTAATTCTTTATCTTTGATCGGATAGATATTTACCTGGGCTGTTCCAAATGGAGCTTTTAAGGTATAACCATGAGCAGTTGGCTCAATAGTAAACCAGCCGGCAGGATCATGTTTGACTAAGTCAAGACAGGAGTCTCTTAAAGTTTCCATAGCACTTACCTCACTTTCCTGTGCTTATATCATATTTTACCACAGACAATACTTTTGTAAGACCGGAAGTAAAAAATTCTATTCCCTGATCCAATTCATCCGGATATACGTTTGCCGTAAGAACGGCCTGTCCATCGTTGATAAAGACTTCAATGGAGCTGATATCAATAAAAATATCAAGATTTACGATCGAGTTATTTGGCAGCTTATAGGTACGGATATTCGTGTTTTCTTCTTCTCCTTGAATAGGGATACCGCTTTTGGACCTGTCTAATGAAAGGGTATTGTTCCTT
>JAGAWH010000113.1 GCA_017941505.1 Faecalicoccus sp. | reverse complement strand
AATGAATTGTATGGGTAAGGTGGAATTTACTTTTATCCATAGAGAGTGTGTTAGTTCAATTAAGCTAAACAACATTCCGCCCCAGTTAGTTGGGCGGATTTTATATACCGGTCATGTTGTTTAACTTTATAAGGTATTATACATAAAAGTCAACAAAAAGACCATGCACTGCATGGTCTTAATTGTTATTTTTTTGTAGATTCTCTTGGAATTTCCGAATATCCCATTTGAATTCGATAGTTTTCAATCGGTTTATCCGCTTCCAGCATTTTGGTCAGAAGCCGCATCGCAATCGCACCCATATCATATTCCGGAATATTGTAGGTAGAAATGGTAGGTCTTGTCATTGTCAAATATTTATTATTCAGAATACATACAAGTTCTGTATCTTCCGGTATGGAATAACCGGCTTCCCTGCCTGCATTGATAAGTGCAATCGCCTGGGAATCACGAAGTGTAATCACAAACTTGCTTGGCTTATGATTCTTAAAGTAATCCGTTAAGAAATCATAAGAAGATTTGTAGGTATCATCATAAGAAATATAATTGTCAAATACTAATCCCTTTTCCTTATAAGCCTTATCTACACCGTTCTTTAAGCACTGCATGAAAGATTGATTCAGTTTATCTTCTACCAGTGAAATATCTGTAATGCCTCTTTCAAATACTTTATTAACAAGATCATATGCCATCTTTTCCAGATCGATATAGACATTACCAACCTTTTCAGTTCCCTTTTGGCAGATCTTAGAACCTACGACAACCATTGGAATCTGATATTCATCCAACACTTCCATCTCATCAATAGAGAAATTATCATTAAATAAGATAACTCCGTCTACATGAGCCTTGATAATCGATTCAATCACATCCGGCATTTTTGAAATGCCTTTGGAAGTGGTATGGAACATAATGTTGTAGTTGTAGATTTTGGCAACATCCATCAATCCGTTTAATGTCTTGCCATTGTATGTGAAAAGCTTTTCGCTTAACACAATGGAAATAGTGGTTGTTTTCGATAAAGCCAATCCTTGAGCAATCGCATTCGGTTTATAACCTAACTTTTCGATTGCTTCCTGAACACGCAGACGCGTATCTTCCCTTACAACATTGGAATCGTTGATAACACGGCTTACCGTTGCGAGCGATACATCCGCCTCTTTTGCTACATCATAAATCGTGATGCGCTTCATGAGGCTTACTGTTCTCCTGCTGTATCGTCTGTATCTTTGATATCTTCGATTTCAGTGATTTCAGTTTCAATTACATCCTGAGGTTCAACCGGTTTGTCAAAGAATTTTTTAACACCGCTCCAGAAAGCGTCGTTTGTGTTTTTAGAGAAGTCTTCTGCTTTATCCACTGCATTCTTTAAAGCTTCATTGGAACGTAATGAATCGATTGTTTCTGTTCCCTTTTCAAAGATGTTACGAACACTTTCGTTGTCCTTTAATCTTTCTGTTCCGGATTTAACGAAATCTTTTCCGGACTGCATGGTAGAACGAACATTTTCATTTTGTGCCAATTCATTAAATTTATCTTTAATGGAATTGAAGATCTTACCGGTTTCAGCTTTCGCTTTTTCAATGTTTTCCTGGATAGATTCCTGGTCAACATTATCATTTACCCAGTTGGAAACATCGCCGATAATCTTTGTAACAGAATCTTTGGCATCGTTTAAAGCTTTTGTGATTTCATCAACAGCTTCATTTCCTTCCGCATTCATTCTGTCCATAGCTTCTTGAGATTCAGCTTCTAACTGATCAACTGCAGTTGTTGCTTCTTCTTTTACTTCTTCAACAGTTTCTTCAACCTGTTCTTCAAATTTGTTTT
>JAGAWH010000112.1 GCA_017941505.1 Faecalicoccus sp. | reverse complement strand
TCATATAAGCTCCGATGGAATCTTCACAATATCCTTTCCATCCTACCTCTTCGATAATGGACGCCAATGTAACGGTAATTAGAGCACTTCCGATTCCAACTCCGGTAAAGGAGAAATCCTTTGTAAAGGAAAATTGATTCAATGACTGTCCAAAAAGCGTTGAAAGAAGAATGGAACTGATCACAATGCCGATAAATTGAACAATCGCAAGAAATACATTTCGCCATTTTACTTTATAAAAACCAACTAACTTAATCATAAGATCCTTTTTTAATAATTCCGATTTAGATACTGCCACAAAGACAGTCGATACAACTGCCGGCGCAAACAAACCAATCAACATCAAGATTGCACCTATATTCTCTGATACAAAGATTGCCGGAATCCAGAAGATCCATGTAAACAGATACGCAAGTACAAAGAACAATACCGGTCTATATCGATAACCGCTTCCTATATTTTCTTTCATTTTATTTACTCTCCTTTATATGTTCTGTTCTAATTGACGAATTCTTTTAGGTATCATCACCAATATTGAAATCAAAATCTGAAAAAATCCTGCTGCGATAATCACCAATGCGGCTCCTTTGCCCACTCCTTGATGATTGATACTTCCAAGTGTATCGGCTGCGATACCTGAAAACGCATATGCCGCAACATATCCTAACTGGGATAAAAATCCAATCAAGCCCCAGGCTCTTCCCTGTGCATCCCCGGGTATATTGGTTCGTACCAGATAATCCAGGCAGTTATTGGCAAACGGTAACATCGCAAAGAATAGAAATCCAAAAACACAAATCACAATTAACTGATCCGATAACCCAAATCCCACCATAAAGATGCCTGCCATCATCAATGAAAATCCAAGTGTATTCACAAAATGACCTTTCAATCCTCTAACACCCAGAACAAGCCCGCTTACTAACATACCAAGCGCACATATTGTCTCTGCCACTCCTAATGTCTTAGCACTTTCAAAGGATAAGATCATGGGTTCAACCAAAACCTGAAACATGCCCATAAAAAGTGTAATCAAGGAAGAAATCCCCACCAACATCAATACACCTTTTCTGTCACAAAGAATCTGCCATCCTTCTTTCATGCTGGAGAAGAAGGTACCGGTATCTTCTGTTTCTTTCTGTCCGATTGAATTTCTGACAACGGTGGCGCTGATCACAGTGAGAAAGAAGGTGCAGATATCAATCACCAGTAAGACTTCCACCCTGCTTACCGCTAACAGAAATCCTGCAATGACCGGTGAAAAAAGATATCTGGCGCTTCCTGCCATTGATACAAGACCGCTTGCCTTCGAGTATTCCTCTTTTGTCAAAAGATCGGTAATCGTTGCTCGAAAGGCCGGTTCAAGAAGAGCAGAAAATACAGCGCTGATGAGTACACCTATACAGATCTGTATCACACTTGCTCCCCCTGTCATCATGCAGATAAGAATATAGACAATTCCTAATGCGGAACATCCATCACCGATCATCATCAACAGCCTTCGATCATATCGGTCCGCTAAAACCCCGGCAGGCGCGGATAATACCAGAGTAGGAAGAAATCCAAACAAGGTAACCATAGCCATATTGGCAGCACTCCCTGTCTTTTGGAAAATATAGACACCTAAGCCAAAGCTGGTTAATCCTGTGCCGATGGATGAGATCAACTCCCCAGACCAAAGAAGTAAAAACTTTTTAAAATTATTATTCATTGCCCCTCCTTATCGGATGAGGTCTTTGATAAATTCCATGGTTCCTGATTTAGCTCCCAGGAGTTTCTCGGTCATATCGATAAAGACCTCAATATCTTCAATTGTGTAGTCATTTTCATCAAAGATTTCACTGCTTACAACCAACATCATTCGAACACGCTGACTAATGTTGTCGCAGGCAAAAATCCCTTCCTGGATTCCTTCTTTCACCACTTCGCAAAGTAATGGGTTCACTTTTTCAATCAACTGCTTCTTAATTTTTGAATGCATAATGATATTTTCCGGCCGCAAAAGAGCATCTTCGATGGAACCTTCTTCAGAAGATGGTCGAATCGATGTGATAATTCCCACCATCTTCTGTGGTACAGGAATGGATGCCGATACAATCTGCTTAGCCGTTTCAATTTCTTGATCAATCATCATTGAGATGACCTCTTCCAAAGTCTGTTCCTTACTTTCGAAATAATAGTAGTAAGTACCCTTCGCAATCCCTGCTTCCCGGATAATATCGTCTACACTTGTATTCTCATATCCTTTGGAAATAAACAATTTATATGCGATCTGAAGTAATTCCAGTTTTCTTCTTTCCCCTTTTTTCATAGTTATTCTCCTTTTTCGACCTTTGGTCGGTTTTATCGTAACTCCTTATTCGATAGTTGTCAACATTTTTCGACTCTTAGTCGGTTTA
>JAGAWH010000111.1 GCA_017941505.1 Faecalicoccus sp. | reverse complement strand
CATAGATTTATATAAAGCACCATCCACACCGATTTTATGAATAATATGTAAGATTACATCTTTACCGCTGATATATGGAGATGGTTTGCCATGCAGATAGAACTGAATGGCTTCCGGAACCTTAAACCAGGCTTCACCCGATACCATACCGGCAGCGATATCTGTTGTTCCGACACCGGTAGAGAAAGCTCCAAGTGCACCATAAGTACATGTGTGGGAGTCAGCACCGATCACTGTCATACCGGCATAGACTAAACCGCGCTCCGGTAAGATGGCATGTTCAATTCCGCATTTTCCCTGAACCATAAAGTTCGTGAGATCCTGCTCTAATGCGTATTCACGCATGGATTTGGAATTCTCAGCGGATTTAATATCTTTGTTTGGAACAAAGTGGTCCGGTACAAAGACAACCTTATCTTTATTAAATACGTTACCGCCCATCTGTTTGATCACAGGGATTGCCATCGGGCCGGTAATATCATTGGCCATTACTAAATCGAGCTTTGCCTCAATCAGCTGTCCGGCACAAACTTCATCAAGACCTGCATGAGCTGCTAAGATCTTCTGGGTCATTGTCATTGCCATAATTATTTCATTCCTTTCGCTTCACGATAATAGCGGTTGATTGCACTGAATAAGGCATCGATACTTGCCTTCATGATATCGCTGTTGACACCGACACCGAAACGGTCTTCATGGTTAGGGTCGGAAAGCTGAACATAGGCACATGCCTGTGATTTTGAACCAGAAGTCAAAGAGTGCTCGCTGTAATCCTGAACATCAAAATCGATATTCATATTGTCACGCAATGCGTTGGCAACCGCATCTAAGCGTCCATCACCCTGACCCATAATGGTCTGTGTCTTACCATCAAAGGATACTTCACAGGTTGCGAAGAATGTATCCCCCTCACGTGTATAGTGGTAATCGATCAACTTGAGAGGGGAGCGTAAATTCACAAAATCACGGTCAAAGATATCCTTAATCTCATTTGGCATTAATTCCATATGTCTGTGGTCAGAAATATTCTTAATATAGTAACCGAACTGTTCACGGAACTTCGGCGGCAGGTTGTAACCATAGTATTCATTCAATACGAAGCCGATACCACCCTTACCGGATTGTGAGTTGATACGGATAACATCCTTTTCATATTGACGTCCGATATCGGTAGGATCGATGAGCAGATAAGGAACTGTCCAATAATCCGGGCTCTTTTCCTTATGATATTTAAAGCCTTTGGCAATGGCATCCTGATGGGATCCGGAGAAGGCCGCAAATACCAGTTTACCGGCATATGGTGAACGGTCATAAACCTTCATACGGGTTACTTCTTCATATACCTTGATAATATCTAACATATTGGAGAAATCTAATTTCGGATCTACTCCCAATACATATAAGTTCATAGCCAATGTTACGATATCGACATTACCGGTTCTTTCACCGTTTCCGAAAAGTGTTCCTTCAACACGGTCTGCACCGGCAAGAAGGGCAAGTTCGGTATCGGCAACACCGGTTCCTCTATCGTTATGAGGATGTAATGAAAGAACTACACCATCACGATATTTCATATTTTTATGCATATATTCAATCTGGGAAGCATAGATATGCGGCATGCTCATTTCTACAGTAACCGGTAAATTGATGATGCACTTGTTTTCGGCAGTCGGTTTCCATACATCGAGTACGGCATTGCAGACTTCTAATGCGTAATCTACTTCGGTACCGGTAAAGCTTTCCGGAGAATATTCAAACATCAGATCGGAATCGCTCTCACCGGAAAGATCAAGTAACATCTGGGCACCGTCAATGGCGATCTGTTTAACTTCTTCTTTTGATTTGCGGAATACCTGTTCACGCTGAGCTAACGATGTAGAGTTGTAGACATGAACAATCGCACGCTTACATCCTTTGATCGCTTCAAAGGTTCTGCGGATGATATGCGGACGGGCCTGTGTCAAAACCTGGATCACAACATCATCGGGAATCAGGTCTTCTTCAATCAGCTTACGGCAGAACATAAACTCTGTTTCACTGGCTGCCGGGAAGCCGATTTCAATTTCCTTAAAACCTACTTTTACCAGTGTCTTAAAGAAGCGGACTTTTTCCTCTAAGCTCATCGGAATGATCAAAGCCTGGTTTCCATCGCGTAAATCCACTGAACACCAGATTGGTGCTTGTTCAACATGGTCCTTTTTAACCCAGTCATAACATTCTTCCGGTGGGTTAAAATAGCCTTTACGGTACTTTTTGTAGTTCATTGGCATATTATTTTCCTCCTGTTTAATAATAAAAAAGCGTCCTTAAAATCTAAGGACGCTTGCACGCGGTACCACCTTAGTTAACGAATGTTTATTCATTCGTTCCCTTGTGTATTCTTTAACGCAGAAAATACGACCGTCTCCATGGCGAGTTCATCTTTTATCCTGTAAAGACTTTCACCGGCCGTCTTCTCTCTGATCAGGCATACAAGATTACTACTCCATTTCATCGACAGATGATATAAGTTGATTATATTTAAAAAGGATGTTATTTTCAATAAAAAATTTTCATAATGTTTTCAAAAATTTATGAAACGGTTTCAAAATCGTTGATATTTATAGTTCTTTCGACTATTATTTTAGTTATACGAAGCGGAGGATTTCGAGTATGAAGATGACAGGTAGTCAGATCGTCATGGAAGTATTACTGGAACATGGCGTGGACACGGTTTTTGGGTATCCGGGTGGTACCGCATTAAACGTTTACGATGAATTATATAATTATCAAGATCGCATTACGCACATTTTAACGGCCCATGAGCAGGGAGCCTGCCATGCGGCAGACGGTTATGCCAGAAGTACCGGTAAAACCGGCGTCGTATTCTCAACCAGCGGTCCGGGTGCGACAAACCTTGTGACCGGAATTGCGACTGCTTATATGGACAGCATTCCTTTGGTTGCGATCACATGTAATGTTGCCGACAGTATGATCGGACGAGATTCTTTCCAGGAAATTTCGATTACCAATGTTACATTGCCAATCACAAAACATAACTATTTTGTCAATAAAATTGAAAAGCTTGCACCTGCACTTCGCAATGCGTTTAGAATTGCGTCTTCAGGACGTAAGGGTCCGGTGCTTGTCGATATCACCAAAGATGTTACGGCAGCTATGATCGAGTATTTCCCACAGAAACCATTACAGTCGGAACCATTACCGAAGATTGAACGTGCAAAGTTAGAGGAAATCGCAGAAATCATCAATATGGCAAAACGCCCGATTTTATACTTTGGCGGCGGTGTTGCCTCCAGCGGAGCCAAAGCCGAAGTCGCAAAATTAGTTAAGAAAGCGGATATTCCGGCTACGTATACCTTAATGGCAGCCGGTGTCATCGATTATGATGACCCACGCAATTTAGGCCTTGTCGGCATGCATGGTACCGTGGCAGCTAACCGTGCCATTGATGAAGCGGATTTGGTTATTACCTTAGGAAGCCGTTTCTCTGATCGTGTGGCTCTAAACCCGCGCCGCTTTGCGAAACGTGCAACGATTATTCAAGTAGATATCGATGAAAGTGAAATCAATAAGAATATCTTAATTAACTACTATATTGTAGGCGATATTAAAGAAGTACTACGCAAGTTAGTACCGTTAGTAAATGAAACGAAACATACGGAATGGATTGAAAGTGTTAAGAAGTATCCGGGACTTGTTCAGGATCATCTGCAGACAAGCTACATCCGTCCAAAGGCATTGATCGAATACGTATGTGATCATACCGATAAGGAAACCATCTATACCACCGATGTCGGCCAGCATCAGATGTGGGCTGCTCAATATGTAAAACATAAGAATTTACATTCCTTTGTGACCAGCGGTGGCTTAGGTACGATGGGCTTTGGTTATGGTGCTGCGATTGGTTCTCAATGCGGTAATCCAAATAAGCGTGTCATCATGTTTACCGGTGATGGTTCGTTCCATATGAATATGAATGAAGCAGCTACTGCTGTCAGCTATAACCTTCCAATCATTACGATTATCTTTGATAACCGTGTATTGGGTATGGTTTACCAGTGGCAGACCATTTTCTATAACCGTCATTACTCCAATACAATCTTGAACCGCAAGACCGACTATAAGAAGGTTGCGGAAGGATTTGGAGCGCATGGTTTCAACTGCACTACAATGGAAGAATTTGAAGCAGCCTTCAATGAAGCATTGACAATTGATGGTCCGGTTTGGATCGCATGCCGCATTGATAAGGCAGAAAGAGTATTACCTATGATTCCAAACGGTGGAACCGTAGATGATATTATTGTCTAGGGAAAGGAGAAAGCGAAATGGCAAGAGAAGTTATTAGTATTTTCGTAGAAAACCAGGCCAATGTATTGACCCGTGTCGCATCTCTTTTCGGACAGAGAGGATTTAATATTGATTCCCTGACTGTATCAACTACCGATAATCCGGATATTTCCCGTATTACGGTATCATTTGACAGCACAGCTGCCCGCTTAGACCAGATTATCAAGCAGACAAAGAAGCTGGAAGTTGTAAAGGATGTTACCCGTTTGACAAAGATCGATGCGCTGTATCGTGAATTGTTACTGTTGAAGGTCGCATGTGATAAGACAAACCGCAGCGGCATTATTGAAGTTGTTGATATTTACCGCGGTAAGATCATTTCCTTGAATAAACAATGTATGATCATTGAATTAACAGGTGCTCCTGAGAAGATCGATGGATTAATTGATATGCTCAGCTGTTATGAAATTTTAGAAATATGTCGTACCGGTATTACAGGTATTTCCCGTAATACGGTAGATACATTTGAAGAATAGAGAGGTTTACCATGAACAATAGAAAGAGTGCACAGGTTACCCAGGGTGTTGAAAAGGCACCGATGCGAAGTCTTTTCTACGCAATGGGTTATACCAAGGAAGAATTAGACCGTCCCTTAGTTGGTATCGTATCCGCTAAAAGTGATATCGTACCGGGACATGCTCATCTGGATAAATTAGTCGATGCCATCAAGATCGGTGTTGCGATGGCAGGCGGTACTCCGATCGTTGTACCGGCAATCGGTGTCTGCGATGGAATCGCGATGGGTCATAAGGGTATGCACTACTCTTTACCAAGCCGTGAATTGATTGCCGATTCGGTTGAATCCATGGCAGAAGCGCATTGTTTCGATGCGTTAGTATTGGTACCAAGCTGTGATAAGATCGTTCCGGGTATGGTTATGGGTGCTTTGCGTGTGAATGTTCCTACCGTTGTATGTAACGGCGGTCCGATGTTAGCAGGTAAGGTAGCCGGTGAAAAGGTTTCTTTATCCAAGATGTTTGAAGCTGTTGGATCACGCAAGGCGAATATGATCAACGATGAACAGTTGACAGAATTTGAACAGGGTGTATGTCCGGGATGCGGAAGCTGTGCCGGTATGTATACCGCAAACTCTGTATCCTGCCTGTGTGAAGCAATGGGTATCTCTTTACCGGGAAGCGGAACCATTCCTGCAGTTCACGGTAAACGTGTAATGCTGGCAAAACATGCCGGTATGGCTGTTATGGATATGTTGGAAAAAGATATCAAGATCAAGGATATCATCAACGAACGTTCCATTAAGAATGCCTTAACATGCGATATGGCGCTTGGATGCTCATCCAACTCCGTATTACATTTACTGGCCATTGCTCAGGAAGCCGGTGTGGATCTGAAATTGGAAACATTCAATGAATTCAGTGACCGTACACCTAACTTATGTCACTTAGCACCTGCCGGTCCTACCCATATGGAAGACTTACAGGAAGCCGGCGGCTTACAGGCTGTACTGCGCCAGTTGAATGAGATCGGTTTGATCGATGCTGATTGTATGACAGTAACCGGTAAGACAGTCGGTGAAAATATTAAGTATGCCTTCAATAAAAACGAAGACATTATCCGTCCTACAAGCAACCCATATTCTGAAACCGGTGGAATTGCGATTCTGTATGGAAACATTGCGCCAAATGGTTCTGTTGTAAAGAGAAGTGCAGTAGCTCTTGAGATGATGGTTCACTCCGGACCGGCACGTGTCTTTGATTCAGAAGATGATGCTATCCAGAATATTTATGCCGGCAACATCAAAGATGGTGATGTAGTGGTTATCCGCTATGAAGGTCCAAAGGGCGGCCCGGGTATGCGTGAAATGTTGAACCCGACATCGGCTCTTGCAGGTATGAAATTAGATAAGACGGTTGCGCTTATTACCGATGGACGTTTCTCCGGTGCCAGCCGTGGTGCTTCAATCGGACACGTTGCCCCAGAAGCAGCAAGTGGTGGACCGATTGCGATCGTAGAAGAAGGCGATATCATCGATATCGATATCCCGAATCATAAATTAAATGTTCGTATCAGCGATGAAGAACTTTCAAAACGTATGGAAAATGTGAAGATTCTTCCACCGAAGATCAATACAGGCTGGTTAAAACGCTATGCCGGATTGGTTCAGGGTGCTGATATCGGAGCTATCTTAAAGTAATCGAAAAAGAGGAGTTCTTCCTCTTTTTTACATAGAGGACAATTATGGAACAAAAAGAGAATAAGACACAAGCGACGGCCCAGAAGATTCGCAAGATGATTCAGGATGGTACGTATAAATCCGGTGATAAACTTCCCAATGAATTGGAATTATCCAATTTATTGGGGATATCCCGTACGACCCTGCGTGAGGCTTTGCGTATACTCATATCCGAGGGTGTATTAGAGGTTCAGAGGGGAATTGGAACCTATGTGAAAAATCCTTTAAGTCATCGGGCAGAACCGGCTTTAAATGATTTTTCCAACATGAAGGTGACACTTCGTGATTTATATGAGGCAAGATTGATCTTTGAGCCGGAGGCAGCAGCGCTTGCCTGTCAAAGGGCAACGGATGAGGAAATTGAAGAGATCCTGCGCTTAGGGGAAGAGGTTCAAAAATATATCGTAGAGGACCCGGAAGGAGATGCGCGTATCGCATCGGAAAATGCCTTTCACTCCGCCATCATCCGGGCAGCGCATAATGACTTTTTAAGTCAATTTATGCCGATCATTACAGAAACACTGGAAAAGACCTTTGCGCTTAGGATCAATCTGGATGTGATTGCCGAGGATGCCTACAAGGACCATATAATGATCATGAAGTTTTTAAAGCTTAGGGATGGAGAGGCTGTAAAAAGCGCCATTACGATTCATCTGCATCATGCGGTATGGCATGAAAACATCCAATTATGAAAAAAATATTGACAACAACATCAGAAAGGGATATTGTGTTGTCATACAGGAAATCTTAAGTTGTAAGACAACTTATATAGGAGGAAACTAAAATGGCAGAAGCTAGAATTTTTTACGAATCAGATTGTAATTTATCTTACTTAGATGGAAAGACAATCGCTATCATCGGTTATGGATCTCAGGGTCATGCTCACGCTCTAAACTTAAAGGAAAGCGGATGCAACGTAATCATCGGTTTATACGAAGGATCTAAATCCTGGAAAAAGGCAGAAGCTCAGGGCTTAACTGTTTACACAGCTGCTGAAGCTGCAAAGCGTGCCGATATCATCATGATCTTAATCAACGATGAAAAGCAGGCTGATATGTATAAGAAAGATATCGAACCGAACTTGGAAGAAGGAAACATGTTGATGTTCGCACATGGTTTCAATATTCATTTCGGATGTATCGTTCCACCAAAGAATGTCGATGTTACTATGATCGCTCCGAAGGCTCCGGGACACACTGTACGTTCTGAATACCAGGAAGGTAAGGGAACTCCTTGTTTAGTAGCTGTTGAGCAGGATGCAACAGGACATGCATGGGATTTAGCTTTAGCTTATGGTGCAGGTATCGGTGGCGCACGTGCCGGATTACTTGAAACTACATTCCGTACTGAAACTGAAACTGACTTATTCGGTGAACAGGCAGTATTATGCGGTGGTGTATGTGCATTGATGCAGGCTGGTTTTGAAACATTAGTAGAAGCTGGTTATGACCCTCGTAACGCTTACTTCGAATGTGTTCATGAAATGAAGTTAATCGTTGACTTAATTTACCAGAGTGGTTTTGCCGGAATGCGTTATTCTATCTCTAACACAGCTGAATACGGTGACTATGTAACAGGACCGAAGATCATCACTGATGAAACAAGAAAGACTATGAAGAAGATCTTATCCGACATCCAGGATGGTACTTTCGCAAAAGAATTCTTACTCGACATGTCCGGTGCAGGACGTCAGGTTCATTTCAAAGCTATGCGTAAGTTAGCCGCTGAACATCCATCTGAAAAGATCGGTGCTGAAATCCGTAAGTTATACAGCTGGAACAACGAAGAAGACAAGTTAATCAACAACTAAT
>JAGAWH010000110.1 GCA_017941505.1 Faecalicoccus sp. | reverse complement strand
TGCTTCTTCTTTGGAACAATTACCCAGAAGCATCACAATCGCCGTTTTACAATCTCCATCAGCCTTGGCAAGTGTTTCGTTTGCGACTGTCTCATCTACACCGGTCGCTGTCTTTACAATTCGTATTGCCCGAAGATGTAATTTATCATTTGTCTGTTTAACATCTACCATTAAGTTGCCATAGGTTTTACCGGTTTTGACCATGGCTGCCGTAGAAATCATATTTAATACCATTTTTGTGGCCGTACCGGCTTTTAAACGGGTAGACCCCGTTAATATTTCAGGTCCAGTATCCACTTCAATAGGATATTTCGCATAGGATGAAATCAAACTATCCCTGTTGCAGCAAATACTTGCCGTTAAGGCACCGATTTGATCTGCATATTGAAGAGCTCCTATCACATAGGGAGTTCTTCCGCTGGCTGCAATACCAATGACTATATCTTTGTCAGTAACATGATGTGCTATGAGATCCTCTTTGCCCAAAAGAGCATCATCCTCAGCGTTTTCTATGGCGTGGCGAAGCGCATAATCGCCTCCTGCGATAATACCGGTAAATAAATCTTCATCAACGCCGAATGTCGGAGGACACTCCGAAGCATCTAGTACACCTAATCTTCCGCTGGTTCCTGCCCCTACATAAAAAATACGTCCCCCATTTTGAATGATGTGCACAACTTGATCAACCACCTTTACGATGGAAGGGATTGCCTGATTAACCGCCTTGATCACATTTTGATCTTCTTTATTCATCAAAGAAATAATTTCATTTGTGGACATCATATCCAGATTTTCTGACTTTGGATTTCTGTTTTCTGTTTGAATATCAAGTACGTTCATGTGTTCACCTTTTCTTATAGCTTAATTTAATATCAACATATCAAATATTTCAATAATTGAAACAAGGCTTATCAGTTTGAACATCTTCGATTTTCTGTTATGATAGTGCCATTATTAAGGAAGTGAAATTATGGAACACAAGAAGATTTTACAGCTGACACAGGCTGCATTAATTGCGGCACTTGCCTATGTTGGCTTTCAATTTTTACGTATTGATATACCGGTAGGAGATGAAAGAACCGCCATTCATTTAGGAAATACGATGGTAGTACTGGGTGCTCTGCTGCTTGGAAACTGGGGAGGCTTTGCGGGCGCTGTCGGTTTGACATTGGCGGATTTAACCAGTGGTTATGCCACTACCGCTCCAAAAACCTTTGTGCTGAAGTTAATTATCGGTTTTGTGGCAACACTTGTTTCTCGAAAGCTTTACCATATTGATTCAGAAACTGATTTAAAGAAGCAGACACGAATTGCTTTTGTGGCATCCATTGCCGCTTTGGGACTGAATGTGATACTAGACCCATTAGCCGGCTATTTCTACAAGACATATATTTTTGGGATTCCCCAGGATATTTCCATGACGATTGCCAAGATTTCATCATTAGCTACACTAGTCAATACCATTGTTTCCACAATGGCAGTTGTGATCATATGGCCGGCACTTCGCCATGCATTAGAAAAAACCAATCATTCGCTGTGATTATTCACAGCGTTTTTCATTTAAAAAGGGAATGATCATCAAGTCATTCCCTATTATTTATCGCTTGTGTAATCTTCCAATCAGAGAAAGAAACTATATCATATAGTTACATTAATACACAAAATTGGAAAATCTTTATAATACTAATAATTTGAAAAATTCTATAATATTTCTTTTTTAGGTGATCCATACTCTCTTTTCATAGCTTCTACGGATATGACCCATTGTTTGCCAAATTTACAGGCATCTACTCCGTTGACTAATTTTCCATACACAATTGCCTTACGCAAGGTACTTTCGTTTAATCCCCAAAGTTGAGTTGCATCCGTAAAAGCCATTAGACCGTCAAATGGTGTCTTAACTACCCTTCCATTTTCAAATAGCTCATCACAGGACAAATCAAGATCGTCATTCCAGACAATTCCAAATCCTCCTGTATCGACTTTTACATCATAAAACAGCTCAAGAGAGTCCTCTAATGCCCGGAAAGGTCCCCATTTATCAAACAAGGGCTTTACATCATATATTTTTGTCACACCCTCAACAAACTGTATGCTTAACTGATAATCAGGTAATGCAGTAACTGCTTTCACTTTATGAAACATATTATTTCCTCCTATTCAAGGGGAGAAAGAGATTTAAACTCCTGCGTCTCCCATATACGCAAAAGATCATTTTTGTGAATATTAATCCATTCTTGTACCATAGATAAAGCTTTAGGTGGTAGATATCCCTCTAGTACTTCACCAGTATGGATATTAACTGCTGCCATATCTTCTCCATAGAGAGCATGGATATGTGGTGGATTATGTTCCGACTGTTGGAAATACATGCGAATGATGATTCCATAGAATCTAGATAATACCGGCATAATGTCCTCCGTTATCAATAATATACATCACGTTTCCGTGATATGTCAATTATTTCTTAAGGCATATAAAAAGACTGACTTTCGCCAGTCTCTTAAGCACCTAATATGTATTTGGCATGTTCCAGTTCTTCCCCTGTCGGAGGATTGATACCATCCAATGTATAAGGTATATGAAGCTGGTCCCATTTATATCTTCCAAGGGTATGGTATGGAAGTACCCTTACCTTTTCGATATTATCCAAAGTATCTAAAAATTCACGTGTACGCTTTAAGTCAGCTTCATCCGATGTGATTGATGGTACTAAAACATAACTGATCCAAACCGGCTTATGAATCTCATTTAGATAGTTCGCACAATCCAAAATATTCTTATTGGTATGGCCCGTTAGTTTTTTATGTTTCTTGTCATCAATCTGTTTGATATCTAAGATAACTAAATCGGTTACCTTCATCAATTCTTCGAATTTATCAAACCATGGCTTTTCCCTTGTGAAAGGCTGACCGGAAGTATCTAAACATGTGTTGATACCTCTCTCATGCGCCTTGGTAAACAATTCAATCAGAAAATCAATCTGCAGAAGAGCTTCTCCGCCGCTGACGGTAATTCCTCCTTTATTACCCCAATAGGAGCGATAACGCTCAGCCTGGTCTAATAAGCTGTCCGTATCTCTAAGATTATCGGATTCAAGCTTCCAGGTGTCTACATTGTGGCAATAACGGCAGCGCATACTACAGCCCTGTAAGAAGATCAGAAAACGAATACCCGGACCGTCTACCGATCCAAAGGATTCAACCGAATGAATTCTACCCTTCATGATTACAGGTTTTTATGGCAGGTTCTTGCGATCACATCCAGCTGCTGTTCTCTTGTCAAGCTGATAAACTTCACGGCATATCCGGACACACGAATTGTAAAGTTCGCATATTCCGGCTTTTCCGGATGTTCCATCGCATCAATCAATTTTTCTGTACCAAATACGTTTACATTTAAATGATGAGATCCCCGGTCAAAATATCCGTCTAATACATGAACTAAAGTCTCTGTACGTTCTTCATCTGTATGACCTAAAGAATCCGGACTCATTGTCTGTGTATTGGAAATACCATCTAATGCATATTCATATGGAATCTTGGCAACAGAGTTCAAAGATGCCAATAAACCATTCTGTTCGGCTCCGTAAGATGGAGATCCACCCGGTGCAAACGGCGTAAATGCCTTACGTCCATCCGGTGTAGCTCCGGTAGCCTTACCATATACAACATTAGATGTAATGGTTAAGATCGATGTAGTCGGTTCAGAATTACGATATGTATGGTATCTTTTGATCTTAGTGATAAAGGTCTTTAACAGCCATACACCGATTTCATCCGCTCTGTCATCATCATTTCCGTATTTCGGGAAATCGCCTTCGATTTCAAAATCAGAAGCCAATCCAAATTCATCACGAATGACTTTTACCTTAGCGTATTTAATCGCACTTAATGAGTCAATAACATGAGAGAATCCGGCAATACCGGTTGCAAATGTACGACGTACATTGGTATCGATCAATGCCATTTCCTCAGCTTCATAATAATATTTATCATGCATGTAGTGGATCAGGTTCAAAATATTTACATATAAACCGGCTAACCAATCTAACATCAGATCATACTTATGCATAACTTCATCATAATCCAGATATTCCGAAGTAATCGGAGCATACTCCGGTCCTGCCTGAATTGGTTTACCCTGTTTATCTCTGTGTTTTTCATCCTTACCGCCATTGATCGCATATAACAATGCCTTGGCAAGGTTAGCACGGGCACCGAAGAACTGGATTTCCTTACCTGTCTGAGTTGCGGATACACAGCAGCAAATGCTGTAATCATCGCCCCAGATTGGCTTCATAACATCATCGTTTTCATACTGAATGGAAGATGTGGTAACCGAAATCTTAGCCGCATAGCGTTTGAAGTTTTCCGGCAGTTTGGATGAATATAATACTGTTAAGTTTGGTTCCGGAGATGGTCCCATATTTTCAAGTGTATGTAAGAAACGATAGTCCGTTTTAGTTACCATAGAACGGCCATCCATACCGATACCGGCTACTTCCAATGTTGCCCATACCGGGTCACCGGAGAACAAGTTGTTGTAGGATTCAATACGGGCGAATTTAACCATACGGAATTTCATTGTCATATGGTCAATTAATTCCTGTG
This sequence comes from Faecalicoccus sp., assembly GCA_017941505.1. The sequence goes on along the minus strand of JAGAWH010000110.1, from coordinate 204 downwards.
CCTGGCTTTCCGTTAATACACCGTTTTTGATATCTCTTTCCAAATAAATATCTAAGAAAGTAGAAACACGGCCTACCGACATTGCCGCACCATTCTGTGTTTTAATGGCTCCTAAATATCCAAAATATAACCACTGAACTGCTTCTTTCGCATTTTTTGCAGGAGCAGAAATATCACAGCCATAAACGGCTGCCATTTCCTTTA
>JAGAWH010000109.1 GCA_017941505.1 Faecalicoccus sp. | reverse complement strand
GGACCGACCAGGCTTGGTCAATCCTTTGGAATACTATCTGAGTTATTCGTGATTCAATACAAATGTAGCGCCGTATACGAGACCCGTACGTACGGTGCAATGGGAGGGGTGAAAATTATTATTTTCCCTCTACCCTATTTGAAATTCTATCGTGATTGAATAGAGAATAGAATCATGATATTATGCGAATAGGAAGGATCACCGATGACGGCTGTCCTCCGATTTTATAACGATTGATGACCGCTATTTTTCAGAGGGGCGGTCATTTTTCGCGTTTATTGAATCATTGTTGATTTGCATGCCCTGGCGTATGGCCATCATGACAAGGGTTATGATGGCCACGACAATGGCGATCAAATTGATTACTAATTTAGCGCTCATAAGCAGGCCTCCTTTCTCAAGGAAGACGTTGCTTCCTCACTAAAAAGTGAGAACAACCGCCACCGTTATGGTGATCCTATGCGAGTTTTACCTCGCAAAATCATTCTAACAGACGCATCTAACCATACCATCACAGAAGCGCAATTTCTTAAAAAATATCCAATTATTTCTTTAAAACAAACAGAAATGGCTCTTTTTCACAGACTTTTGTTAAGGAATCTAAAATTAGCCTAAAAAAAGGTGTAAAAGTGCTTTCCTTTCCTTATTTGATTCGTTGATTCTTAAAATCCTTTATGTTAAAATACCTATGTTTGGCTGGGAGGAACCCTTGAATTCATATTATCAATCATTATTAAATGAAATAAAAAGACAAATAGACGAAGAACAGTATTCTTCGGCTCTGGAGATGATTCAACAGGAATTATCGATGCCATATATCCCTTTGGATGCGGAAAGTGCATTAAAAGAATATTTGGAAGACTGTAAGAGCCATATGGATACACCGCTGTATTCACCGGATGAAGAAAAAATCTTTTCCCGTATTAACGGTACGGAAGAACAGATGGAAACGGTTGTAACCTATTTAACCGGTTTAAATCTTCGCAGGTACCATACCGAGGTGCAAAAACTTTTGGATTCTGATTTGTTGGGAGAATTTAAAGGAGAGCTCATTGAGGCATTAATGGAACAGAATATTGATGAAACTTACCGCATCAACAAAGACGGTCTTGACATTACTTTTGTTCCGAGTGCTCTTGTGAAAAAAGAAGAGGATCCAACACTGATTGAGGTTCATGAAATCTTTGATGAGTGGTTTGCGTCCGATAATCCTTCCTTCCTGGCTTTCTGTGAACGTCTTCTTGAACAGGAGATGTTAGAAAGAAGACCATTTGATTTTACTGACGAAGATGCTCTTGGCATCGCAAAGTCAATTGTAAGACTTGTGATGGAAGCCTTCGGTGAAGTAGATCAATGGAAATTGTTTGAAAAGATAAAAGGATTGGAATATATCACCGATGTTCCTTTAAGTATAGAAAGTAGAGGCAAAGAACATGGAAACTAATTGGACATTACAGGAAAAATCAACCGGAGTATTGGAAGTTGTTGTAGAAGGCGAAGATTGGAAAAAAGCCCAGAAACATGCTTTCAATCGTTTAAAGAGAAATGTAAATATCAAAGGCTTCCGTAACGGACGTGTACCGGATGCACTTGTACGCAAACAGATTCCTCAGGCAGCTATTTACGAAACAGCAGTTGACAGCATCGTAAATAAAGTCTTAGCTGACGCAGTTGACGAATTAGGTTTGGAATTAGTAGACCGTCCAACAGTAGATGTTAAGGAAGTAAACGATGACAAGGTTACTTTAGTTTATAACTTAACAGTATCTCCTGAAGTTACATTAGGTGAATACAAAGGACTTGATGTTAAGAAGGCAGATACTGAAGTAACAGATGAAGATGTAGAAGAAGAAGTAAAACGCATTCAGAACCGTTATGCTGACTGGGTACTTCGTGAAGAAGATGAAGCTGCTCAAAACGGTGACCAGGTTGTGATCGACTTTGTCGGCTTCAAAGACGGCGTTGAATTCGATGGTGGTTCCGGTGAAGATTATCCATTAGAATTAGGTTCTAATACATTTATTCCGGGATTTGAAGAACAGTTAGTCGGCGTTAAGACAGGCGATGTTAAAGACGTAGAAGTTACATTCCCAGAAGATTATGCAGCAGCTGATTTAGCCGGTCAGAAAGCTGTATTCAAGGTAACTGTACACGATATTAAGTACAAAGATTTACCGGAAGCTGATGATGAATTAGTTAAAAAGTTAAACCGTGAAGGTGTTGAAACTTTAGAAAAGTTCAAAGAAGTAACAAGAGAAGAATTAAAAGAATCTAAAGAAAGAAATGCTGAACAGCAGTTCACAAACGATCTTGTTGAAAAGGCAAGAGACAACGCTACTGTAGAAATTCCGGATGTAATGGTAAATTCACAGGTTGACCGTCAGTTCCAGGACTTCGCACAGCAGATGCAGTCTCAGGGCTTCTCTGTAACCCAGTATTTAGAAGCAGTCGGACAGAGTGCCCAACAGTTACGTGAGAGCATGAGAGAAGACGCTGCAAACCGTGTTAAGGCATCTCTTGTATTAGAAGCAATTGCCAAAGCAGAAGGTTTGGAAGTAACTGCTGAAGATATCGATGCAGAATTCAAGCGTATGGCTGATTTATATCAGATGGAAATTGATCAGATCAAAAAATACATCCGTGAAGATGACATCCGTTATGATTTAACTCAGCAGAAGGCAATTGATTTGCTTAAGACAACTGCACAGGAGTAAAATATAAATAGATTTAAAAAAGGCGCCAGGCGTCTTTTTTAGAATCTACAAAGGAGGTATTTATGAGTCAAACTTATCCTTTAATTTGTACCAGAGGTGTTATCCTTTTCCCGGATCAGGAAATTGTGATTGATGTAGGAAGGGAACCATCACTACGCGCAATTGAAAATGCGCAGGATAACTATGAAGACAAAATATGTCTTTTCTCGCAAATCGATATTAAAACTGAAAATCCTACGTTAAAAGATATATATTCTGTCGGATCTTTATGCGAGATTCGTCATGTGCGCCGTTTTGATAACTTTTTACGCGTTAAGTTTAAAGGTATTTCCCGTGTCAAAATGAATCAATGGATCAATGGAAGCCTGAGTGATATGGCTGATGTTGAAATGCTTCACAGCATCCGCCAAAATGAGATGGAAGAAGTTGCTCTGGTTCGAATGATTGCGGAAGCTTTTGAAAGAATGGCTAGTTCCGATCACTTCTTATCTAAGGATCTTGTATTGGAACTTTCAAAAGGAATCGGTGCCGATCAGCTTTCAGACAAGGCAATCCAGGTATTCCCGATTTCCACTGAACGCAAGCAGAGATACTTAGAGACGCTAGGGATTAACGATCGCTTAGAGATGTTACTTGCGGACATGGAAAAAGAAAAGAAGATGTCCGAAGTTGAAAAGAAAATCAACGAGACTGTCAAGGAACGAATTGATCAGGGGCAGAAAGATTATTACCTGCGTGAGAAGATGCATGCGATCAAGGAAGAGCTGGGTGATATCTCTTCCCAGGATCAGGATGTTGAAAATATTCGCAGACGTTTAAATGATAACCCATATCCGGAGGCAATTAAAAAGAAGGTATTGGAAGAGTTATCCCGTTATGAAATGCTGCCTATGGCAAGCGGCGAAACGGGTATAATTAAAAATTATATTGACTGGTTGATGGATCTTCCATGGTGGCAGGAAACTGTTGATAACGAAGATCTAAATTCTGCCCAGCGGATTCTTGATGAAGATCACTATGGCTTAGAAAAAGTCAAAGAGCGTATCATGGAATATCTTGCGGTTAAACAGATGACCAATTCTTTAAAGGCACCAATCTTATGTTTAGTCGGTCCTCCTGGAGTCGGTAAAACCAGTCTAGCGCGTTCTGTTGCCCGTGCATTGAATCGTAACTTTGTGAAGATGTCTTTGGGTGGTGTACGTGATGAAGCTGAGATTCGCGGTCACCGTCGTACCTATTTGGGTGCTTTACCGGGCCGCATTATTCAGGGAATGAAAAAGGCCGGGGTAGTCAATCCGGTATTCTTGATCGATGAAATCGATAAGATGGCATCCGATTATAAGGGCGATCCTTCCAGCGCTATGTTGGAAGTATTGGATCCGGAACAGAATAGCTTCTTCTCGGATCACTTTATCGAAGAGTCTTACGATTTATCAAAGGTATTGTTTATCGCAACCGCAAACTATCTGGATAATATCCCGCCGGCATTAAGAGACCGTCTGGAAATCATTCAATTATCCAGTTATACCGATATTGAAAAGATCAATATTGCCAAGAAGCATTTGCTTCCGAAGCAGTTGAAAGAAAATGGTTTAAAACCAACTCAATTAAAGATCAGCGACAATATGATGTTGTATCTGGTTCGCTACTATACAAGAGAAGCCGGTGTCCGCCAGTTGGAAAGAACCATTGCCACTCTTTGCCGCAAGACCGTTCTTGCGATTTTAAAGGACAACAAGCAGTCCATTAACTTGACCAAGAAGATTGTCAAGGAATGGTTAGGCCATGAAAAGGTTGACTACGGCAAGAAGGAAAAGAAAGACCAGGTAGGAACGGTTACCGGTTTGGCATATACCAGCTTTGGCGGGGATATCCTGCAGATTGAAGTGAATAAATTTGAAGGTAAGGGACGTCTTATCTTAACCGGAAAATTAGGCGATGTGATGAAGGAAAGTGCATCCATTGCGCTTGACTATATTCGTGCTCATGCCAAGGAATATCATATTGATCCTAAAGAATTTGAAACGATGGATGTACATATCCATGTACCGGAAGGTGCTGTTCCAAAAGATGGACCAAGTGCAGGTGTTACTATGACAACAGCTTTGGTGTCATGTTTTGCGGATATTCCGGTTAAGGCTAATTTGGCAATGACAGGCGAAGTTACCTTACGGGGTAATGTGCTTCCGATCGGTGGATTAAAAGAGAAATCTTTAGCTGCTCATCGTTCCGGTATTGAGACTATCATTATTCCAAAGGAAAATGTAAAAGATTTGGATGATATTCCACAGGAAGTTAAGGATTCGATTACCTTTATTCCGGTAACCAGCGTAAAGCAGGTATTATCCAACGCTTTGGTGCAGTAATATGCAAAGTGAATTTGTGATTTCGGCAGCAGGTAAGGATCAATGGCCGGATACAAGCTATCCGGAAATTGTCGTTGTCGGACGCTCTAATGTCGGCAAAAGTAGTTTTATCAATGCCTTGACCGGAAAGAAGAAGTTAGCTTATGTGGGAAGCACTCCCGGTAAGACAAGGCTCATCAACTTCTTTTTGATTGATGGCTCCTGGATGTTGGTGGATGTACCGGGTTATGGCTATGCCAAGATGAGTAAGGAAATGCTCTTAAAGATGGGAAAGATGATGGAAGATTATTTTTCTGAGAGGGAGCAGATCCGCTGTGTAGTCCAGTTAGTGGATGCCAGACACGGTCCAACAGGGGATGATCTGGATATGATTGAATATATTCAGTCATTAGGTATCGAAATTTTAATTGTTGCCACAAAAATAGATAAGGTTCCAAAGACAAAACGAATCCGTGCTTTAAAGGATATTTCCAATGAGCTGCATCTGCCGCTTAAAAATATCTACGGTATCAGCAGTACGGAAAAGATTGGTTTTGATGAGGTTCTTGAACAGCTACAGGCTCGAGTTTGATCCAATGTCATTCAGTTAAGAGTGAGGACACATCGAGGCAATCACAGAAAGTGTGGTTGCCTTTTTTCTTTCGGTAAAAAAAGTGAAAAAAAGACTTGACAAGAAGAGTTGCGGAATTTT
>JAGAWH010000108.1 GCA_017941505.1 Faecalicoccus sp. | reverse complement strand
GTGATATCGAAGAGGAAACCAACGGCATTCTAACCTATGACAGAAAGGTTAATAAGCTCTATGACAAATGAGAAGCAATTGGATGCCTACTACAACAAATTTAATGAAGATAAGCGTCTAAAGACCAAACATGCACAGGTCGAATTTCGTACGGCTTTAAAATATCTGGAGGAAATTCTGGAGAATAAAACCAATCCAAAAATATTGGATGTAGGTGCCGGTAAAGGAGCATACAGCGGATATCTGTTTGAAAAAGGATACGATATTACAGCGGTGGAATTAGTTAAACACAACATGCGTACCCTTCAGGTGCGGTATCCCGATATTCCGGTTTACTTAGGCAATGCGACAGATTTATCTTTTCTAAAGGATGAAACATTCGATGTCATCTTATTGTTTGGGCCGATGTATCATCTAATATCAGCTGAAAATAAATTAAAGGCTCTAAATCAGGCCAAAGCACATCTAAAAGAAGATGGAAGAATTATGATCAGTTACTGCATGAATGAATATGCCGTTTTGACACATGGCTTTAAAGAAGGCTTTATCAAACAGTCTCTGGATTTTTTAGATGATGACTTTCATATTCAATCGAAACCGGATGATTTATACAGCTATGTACGATTAGAAGATATTAATGAATTGATGGAAAAAGCCGGTTTAAAGCGATATAAGATTCTCTCTCAGGATGGACCTGCTGAATACTACAAAAAAGAAATCAATCAAATGGATGATGAGTCTTTTGAGCTTTTCTTGAAGTATCATCTTGCGACCTGTGAAAGAGAAGAATTATTGGGAGCTGGACGTCATATTTTAGATATATTGTGTTTATAAATCATGTATAATAAAAACAAGAAAAAAGGAGTAATACTATGAGTTTCCCAAAAGATTTTTTATGGGGTGGCGCTACAGCAGCCAACCAATATGAAGGTGGATATGCGGAAGGCGGAAGAGGCCTTGCGGTATCCGATTTGATTACGAATGGTACAAAAGATGAACCACGCCGTATTTACTATGTGAATGCGGATGGAAGTGAAGGCGTTATGCGTATGTCCGATTGCCTGCCGGAAGGCGCTACAGCAATCATGAAAGATGGTATTTACTATCCAAGCCATAATGCGACAGATTTCTATCATCATTGGAAAGAGGACATTGCCTTATTTGCGGAAATGGGATTTAAAACAGTTCGTTTTTCAATCGCATGGACAAGAATTTTCCCAAATGGGGATGATGAAACTCCAAATGAAGAAGGTTTGAAGTTCTATGAAGATGTAATTGATGAAATGTTGAAATATAATATCGAACCATTAATTACAATCCTTCACTTTGATATGCCTTTACATTTAGCCCAGGCTTACGGCGGATGGGAAAACCGTAAACTGATCGACTTCTTTGTGAAATATGCCAAGACGGTATTAACACGTTATAAAGACAAAGTTAAATATTGGCTGACAGTCAATGAAATCAATATCTTAAGCGGATATTGGACATTAGGCTTAACAACCAGCGAAAAACAGGGTGCTGTAGAAGGTCATCCGATGGAAATGCAGAAGGCTGATGTTGCCAAGAAATTCCAGGCAATCCATCATTTATTGGTAGCTTCTGCCCTCATCAACAAAGCTGCTCATGAGATCAATCCAAACTTCCAGATGGGTATCATGTTGGCACTTAGCGGAATTTATCCGGCAACCTGTCATCCGGATGATGTGATGGGCGCTGTTATCTTCAGAAGAAGAGCATTGATGTTCTCTGATGTTGCGATGCGCGGTCACTATCCTGGCTTTGCACCATCCATTTGGAAAGAATTTGATGCCGATATCAAGATGGAACCGGGTGATGAAGAAATTCTTGCCAAGTATCCTTCCGATTTCATGTCTTTCTCTTACTACCGTACAACTGTTTATAGCCGCAACGGTAAGATCACGACTACAACCGGTGGACAGCAGGGTGATTCCAATCCTTACTTAGAAGAAACACCTTGGGGCTGGCCAATCGATCCAAGCGGACTTCGTTACGTATTGAACGAACTCTGGGAACGTTATCAGAAACCGTTATTCATCGTTGAAAACGGTATGGGTAACCTTGATACTGTAGAAGCCGATGGATCCATTAATGATGATTACCGTATCAACTACTTAAGAGACCACGTTAAAGCGATTAAGAAAGCCATTGAAATTGATGGTATCCCGGTAATGGGTTATACTTGGTGGGGACAGATTGATGTTGTATCTGCAGGTACCGGTGAAATGCGTAAGCGTTATGGCTTTATCTATGTTGATATGGATGATGCCGGACATGGTACACTCAAGAGAACTAAGAAAAAGTCTTTCTATTACTATCAGAAGGTTATCAAATCCAACGGAGAGGATTTAGACTAAGAGAAAAGCCGAGAAATCGGCTTTTTTTAATACTTATTATCATGTAATGCTTAACCTTGATGAAGTGCCTTTTCCATATGCTCTTTAAATCTGGATGCGATTGGTGAAAAGATTTGATACTTTTTCCAGACTAAGAACATTTTATTCTCTAAAGTGGGATATAAAGGTCTGGATGTAAGTAATCCCGAGTCCGTATTTATCAATTTATCAAAGGTTAAAAGATAACCTAAACCTTCCATCGCAAAGATACCTCCGTTATAAGATAAACGGAAGGATCCTTCCAACTTGTAGGATTCAAAATATATTCCTGCCCATGAAGGAATATCATTTTGCCAGCTCTGTTCCGAGCAGAATAAAGGAAGTCCTACCAAATCTTTCGGCTCGATATATTCTTTATCAGAAAGGGGAGCGTCTGCCGGCATGACAAGTACCCAGCTATCCTTTACGGGAAGCTCCATAAAATCATATATGGCAGAATCGGGTTTTTCGACAAGGACCGCAAAGTCAAGAATACCGGAATTGAGCTTTTCGATGACCTGTTCACTGTCACCGCTGGTAATGTGGAAACGAAGATTAGGGTACATGTTTTTAAATAACTTGATCTGTCTTGCCAGATAACGGATTTGATAGCTTTCCGCCAATCCGAAATAAAGATCACCACCATCCAGAATATCCAGTGCCGTAAATTCATTTTCAATTTTATCGGCCAGATCAACGAGATCTTCTGCTCTTTTTCTAAGCAGCATGCCTTCTTCTGTTAATTCAATATGAAAGCTGTGACGGATAAATAATTGTTTCCCTAACTCTTCTTCGAGTGCCTTGATTGTCTTAGAAAGGGTAGGCTGGGAAATATGTAATATACTGGCAGCTCTTGTCATATTTTCTTCTCTAGCTGCTGTTAAAAAATAGCGTAAACTTTTAATTTCCATATTGCCTCCTGTTATTCTATTTTAGAATAACACATATTCTAAAATACCATTAGTGAATTATAAAAAAATATTGTAAGGTATAGTCACAGGAGGAAAAAGAGTGAATCCAAAATATATACAAAACTGCTTAGAGGATGCAGGATGCTCATGCGATCAGATTGATCGGTTCCTATCTGTTTATTCTCAACTATCTTTGGATGAGCGGATTCGTTTATTAAAACAATATCGTCATCCATTAATGGAAGAATTACATTCCATACAGAAAAAAGTTGATCGTTTAGATTATCTGGTAAACGAAATGAAAAGGGAGGTTTAATCATATGGAACAATTAACATTAACGCAAGAATGGGATAAAGTATTCCCGAAAAGTGAAAAAGTCAACCATCGTAAGGTGACATTTGTGAACCGTTACGGAATTACACTCGCTGCTGATTTATATGAACCAAAAGAATATGAAGGAAAGCTTGCAGCGATTGCGGTATGCGGTCCGTTTGGTGCTGTTAAGGAACAGAGCTCCGGTCTGTATGCCCAGCAGATGGCGGAAAGAGGCTTCTTGGCACTAGCCTTTGATCCATCTTTTACCGGTGAAAGCGGTGGACAGCCGCGTTACATGGCATCTCCGGATATCAATACCGAAGATTTCCAGGCAGCTGTTGATTTCTTATCCGTACAGGATAATGTAGACGCAGACAGAATCGGTATTATCGGTATCTGCGGATGGGGTGGAATGGCATTAAATACTGCAGCCTTAGATACTCGTGTTAAAGCGACGGTAGCTTCTACAATGTATGATATGACAAGAGTAAATGCCAATGGATATTTTGATTCAGAAGACAGCGAACAACAGCGTTATGAAAAGAAGGTCGCATTAAATGCTCAGCGTATCCGTGATTATAAAGCCGGTGAATATATGCTTGGTGGCGGTGTGGTAGATCCACTTCCTGAAGATGCTCCATTCTTTGTGAAGGATTACTATGATTACTACAAGACAAAACGTGGATATCATGAACGTTCACTTAACTCCAATGGTGGATGGAATGTGATTGGATGCATGTCCTTTATGAACCAGCCAATCTTAAAGTATTCCAATGAAATTCGTAATGCGGTACTGATCATCCATGGTGATAAGGCTCATTCCTGTTACTTCAGCAAGGATGCCTATGCCAATATGATCGATGGTAATAAATATACTGACAATAAAGAATTGATGATTATTCCGGGAGCTGTTCATACTGATTTATATGATGATTTAAATGTGATTCCTTTTGATCATATGGAAGAATTCTTCCGTACATATTTGAAATAAGATGGAATATAAAACATTACATAATGGCATCAAAATGCCAATGTTGGGACTGGGCACCTGGGATGTGACCGGCAGGGATGGCATGCGTATCATTCAGGATGCCGTATAGGTTGGATATCGATTAATTGATACGGCTAAGATGTATAGCAATGAAAAGATGATTGGGGATGCACTTGCACCCCTGATCGCATCTAACGTAGTAAAAAGAGAAGAGCTTTTTATCACTACTAAACTAAACAGCTCTTATACATCTTATAGGGCAGCTCAAAAGGGGATTGAAGAATCTCTAAAAAATTTCAAGATGGACTATGTTGATCTGTATTTGATTCATGAACCGTACAGTCAATCAGTGGAAATGTATAAAGCGTTGGAAGAGTATTACAGAAAAGGTGTTATTAAAGCCATTGGAGTATCCAATTTTAAAGAATCTTTCTTTAAGAACTTTGTATCAAATGTAGATGTTGTTCCAATGTTGAATCAGGTGGAGTGCCACCCGTATTTCCAGCAGAAAAGCTTAAAGAAAGTATTGGATCAAACAAATACGGCCATGGAGGCATGGGCTCCTTTTACCGAAGGAAGAAGAAATCCCTTCCGGGAGGGATTGTTGATTCAAATAGGGGGAGCGCATCAAAAAAGTGCGGCACAGGTCATCTTAAGATATCTGATTCAAAAGGACATCATTGTTATACCGAAGTCTTCCCGAAAGGAAAGACTCGAAGAGAATTTCGATGTGTTTGACTTTGAATTAACACCGGAAGAGATTTCTCAAATAGAAAAGATGGATGTTAACCGATCCTTGTTTGGATGGTATTGATCCTTTAGGCCAAAGTAGAAATATGCTTTGGCCTTTTAATTGCGATAACGCATCCTTTCTGCTTTGAGCTTGTAGCGGTATGCGTTGTAGAAACGCACATTCGCAACATGGTGCATCAATACGATATCCTGAAGCATTTCATTCAGAACACGATTGATTTCTCTTTGTGCTCGTGTCATAGTATCACCCTTTCCACATTCAATATAGAAAATGAAGGAACATCATTTATGTCAGAAATAAAAATGGTACAATGATAAAAAAAGAAAGAGAGATGGAACCATGGCTGAAGAAGAAATCACAAGAGCTAAAAAAGCTGCAGAAGAAAAAAAGACCACTAAGAAAACCACTGCCAAAAAGACAGATGAAAAGAAGACGACCGCTAAGAAAACTTCTACATCAAAAAAAGACAGTGATAAAAAGACAACCAGTGCAAAGAAAACCGATAATAAGAAGACAAGCACTGCCAAAAAGACTACAACTAAGAAAACAAGTACAACGATCCGCTTATCCAAGGATGAAAAGGCACTCATCAAGGATTATCGTGAATGTTCCGAACTGACAAGAACATTGATCTCGGCTGCTGTATCCAAGTTAGCTGAAAAAGCGGATAAGAAAGAAGAGAATAAGGAAGAATTAGATTTAAGCACCATCTTATCCTTGTTTAAAAAGTAAGTATGCCAAAGAAGAGTACGCATAATACCAAAGAGCGAATCATCGATGCGGCATGGAAGTTATTCTATGATCAGGGATACGAAGAAACGACCATTGAAGATATCATTACTTTATCCCAGACTTCCAGAGGTTCTTTTTATCATTACTTTCCATCGAAGGATTCACTTTTAGGAACGTTATCCTATGTATTTGATGAAAAGTATAAGGAACTTCATAAGCAGCTGGATGAATTTTCAAGTGCCATCGATAAACTGTTGTTTCTAAATCATGAATTGTTTTTGATGATTGAAGATGGCATATCAAGAGACTTGTTGACCGGCTTATTATCAACGCAATTAATTGCCACCGGGGAAAAATCCCTGCTGGAAAGAGACAGGTATTATTTCCGATTGCTGCGCCAGATTGCCCAGGAAGGTATTCGAAACGGAGAGTTTAAAAAGGAATTTTCTTCCGACCAGATTACCAAAGCTTTTACACTTTGGGAAAGAGCACTGATGTATGACTGGTGCCTGTGTGAGGGAGAATACTCCTTAACAGAGTATTCCGATAAGATGACACCACTGTTATTACAGGCATTTAAATAAAAATTGTTTAGTAGTCTGTATGAACTGCATTCTAGTAAAAATATCCTTTATATAAAGTAGAAATAAGTATAATTTGAATACGGAGTATAGAATTGATTCTATACTCCGTTCTATATTTTATATTGTATATGATTGTGCTATAATCATGAATGTTAGTTTAAGGAGAGGTATTATGACTAAATCACAAATTTTGATTATGGTATCCATTATTTTATATCTGGCTGCCATGATTTTGATCGGTGTCTACTACAGCCGTAAGGGAAGCGGAGAATCATCCGAGAACTTCTTTATCGGTGGTAGATCACTTGGACCAATCGTAACTGCCATGAGTGCAGAAGCATCCGATATGTCCAGCTATCTGTTGATGGGACTTCCGGGCTTAGCTTATCTTGCCGGTGTTGCCGAAGTAGGATGGACAGCTATCGGTTTAGCGGTAGGAACGTATTTGAACTTCTTATTTGTTGCCAAATTGCTGCGTCGTTATTCAGAGAAAATCGGTGCATTTACAATTCCGGCATTTTTCTCAAAACGTTTCGGAGATAAGAAACATGTATTATCTTTGATCAGTGCATTGATTATCATTATCTTCTTTGTTCCTTATACCGCATCCGGTTTTAAGGCCGTAGGTACATTATTTAATACACTGTTAGGTTTGGATTATCATATTGCGATGATCATCGGTGCCATTATTATCGTAGCTTATACGACACTCGGTGGTTTCTTAGCGGTATCTACAACTGACTTAGTACAGAGTATCTTTATGACCATTGCCTTGATCGTAATCGTATTCTTTGGTGTTAATGTTGCCGGTGGATGGGATGTTGTATTCAAAAATGCAGAAGCGCTGCCGGGTTATTTAAATCTGACGCAGGGTTATGTAGCTGAAACCGGTCAGGCCGGAAGCTTTGGTTTCTTACCAATCATTTCAACACTTGCATGGGGCTTAGGATATTTCGGTATGCCGCATATCTTGTTACGTTTTATGGGAATCCGTGATGAAAATGAATTAAAGACTTCCCGCAGAATTGCCGGTGTCTGGGTAGTATTATCCATGGGTGTTGCGATCTTAATCGGTATTATCGGTTACAGTGTATCTTTAACCGGTGCGATTCCGATGTTAAAGACAACCGCTGAATCAGAAACAATTATCATTCAGATGGCAACTTTGATGTCTAAAAATGGTGTCTTCTTTGCCCTGATTGCCGGTATTATCTTAGCCGGTATCCTGGCTGCTACTATGTCAACTGCTGACTCACAATTGTTGGCGGCATCATCCAGTATTGCACAGGACTTAATGAGTGATTATCTGCATATTGAAATGGATGAAAAGAAGACAATGCGTATTGCCCGCGGTACCGTATTTGCGATTGCGGTAATCGCCATCATCCTGGCATGGGACCCAAACAGTTCCGTATTCCGTGTTGTATCCTTCGCATGGGCAGGATTTGGTGCTACTTTCGGACCGGCCATGTTGTTGGCATTATTCTGGAAGCGTGCTAACCGTCAGGGTATCTTAGCAGGACTTATCGCCGGTGGTGTTATGATCTTTGTATGGAAGTACATGATTGCACCGATGGGTGGAGCCTTTGCGATTTATGAATTATTACCTGCATTCATCATTAACTTAGTAATTGCGGTAGTTGTATCATTAATGACAGAAGAGCCTTCCAAAGAAATTCAGGATATCTTTGATGAAGTTCACGCAAAATAATTAGAATGACTTGACCTTAACGATTATCGTTGAGGTCTTTTTTTACTTTTGAAAAATAATAATTTTAAGTTTTGTTTAAGCTTTAAAGGTTACTATGACATCGTAAAAAAGGAGTGAAAATATGAAATACAAATCCTTAAAAGCTTTCACAATATTATCTTTAACTGCCAGTATGCTGGCAGGATGTTCTTCAGGAGGTAACACTTCTGAACAGACTAGTACCAACGTGTCAAAAGATGAAACGATGACTTCTATTGAAGAAGCATTAAATCTTGAAAATAATGAAGAAGTAACCTGGACTTATGATGAGAAAAGCGATGCCTGGGTAATGTCTTCTGTAAGCGCCGTCACAAATCCTGAGTTAGAGGATTATCAAGGTGTTTCGGTAGCAGTGCCGGGTGCTTATATTACGGGTATTGATACTGATGATAACGGAAGTGCTGATATCACAGCGGATACCTACAGCGAACCTGTCAATGGTGATCTGGTGATTGATGAAGAGGCATCGATCACATCATCGAACGGACAGGTATATACCGCATCCACGGCACCTGTTGTATTCACAACCGGAGCAGCCGGATATTCCGCACAAAAGAACCAGACAGCTTCTACAAATTATACATCCGAGGGCTATGTACAGATGTCCAGCGGTAATAGAGGAAAACAGAGTACTGTAACCGATGAAGATGGAAATGAGAGCTATACAGGAGATGCACCGGATTGTCTGGTGGACCAGAAAAATGCGATCCGTTATGTAAAGTACAATATATTACTAGGGAACCTTCCGGGTAATGTCGATTACTTTGTGACAACCGGTGGATCGGGCGGAGGAGCCCATGCCGCAATGGTTGCCGCAACCGGAAACAATGAAGTTTATTATGATTATGAAATTGAAGCCGGTGCTGTCGGTGTTTATAAAGCAGAAGATGGCTCCTATATCACAACCGTTACCATCGATGGAGAAGAAATTGAATTATCCGACGGTGTATGGGGAACAGTAGCTTACAGCGCCATTACATCACTTTCCGAAGCCGATATGGCATTGGCATTCGAATACTATATGGATACCGATTATGACTTTAATTCCGATTTCCAGAAGGAAGTTGCCAAATACTTATCAGCGTCTTATATGGAATATATTAATAATCAAGATCTTTCTGTTGAGGAAGAAGCAGTGGACTTAGATATTAACGGCGATGGTGATAAAACCGATACAATCGAATTAAGTATTGAATACGATGAAAAGAAATATGCCGATACCAATGGTTATGGCGGAACGTATTTAGATTTCTATCTGGCTGAATTTAAACAGAACCTGCAGTGGTATCTGGATAACTTAGATTATGCGGATGGATGGACCTGGTTTGATGAAAAAGGGAATGCGCTAAGCGATGAAGAGGTTGCTTCAATGACAAGTGAAGATAAGGCTGAAGCCTTTATTGAAGGCCGCTATGCCAAGGCTTCAAATAACGGTATGGGCGGACCTGGCGGTGGAATGCCGAGCGGTCAAAGACCGGAAGGAATGCCAGGTGGCGAAAGACCGGAAGGAATGCCGGGTGGTGAGATGCCTGAAGGAATGCCGGACGGTGAAATGACGGGTAATGGTGCAAAAGAAGAAGTAGGAACACCGGATGCAGGAACGACGCAATCTGCTTCCTCTTCTACAGATTCTAAGAATTATGCTTCTTATGAAGAAATGTTAGCCGAGTATAAAGAAGATATCGCTTCTATTGAAGCCGGGGATGAGTACGGCAACAACATTGTCGAATTATATGATCCGATCAAGTGGATTGGAGAAGAAACAACCGATAATCCCACATGGGCACGAATTATGATGGGTGCTTCCGAAGGGGATATCTCGATGTTTAACTCCTTGAATATGCAGATCGCATGGCTAAATGCCGGTACGGATGCGACCATTGAATGGCAATGGGATGGCGGACATGTTCCAAGTGAAATCTTAGGTGAGTCTTTATCTTTGACTATTGATACAATGTATGGAAAATATGTAGATGGAGCAGTTGCGGTTGAAAAAGCCGAAGCAGAAGCGGTAACAGAAAACGGAAGTGCAGAAAGTGCAACCGGAACGGATTTATCCGATTGGGTAGATGCTTCAGATATTACTAATGTATCCTTCAGCTTATCGGATGCCGCTTCGTATCGTACAAAAGGTGCAGCTAAATCAACACCTGCCTTTGATGTGATTGACTATGGTCAGGAAGATTATGAATTTGGAAGTTCTGAAAAGGATGCAAGGCACTGGGATAAATATGTATTAGAAGTATTTGAAAAGAATGAGGAAGCTCTTTCCAAACTCTTTAATCAATAAAACAGAAGCAGCGAAATAATCGCTGCTTCTATTGGTTTTCTAATACTAAATAAATCATTTGTTTGGGATTGAATAATCTTGGGATTGGTTCTACGGTATTGGCAAGTCCTCTGGATACAATCATATATCCATGGTCTCCCTTAAATATTCCTTCGGAATACTTAGGAAGCCATCCCTGGCTGGGGGCAAATACGCCTCTCCATTTTCTATGAATTAAATCAAAGAAGCGGAACTGCCCACCATGGGCATGTCCGGATAACACATATTGGATCTCATAATCTTTGATATAATCCCAATCCTCCGGATGATGAGAGAGTAATACTTTATAACCGTCTTCCTCTTCAAAATCCTTTAACCAGGAAATATCGGGATAGTGTTTCTTCTTTTTCTTAAAGACGGTATCAAAACGGCTTGTCGGAGCAATTCTTCCTTTTTTGCGGAAGGATAATACCTTATGAGATGTTAATCCACCGATACAGAAATCTTTATAATGGACATATTCATTATCTAAAAGGATAATTCCTAAATCTTTGAGCAGTTGAATATCTGCATCTGTCAAACACCATTCATGGTTACCTAAAGAGGCATAGGTTGGAGCTAGTTTAACACACTCTTTCAGTAATGTAAGGGTGTTAGGGGACTCCTTAATTTTTGAATCATTGGCAGGATAATAGCCATAGACAAAATCACCCGGTATTAAAATGATATCGGGTTTTTGATTGTGTAAGCTTTGTATGATTAAATCCACTTCCTGGTTATGGACATCTGCGATAACCGCAAGCTTATATGTAGATGGAAGTGATGTTTGAAATGTATAAATCGTAGTTTTCATAGATTTATATTTAAAAAATTTAGGGAAAATGTCAAGAAAGAGGC
>JAGAWH010000107.1 GCA_017941505.1 Faecalicoccus sp. | reverse complement strand
GTCAAACAATTTTCCCTGGTTTTCCACAACCTCATCCAGATAAACTTCTGAATATGCCCGCATTTTTCTCACCTCTCAAACAGCGTACTAAATACATTTGTAACCTTCAATATAATAATTTAAATGTATTTTCAACAAATTTCATGATCCACTCTACTGGTATATCATTAAAAAAGGGCTTTCGCCCTTTTATTATTGAATCTTAAATGAACTCTTTAAGGATGTGATTCGGTTAAAGACAAAGTTATCTTCGGAAGAATCCTTAGTATCGATCGTATAGTAACCGTTACGGATAAACTGGAAGTGATCTCCCGGCTTATAGTTCTTAATAGACTCTTCAATATAACAATTATCAAGAACAGTTAATGAATTTGGATTTAAGTTAATAGATCCGTCTTCCTTGTTGTAGACACCTTTTTCTTCATCAACTAAATTCTCATATAAACGAACCGTTGCCTTTACACACTGCTTCACAGGTACCCAATGAATCGTTCCCTTGACCTTACGTCCTGTAAATCCGGTTCCGCTCTTTGTTTCCGGATCATAAGTGGCATGAACGACTGTTACATTACCGTTTTCATCCTTTTCAAATCCGGTACATTTCACAAAGTAAGCATTCATCAAGCGTACTTCATTGCCCGGGAATAAACGGAAGTATTTACGAGGCGGCTCTTCCATAAAGTCTTCTCTTTCAATCCATAACTCTTTGGAGAAAGGAATCATACGGGAACCTAAATCCGGGTTCTCCACATTCATAGATGCTTCGACATATTCAACCTGATCCTCCGGATAATTATCAATCACAAGTTTGATTGGATCTAAAATCGCCATTAAGCGCGGTGCTTTCGGTTTTAGATCTTCTCTTAAACAGTGTTCCATATATGCGTAATCAACGGTAGAATTAGCTTTTGTGACACCGGTCAATGCCATAAAGTTCTGCAAAGATTCCGGTGTAAAGCCTCTTCTTCGTAAAGCGGCAATGGTAACTAAACGCGGGTCATCCCAACCGTCTACAACACCATCCTGCACTAGCTTTTTAATATAACGCTTACCGGTAATTACATTTTTGACAAACATCTTCGCAAACTCAATCTGCTTTGGAGGATGTGGATATTCAAGTTCTCTTACAACCCAGTCATATAAAGGACGATGGTCCTCAAATTCCAATGTACAAATAGAATGGGTTACACCTTCTACCGCATCTTCAATCGGATGCGCAAAATCATACATCGGATAAATCAGCCACTTGTCACCGGTATTGTGATGCGTTGCACGAGCGATACGATAAATAACCGGATCACGCATATTCATATTCGGAGAGGCCATATCAATCTTAGCACGAAGTACTTTTGATCCATCCGGAAATTCACCGTTTTTCATTCTTTCAAATAAATCCAGGTTTTCTTCGATAGAACGCTCACGATATGGGGAATTCTTTCCCGGTTCGGTCAATGTTCCACGATATTCACGAATCTGGTCAGCTGTTAAATCATCAACATACGCCTTGCCTTTTTTGATTAATTTAACGGCTCCATCATACATATCCTGGAAATAATTAGAGGCAAACATAACGCCGCCTTCATATTTTGCGCCCAGCCATTCAACATCGGCTACGATGGAATTGACAAATTCAGTATCCTCTTTTGTCGGATTGGTGTCATCGAAACGCAGATGGAATACACCATCATATTCTTTCGCTAAACCGTAATTTAATAAAATGGATTTGGCATGTCCGACATGCAGATATCCATTTGGTTCCGGCGGGAACCGAGTTACTATTTTTGTATATTTTCCTTCAGCGAGATCCTCATCGATGATTCTCTCAATAAAATTTTTGCTGACAACTTCTTCCATACTCCGAACCTCCCTGTTCATTTAATTATTCTAACATAAACTCTCTAAAAGTAGTTAACTAAGTTTGGGAATATATCTCTTCACATGCAGTGACTACCTCGTTAAAAGAAGATAAGGTAGTTTTTAATTTATCAATCTGCTGATTGGTCACATATTCATAGATGATATCTTTTGTAGAAGGGGCATTGTTGGTAATGATATTGTCCACTCCCAGATCTAAAAGATACTCAATTTCCTGACGGGAATCTACCGTCCAGCCATCAATTGTCTTGCCTGAGGCGTGAATTTCATCGACAATTTCCTGATTAATTCCCGTAATCGCAATACTGAAATTATCAGCTGCACTTAAATCCTCTAAAGGACTTCGAATCATATCCGTCACAAAGAGCGTCGGACGTTTCGGGTCAATGGATTTAACCTTAACCAGGCAGTCATAATTTTGTGAAGCTACCACATACCGGCCTTTTAAATCAAAGGAATCCAGCATATTTAATACATTCTTTTCATAATCCTCACTTTGATGTTCATCCGGCTTCAGCTCTACGTTCATCTTAACATCTTTGTCTTCCAGATAAGCTAATACATCTTCCAGTTTTGAAAAGCCTTCATTGGAAGATAGAACATGAAGTTTAGAAATCTCATCCCATGTCATATCCCATGCATTTTTATCTACCCCGGCAATACCACCCATATTGCCATCATGGCAAAGGAACAGAACATGATCCTTACTTTCCTGAATATCAAATTCAACCCAATCCACTCCGGCATCTACTGCAGCCTGTATGGATACCAATGTGTTCTCCGGATATTGAGCACTGAATCCTCTGTGTCCGGTGACCAGCGGCCAGGTTGTTTTTTGAATGGTAACAGATCCCTGGGCAATCTTGGCAGGCTCAACATATGGCTCCAGTTTAGGGCGCATAGTCCAGGCATTAAAGGATATACAGCCGGATAAAGACAGCACAAATGCCACTTCCAGAGCCTCCATATAATAAGTTTCCTTTTTACCGGATACTTTCCATTCCAATTCATCCCGCGTCTTGAAATAGTAACGGCTGATTCTTAATATCGTTTCCTCACTGGATAATATAAAAGTCACGACATACAATCCAAAACAGAGATAATAAAAGGAAGGTGTCGCAAAAAGTGTTTGGAAATCCATGACCTTAAACAGGACGCATAAAAAGGCAGATAAGATCACGAACGCAAAATAAACCGTTCCGTATTTTAAACCGGCGATAAAAAATCGAAGCATATGTTCAGGGAACTGTTTTTCGGTGATATATGAACTTTTTAATGCCGTTCTTTTATAAGAAGAAGGGTGAATATTCCATTCCAGAAGCACAAATTGATGAGTAACTCCCAATAAGAAAATGATAATTACGGCAATGCACAACGGAATAAGAAAATATCTGGGAATTCCCGGCACTAATGAGGTCACTATACTGACAAAAAGAAACAACAGCGGTCCTAAATTACATAGAAGAATAAAGGATAATCCACTGTTAAGATATCCCCAGTTTTTGGGATGCAGTGTCTTTAAAGCCTTTTTAACACCCCACCACCATGTAGGTGCCGGACGAACCGAACGGGCATCAAGGCGTCTTTGCCATATACGAATGTGCGATAATATATCGCCAAGCGCAAAAAAGTACAGGATACCCAGTGGTATGATCAATACATAAACCGGTGCTTTAAATAAATATAAGAAAAACAAAAGCGGAACAAACAAACAGGCAGCCATCAGCCGGTAAAGAGACCGATAGGAGCCTGTATCCGCTTTGATTTGACGAAGTAATTTTTTTCTATCCATTTTCGATCCCCTAAAATCCATATAAACATACCACAAAAAAAGATGAAATGGAATTAAAGGGCAGAAAAAAAGCCCGAATTGGGCTTAGTTTCTTAATGATGTCCTGACCATTCGTTCAAAGCATAGTCTGTCAAGGATACAACACGACCGCGTTCTTCATCGTTTAAACGATCCTGACCTACACTGACAAGGATATTATCTACTGTCTGAAGAAGCTCATCTGTATTCTCATTACGATTCTTTTCAACAAAATCGTTTTTATGCATCTGAATCGATACATTACCGCTATTGAAATAAATCGTTAAAATGAATGCGATGTCACTTAAATGATAGTTTTCAATATTTCTGTACATTTCTTCACCCCTTCCTTGAAAACAGCTATAAAAACGGATCCCCCTTCCCATTTTTATAGATATGTATACGCTTTCATTAGAACTATGATATCATACTTTTTTTATTTTTTATGAAAAAAGTATCATTTTGGACTCATATTTTTGAAATTTCCAAATCTTTATGTTTAAAGCTTTTTTTGCCGGAAGCATAGCCACCGACGATATCGCCATTTCCATCGATCCGATATTTATATGTCACAAGACCCTCTAAACCGACCGGTCCTCTGGCATGGATCTTACCGGTACTGATGCCTACCTCTGCTCCAAATCCATATCTAAAACCATCCGCAAACCGTGTTGATGCGTTCACATAAACACCGGCAGAATCTACCATCTGACAGAATAAATCCGCTGCCTTTTTATCTTCGGTTAAAATCGCATCGGTATGATGAGAACCGAAATAATTGATATGTTCAATTGCCTGATAGATATCCTTTACAATCTGAACCGATACGATCAAATCCAGATATTCGGTATCAAAATCATCATCTTCCATTACTTCACAATCGATATATTCTTTCACCAATCGAGAGCCGCGTATCTTAACTTTATTTTCATCCATAGCCTTCTTGAAAACAGGAAGGAATTTTGCGGCGATATCTTGATGAACCAAAACGGTTTCGACGGCATTGCAGGCAGCGGTATATTGCGTTTTGGCATCAATCAAAACCGGAATAGCCTTTTCTAAATCTGCATCCTTGTCAACATAAATATGACAGATACCATCGGCATGGCCCATCACCGGAATTTTCGTGTTGTTCATGATATAAGATACAAATTGATTGGAGCCCCTCGGGATCAATAGATCCACTTCTTTTTCACATTCTAAAAGTTCATTGATCTCAGAATGTGCTTCCGCCTGTAAAAGGCAGTCTGAAGGCAATCCAACAGATACAAATGCTTCCTTGATCAATGTAAACAAGATCTTATTGGTAAGCGCTGTTTCTTTTCCGCCTTTTAAGATTGCGCAGTTTCCGCTTTTTATACATAAGGAAGAAATCTGTACTAACGCATCCGGCCTAGCCTCAAAGATAACACCGATGACTCCAATCGGACAGCTGATCCGATACAGCTTTAATCCATCATCCAGTTCTCTGGCAAGATCAATTTTCCCAACGGGATCTTCTAAACGAATCAATTGATCGATTCCACTGATACAGTCTTTTAGTTTTGCCTCATTAAACACAAGACGCTTTTTCACAGCAGATGATACACCGTTTTGATCGGCTGCTTCGACATCCTTTTGATTGGCTTCAAAGATTTCATCTTTATGATCTGTTAATATTTTCTGAATAGCTGCCAATGCTTCATTTCGCTTAGCGCCGCTTGATGATGCCAGAACCGGTGCTGACAGCTTCATCTTTTTTACTTCTTCTTTTATATTCATAACGATTCCTCACTATATTTTGAAACTATATTAACATATTTCTATATTAAACAATGAAAAAAAAGGGGATATCCCCTTTTTATCGTATCATTTTAATCGCCTGAATTGACATACAGGCAGGACCGCCCTGTGTCGTAAATACAGGAGAAAGCGGTAGAATTTCAATATATGCTTCAGGGAATTCATTCATAAATATTTTTTTAGTAAGAAGTGCAAAATCAGGGTTATCCGCATGCGAAATATAGAATTTATACGTGCTGTCTACCCCGTTTTCACGCATATCAGCCGCAATATTGCGAACTACTTTTTTCTCTGTGCGTCCTTTCGTGAATTTTGTAAGGCGCTTTCCATCCGGTGTTTTCTTTACCGCTGCGGTAAGATTCAATAAACCACCAATTGTC
>JAGAWH010000106.1 GCA_017941505.1 Faecalicoccus sp. | reverse complement strand
CCGAATCCGCATCATTCTTTTTGTCGTGTTCAATTTCTTGACTATACGGATTGTTCATCTAAGATGAACATAATTTTTTTTATATTCCTCAATTCTTCACCACTCATATTCGGTAGTTTTCATAAATTCTTTACACTACCTACTGGCATATCGATTCAGCTTTCGAATATCAACATGAAAACTTCTCTTTATATTTTTATATACGGAAGAAATCTCTGATGGGCTAAAAGTGAGAGAAATACTTTTTTCCGCTACCATATCTACCATAAGCTTTTCAATTAAAACTTCATGTGGTGTCAACTTTGATACAGGGCATTGGCTAATCAAATCCAATACAACGATACAATTCTTCACCCAGTATTTCTCAAATTCTTTTTTACTCGGTTTATACAATATTACCGTATCTGGATATGCATCTCGAAGACAGTCAAAAATATATGCACTCACATCCTTTTCCACTTGAACATATATGGTATTTTGAGCGATTTGATGGTTTAAAAATTCATTTAGAAGTATGCTTTCAAATACGACAAAACTAAGATTAGGATACTTATTATCTAAAGCTCTTATCAGGGAAACAGCTCTGTCAGAATAATACGGTTTATAGGCAGGAAGTGCATCAGGCTTAACTGTGACATAACTGTCATATCCATAATGGAATAATTGCTGCTTTTGAAGCATATTGAATAAGGTCCAGCGAAAAGTACTTTCATTTAAATTATTGTATTCTTTCCGGTAAATTCTAAGAAGTTCTTCACGACTATACATTTTTTCATCGGATAATTTTAATAATAATGAGTTCATCATGAACACCTCCCTTAATATTCATTGATTTACTGTATAAAGATTTTATCATTTTTAGAAAACAAAATATAGCGTTATGTCAATATTTTAATTTATTGACACAACGCTATTCATTTCATATTTTTTCATTAAGATATTGGGCAGTTGTTTTATATTGGGCATTTGGGTTTTCGATTTCAAACAAATACGATTTATCACTGCTCAAATTCAACAAATTTCTCAGATCTTCTAAAGAAGTTGAAAAGGATGTATGTTCTTCATTAATCCATTTGAAATCATCATCCTTGTTTGGATAAATAGAAGCAAGATCGTACGCATATACAAAACTGCTATCCAATTTATTGAGTGATGGTTTCCAACATTCAATTTTTATCATATCTTCTGTCAACGGAATTGCTCGATACAAGTGTCTATCATCGCTTTTATATGCATAGCTTATGATATCCAAACAGTAATTTGTTCCTTTACAAGCAGCTTCTTCATTAATGTCAACTGTAAAAACAGCATCAGAAATCACCCACGTACTCATCTTATCTCTGTCATCCAGTATAAGTGTAAAGGCGGTATGATTTTCATCTAACCATGAAAATCTACTGGAACTATCATTAATATCATAAGCACCAACCCCTACATTTGGTTTCCATGCTCCATCTGCATACTCCCATCTCTCCAGCTTAATAAGCGTGTCAGTCATAGCTGTCGCAACATATAAAGTTGACTCATCGTGCATGTAACTATATTCAGATCCTTTTTCAATAGAATAGTCCGTTTCAAGCTCATCTCTGTCATTTTCAACTTTCTGAGATGATACCTCTTCTGAATCAGTATGCGGATTCTCTCCACCTTCATTACCGGAAAATAATAATCTTGGAACAACGATTAGAGTAATAAATAAAACTCCCATACCTATTGCTATAATTTTTGCAGTCGGCAAAAAATCCTGAATATCCTTTTTGAGCTGGTCTCCCTGATCTTTGATATCCCCTTGTAAAGACGTTAAATTCAATTTATTATTTTCATTATGGAAGATGTTAACAAGCTTTTTTTCAGTTAAACTCTTTTGTTTACGGTAGTCCCAATCCAAGTTATTTTCGTCATTAATAATTCTATTTTCCGATACTTTTTTCCCACATTTATGACAAAAGCTTGAATTAGGAGTTAACTTTGAACCACAATAACCACAGAAATGATTATTAGTACCATTGTCTCCATCCTTTAAAGTATCTATTGTTCGACTTTCAGGTTCTTTTTTTAGTTTCTGTTCATGCTCATTGTCTCTGGCATTATCTATCAAGTTGTCAAATAGAATTATAGCGGTGATAAAAGCACCAAACATACCGACAATCACCATACTTAGATTATTAAAACGGGTTCCGATTATCCCAATCAGAAATAGACACAAAGCTATAAGCACTAACGTAAACAGCTTAAACCGTGCACTTTTTCGATTTTTCTCCTTTTGTTCTAACTCATAAAGCCATTTCATACGTTCTATTTCGGCTTGTTTAACCCGTGCTTCATCCACATGACGATACACAAATTCATTTTCGTTTGTAATCGCAAACTTGGATCCGCAATAAGAGCAGGTGATTTGTGTTGTTCCTTCCTGTATTGGAATTGCCGCACCACATGACGGACAATTCATTACATTAATCTTTAATGGCATGAAATCATCTCCTTGTATATTGATACAAGTATATTTATGTTCCCTATGGAACGGTCAAGTTACACACTTCGAGCATCTGGACAGCTTCGCATTAAAAAAAGAACTTGATTTAACTCAAGTCCTAGTTGGTTGTACCATGGTGAGCCGCATAGCTGTCTACTGTTAAAGGTAAGAAAATATATCCCTGTTCGCGATAGAATTCTATGATTTGCGGTAAAGCTTCCGCCGTTGTCGTCTTTGGTGAAGAATCATGCATCAACAATACGATTTGATTGTAATCCGTTCCTGCGCAGGAATTGGCTACGATAAAATCTCTTGGGGCCGTATTCTCCGATGCATCTCCAGAGCTGACATTCCAGTCAAAATATTGATAGCCTTTGGCTTGGACATCATCTACAAGCTTTGACATAATGCCCCTCGAATAATTGGCACTGATGGAGTTGGATGAGCCTCCCGGGAATCGTATCACATAGGATTTTTCACCCGTTAACTCTTCTACCATATCGCTGATGGCTTTTAAATCTTTATAGTAAGCATCCATCGAAGCATAAACCTGGGCATAGTCATGTGTATAGGTATGTAAACCAATCGTATGTCCGGCATTATATGCCTGAACGATATAATCGTTATACTCCTGTCCGTTTCCTGTCACAAAGAAGGTCGCCTTGGCATTATAGCGGTCTAATGTATCCAGAACCGTAGCCGTATTTTCACTTGGTCCATCATCAAAGGTCAAATACATAACCTTGGTTTCTTCGGTAATCTCTTCTAAGACAACCTTTCCTTCCGTTTCGGTACTGTTGCCGGAACGGTCCACAGCCGTAATGGTCACATCGTGCTCTCCGGTCGTATTGAAATCTCTATTTTTAAAGGTTACGCGAATCTTTGGTGATGTATCTAAATCATCCTCTACGTCAATCCCTTTGGATGTATCTACATATCCTCCGACATAGCCGGTTAAAGTTTCCACGCTGTTGATTTTCGGCGCTTTGGTATCCTGTTTTCGAACTAAAGTCGCTTCAGCTTCGGTGCTGTGTTCAAAGGCATCGGTTGCGATAATAGTCACCTTCGTTTTCCCTTCATTTTTACCGGGATCCTCCTTAAAGGCAAAAGTAACTCCATTGCCATCATCACAGGATTCAATAAAGCTTTCCGGTCGAACATCCTCGATCATATCCGTCGTATAATTTCGCATGCTCAACCTTGGCGGTTTTGTATCCTCTACAATACAGTGGATTTTTTTCTCTTTTCCATTATAGGTTACTGTAATATCATATTCCCCGACGGTTCTTGGATCAAAATCACCGGTAATCTTAACCTCGGATGCATCCACAAACGGTGATTTCATATAGTCGACAATCTGTGCTTCCCCAGCTTCTAAGTGCATTTCATCTCTTAAGCCAAAAAATGGATTTAGATAAAAGAACAATCCGACAATCCCAAACACAATCGCAAAAAAAACTGCCAGCAATCCTATTAAAGCACCCCAGCGCACTCTTCTTTTCTGCTTAACTTTTCTCACTTTTCTTCCCTTTTCCCTCTATGTTTAATGGTTTTTTTCTATCAATATTAACCATGGTGAATTCTCAATATTCATCGGTTTCAACATCCATACCGAATAATGAAAGCTATCTAATGACGATACATAAGCTGAAACCTGTTGGGCCTCTTGTTTACCCGCATCGTGAGGATACATGACAAGAGCCATTCTCCCTTTAATTTTCAAACAATTTAATGCCTGTTTTACGGCTTCTAAACTACTTTCTGCCTCGGTAGTAATCCCATTGTCTGATCCCGGGCAATATCCAAAATTAAAGATAACCGCATCCAGTAAAGTATTTATTTTATCTTTGATAAATATATGTGAAAGACAATACCCTTCCAATCTTTTATCATTAATTTCCTGAACTGTTTTCTCAAAAACATCCTGCTGAATCTCAAAGGCAATTACTTTTCTGACGCCTTGTTTTAAAAAGAATTTTGTATCCTTCCCATTGCCCATGGTCGCATCCAGACAGATGGCCTGTTTATGCAGTACAGGCTTTAAAAAATCATGACTGATCTCTACGGCCGATTTCATGATCGCAGCCCTTTCTTATACAACACATAGTCTTCTTCCGTATCGCATACAAAGACAATATTGATATCCTTGGCATCCGGATACGCCTGCATTAATGAGCGAACCGTTGATACGGCAATTTTACATGCTTCATCATTTGGATATCCATAAGCTCCTGTTGAAATGCAGGGAAATGCCATTGTAATAGAATTGAGTCGATTTTCAATCATATAAGAATAAGCCAATACCACTGAATTCCAATAAGCAGAAGCTAGCAGCTTAGCCTCATTATGTTTGCCATCTTTATACATAGGTCCAACCGCATGAATAATCTTTTTACAGCGAAGATGATAAGGATCTGTCATCTTTGCCTTACCGACTTCACACCCTCTCAGCTTTAAACATTCTTCTTCTAATTTGGGACCTGCTCCGGCAAAAATCGCAGCACACACTCCGGTACCGGGAGTTAATGACGTGTTGGCGGCATTGACGATCACATCAAAATCTAAGCGGGCAATATCACCTTTTAATGTCGTAATCATGATTTTCTCCCTTTCCACGGACGCATCTTTTTCGTAAATTTCAACAAGTCTTCTACATTGTTCTTTTCCGGGTGATAGAACGCATATTCCAGGCAGAGATTTAAAGCTTCGCCTATTTCATTTCCCTCTAAATGAAACTCTTCCTTGAGAATCCTTCCGTCAACCGCAAGATCCTTTAACTCCATTGGACGGGTTTTTCTGCATTCTTCATAGAACGCATAAAATTTTTCCCAGCCATCAATCGTTTGGGCTCCATATGCAGAATGAGCTAAAATATCACATCTCTGTACTTCAAACAGGCGATAGATTTGATCCGGCTTCCAGCCATCACGTACTGTCAATTTATAGACTCTGGATGGCTTAAATACTGGCCGTACATCATGGAAAAGAATGAGTTTAGGGATTTCCTTCTGCTGGGCAGAAGTGAGTTTTAAATCCCTGACAATATTTCTTACCATTCTTTCTCCCATTTCCGGATGGCCGTAAAAATGATCGATTCCATCTTTTGTAGACTTGCAGTAGGGCTTTGCGATATCATGCAGCAGCAGCGTGATCGCAAGTGTTTCATCAAAGGGATCTAAAAGCTTTACTGCGCGTAAAGAATGATGTAACACATTGGTATCATGCCATTTGGTATGCTGCTCACACTGTAGACAATCCTCCAGCTGAGGAATCCAAGGCTTCCATAAATCGGTCATCTTTTCAATTTGATATGGATCATATCGAAGAATTTCAATCAATTCCTTATAGAGACGCTCCACGGCTATGCGAGATATAAAATGAGCATTCTCATCAATCGCCTTCTGCGTATTATCTTCAATCGAAAAATGAAGTTTGGCCGCAAAACGATGAGCACGGATCATGCGGAGCGCATCTTCTTCAAACCGTTTTGAAGGATCTCCAACTGCACGGATAATTCCGTTTTTTAAATCTTCCTGTCCATGAAATGGGTCTACGATTCCGGTACCTGGATGATAGGCCATCGCATTGATTGTAAAGTCTCTTCTGGCAAGATCTTCTTTCACATCCGCTACAAACGTAACCAAATCAGGATGTCTATGGTCAACATAGCTTCCTTCCGTTCTAAAGGTTGTGATTTCAATCGGCTCTTCATCGATCACGGTAATCGTTCCGTGTTTGATTCCGGTAGGAATCGCATGTTCAAAAATCTCCATTACCGTTTCCGGTCTGGCATTGGTACAGATATCAAAATCAGATGGTTCTTTTCCCAGAAGAAAATCACGGACACAGCCGCCTACAATATAAGCTTGATATCCGTTTTCATTGAGTTTATTTAGTGTACGTAATATATTATTCGGAATCTGCATAGTCATATTATACTAACTTTTAAGTCTGATAAAAAGAAAAAGCCGTGAATTATTCACAGCTTTTGTCCATTGGTTTGAATGACTTCTTTATACCAGTAAAAGGAATCTTTTTTATATCGGGCACAATCTTTAATATCTGTTTCTGAACGATCTACAAATACTAATCCATATCGTTTCGCAAACCCCTGATGAGAGGATACAACATCGATAAATGACCATGGGCAATATCCAAAAATAGGATATCCTTCCTCAATCATGATACCAAGCTGCTCAATATGCGCTTTTAAATATTCAATGCGATAGATATCGTGTATTTTTCTATCCTCAGGTAATGTTTCAGAATATGCCATTCCATTTTCAGTTACAATCATCGGTAAATGATAACGGTGATAAACCTTCTCCATACCTACCCTAATTCCAACCGGATCGATTCCTTTATCCATCCATTCACTTTTCTTAAGATATGGGTTGTCGCAAACATCGAAGGCATCCGATACCCAGAACGGCGGCTGATGATAATTGATTGGGCCTTCTTTTTCTTTGACGCTGATACTGAAATAGTAATTGATTCCAATAAAATCAGGTTTGCCGGCTTTTAAGGCTTTTTCATCCTCTTTTTCAACCTGCGGATATAAGTCATGAGATTGTAAATACCACTTCATATAAGGAGAATACTCTCCATATACGCTCATATCCAGAAGATAAAACTCCATTAATTCTTCGGCGTGTCCGGCGGCAATTACATCTTCCGGTTTACTGGTATGCGGATATACCACCTGAATTGCACATACCGGACCAATCAAAGCTTTTGGATCAATGGTTCTTAAAAGCGAAATCGCTTTATGTTCTGCCAATGACACATGATAGCTCATCTGATAAATATCTTTTTGGTTCTGTATCGGATCGGATTCATGGTTACCGGTTAAATTGCCTGCTGCGGTGGCAATCAATTGTTCATTTACCGTCACCCATTTGTTTATTCTGCCTTTAAAATGACGGAAACAAATTTCTGCATAGCGAAGATAATGATCAATCATTTTTCGGCTTTTCCATCCGCCGAATTGATCCACTAATATTTGCGGACATTCAAAATGATACAGGGTGACAAGTGGTTCTATCCCTTTCTCAAACAGATAATCAATCAGTTGATCATAGAAAGCCAACCCTTCCTGATTGGGATTTCCACTGTCATCCGGCATAATTCTAGTCCAGGAAAAGCCCATTCGATATGTCTTCAGGCCAAGTTCTGCCATCAAATCCACATCTTCTTTCCAATGATGATAATGGTCACTGGCAACCCGGTTATCCGCTATATCTTCTTTTTTTGTGTCGGTGGTAGCTATACCCTTTCCACCTTCCTGAAATCCCCCTTCAATTTGAAAGGCACTTGTCGAAGCGCCCCACAAAAAATTATTTGGGAATATATAACCTTTCATATACTCTCTTAAATCCATTCTTTCGGTAGATTTTTAAACGATATCAATTCAATATTATTTGTTTTGATCCATGATTTTACCTGGTCACTGGTCATCGCTTCCAAGTCCTTTGTGCGTGCAGCGTTCAGACTGGTCAATTTAAATAAATCAGAATCTGCATATCCGCAATGAGAAATGATATATCCATACTCATAGTTTAAAAGCTCGCCTTTATCTTGAGTGATATAAGAAATCGGATCACTTTCAAGCTGCTTTGCAGGATCACCCCATGCGTACCATCCCATACCTGCTTCTTTCAATTGATCTTTGTGATCCATTGCTCCAACCGTACAAAGAATTCCATATTCTCTGGCAAGCGTTCTTGTCACTTCATCGGTTGTCTTAGTTCCATAAGCGTGGTTATGGATGAAATCCGGTTTATGTCCGACTAAATCGATATATTTTTCAATCTGCGCTTTAAATTCCGCGTAAAGCTCATCTCTATGCTCTGCTAAATGGTCAAAGCCATTTTCTTCTGTATCAAATGCACGATTTTCACGACTTCCGTAAAAATCGCCATTCTCTTTTGTTAGAGTAGGCACCTTATCATGTCCTAACACAGAAGGACCCGTAGAGGCATTTAAGTCAATACCAAAAGAAATCTGATCCAAATAAGGCTTAATCCACTCTACGCACTCTTCAATCCACGGCATGTTGGCAAACATGCCGGTCTGTGTAATAACACCGTTCTTAATACCGTGAAGGCAGCCCTGGGCTGCTCCACGAGTAATTCCGTAATCATCACTTTGTACTATTAATTTCATTTTTCCTCTATTCTGCAGATTCTTCCTCTGCTCCTTCTTCTGCAAGTTTCTGTTTATCATATGCCTTAACAAATGGTACATAAGCAGCCACGATCACAGCAAAGAATATACATCCCCAAATCAAACCGCCGATACCGTAGTTCATCATATTACCTACAAAGAATGGTAAGTTGGCAGCATTTTGTCCGCCGGTACCGTTACTATAGCTTAAAAGACCAATCATCTTCAATAAGTGAGTTCCAAACACCGCAAAGGTCGGAGAGAAGATAACCCACGGGATAAAGAACATCGGGTTCAAAATCATTGGAATACTGAAGTAAGCCGGTTCATCTACACCAAATGTTGCAGGAACAATTGCGACTTTACTCATCGTACGTAATGATTTTGATTTAGCGAAAATAAGGATCGCAATCAATAATGGTAAAGAACCGGTCCCATAGCTTAACGCATCACCTATAACCATATGCGGAAGCGCCTGTCCAGCCTGATAAGCTGTTAGGTTTTCCATCTGTACCTGCATAAATAACATCATCATGATAGGACCTACAGTCATACCGCCATGAATTCCCAGGAACCATAAACCATATAATACAGTCATTAAAATCCAAACACCGAATACATTGGTTGAAACTGCCTGCAGCGGCATTGCGATAATTGAATATGTTAACTGATGGAAGCATCCAAACGAAGTGTTTTGGAAGATCAAATTAATAATTCCAAATAAAATTACGCAAATTCCAACAGGAATCAAAGCTGTAAACTGATTGGCGATAAATGGAGGCACCTGTTCAGGAAGCTTAATTCCGATATTGCGTTTTTTACAAAATAAGAAGATATTTCCGACTACAAATGAAACGATGATTGCCGAGAACATACCGGCAGATCCTAACCAGTTCAACGGAAGTGAAGATGGTGCAAATGCCTCTTGAGGAACAACATAAGGTGTTAAAATCAAGAAACAGATCATGGATGTTAAACCGACCGCAATGTCGGATTTAGCACATTGTTTAACTACCGCAAACTGATATGCGATCAAGAAAGATAAATACAGTCCAATCATACTGATGGTCCACTGATAAATTACATTAAAAATCGTTTTTAAACCGGTAGATACTAAGAATGCCTGATAAGCTTCAATACTGATTCCGTTAAATAAAGCGATAAATCCACCAATCATAGTAATCGGAAGCATCAACATAAATCCGCCCTGGATAATTTGAAGGACCGGATTGCCAGCCATCTTTCCGGAAATGGCTGTTAGTTTTTCAATAAGTTTTGTCATAACTCTCTTTGTTCTCCTTTTTCTTAAGATTGTGAAAGCGCTTTTTATCACAGCCTCAGTATATCAATTATTGAAATATGTGTCAATTTTATTTTATCGTTTTTGAACCGTATTTCGTTATTTTCTATTATTTCACCTATTTTTACGCCATTTTTGAATATCTGTTTTTGAAATATGGTTCAATTTGTGTACAATAGATACAAAGGAGATTCGATATGAATATTTTAGAGCTAATGGATTCTAAGGCCTCTTCCTTCTCAAAAAACGAAAGAAAGATATATGAATCCATAAAAAAATTTCCCGATGCGTTTGCCAATGAGTCACTCAGTACAATTTCTTTTAAATCCGGTTTCACCAAACCGGCATTGACCCGTTTCGCCCAAAAATTAGGATTTAACGGATTCACAGAGTTCCAATACCAATTTAATCTCGATCAAGAAAGTCTTACCCGCAGCGACGATAAAGATAGTCTTGCGGAAATTTATGCCGGCGTGCTGTTAAGAACAGAAGAAATAATGGATGATAAAGAATTGGAATTAATCAAACAAAAAATCATGGATTCCCGAGCCATTTATATCAAAGGTACCAATTTATCCAGATTACCTGCTGAGGAGCTGCAAATTGCCCTTTCATTAAAACCGCCATATCTTCCGATTCTTATACCGGAGGATATTCCGCCAACCACTTTTAACCAAAAGGATGTTTTAATTCTTTTCTCCGCCCAAACAGGCAGCAGCCATCAAGATTTTTGCCGCATATTGCGCAATAAAGAATTAGTGCATCCTTACTCAATTTTAGTGACAACCAATGCCAAACATCCTTTACGTCACAACTTTACACAGGTCGTAGTTTTACCATCTGTTAATTTAGCAATCGGAAAAAAAGCTGCTTTATCCGATACCTTTTCATTTTTGTATTTCAATGAATGCCTGATGGAAAAACTGGAGAAGTCATAAAGAAAAAGCCGTGAATTATTCACAGCTTTCTACATTGTAAATCGGTGTTGTATTTTCAATCATTGATTTAGCGGAAGGAATGGACGCAAACACAAATTCCATTTCTTTATCATGGGCCAGTTTTCTACAGGTATGCCCGATTGTCTGGAACAATTTCGGATTTTCCGGCTGCATTTCCACAATGATAAACCAATGCGAAGGTTTGCCTTTGACTAATCTTTCCTTTAACCAAACGCGCTTGATTTCCTGATATTGGGATGCGATATCACATAACGCTTCCTTAAAATCATCGATTTTACGAATCGGATCTCTTACCGCAATCGTTTCCCCTTTTTGAATCGTCTGTTCACGAAGAACGCTTTTTGAAGTTTCCTTTTTTAGGGCACTCACAAATTCTGCATCCAGAGGGATAGAGAAGCCAAACGGATCAATCACAATTCCCTGAACTTCGTGTTTCGAAGCTTCTACCCATGGTTCAAACTGTTCATAGGTTAAAAGTAAACACTCTAAGTCTTTGATATCTTCCCATTTTTTTGCCTCATCCATTGAAGTAAATAAAGGGATATATCGTTTCTTATCCGGTCCTTCCAACATCAATAAATTAAATTTTGTATCCGGTTCAAAGATTTTTTCTCCCTTTGGACCGATCTTAGGATCTTTATCCCAGGATGCAGGACAATAAAATTTGGATGATGTCAGGGCAAGGATCATATTCTCCACCGCAATCGGTGTTCTTTTTTCTCCCATTGCCTTTAGAGCTTCCTGCATCATGGTGTTCACATACATTTCTGCCATATTTATTCTCCACTGATCGCACATTCAGAAAATGCGATACTCGGTGCTACCACCGAACGGTATTTCCAATCCAGATCACTTCCTACATCTGTGACCTTTTTCATCAAATCAAGGAAATTAGCTGCCACGGTAACCAAAGTCACGCTTTGATTTCTTTTGCCGTCTTTTACCCAATAACCGGAGCACTGCAAAGAGAAGTTTGTGGTCACAAAATCAATACCCGCATGTAAACCTGCTAAATCGGTAATCACAAAGCCATCCTTCATTTGGTCACACAGCTCATCTAAGCTCTTCTGTCCCGGAACAATGTAACAATTCATCGGCGATACGCCTACCGATGAGGCATATCCGGATTTAAAGCCGTTGCCGGTACTTTCCGTATTCATCTGTAAAGCACTCTTTGTGTTATGAAGAATTGTAGTAAAGACTCCATCTTTGACAAGGATCTTTTCCTTTGTCGGACAGCCTTCATCATCAAAGTTGGCGATGGATAAGGCATCCGTATTGCGCGGATTATCCACTACCGTAATCTTTTCCGAGAAGATCTTTGTGTTTAATTTATCCTTTAACGGTGAAATTCCCTTATAAATAAGATCCCCGCTGTATAATCCGGTAAATGCGCTGAATAAAGAGGTCATCGCATCTTTTTCAAAGATAACCGGACATGTACGGCTGGATAAAGTAACCGCGCCTAATTTATTTAATGTGCGGTCGCACAATTCCTTTACAAAAGCATCTTTGTCCAGATTATTTAAATCATAGACAACTTCAACGTTGTAATCATCCTTGATATCATCATCCTGTTTGCAGGCAGCACCTGCCACAAGAATCTGCATGCGGTCTTCATCTTCCACCTTCATGCCGTAAGAATTCGTAATAGAACGTTCACCCAGGGCTTCCTGCCATCCAAGGGTGGTTACCTGAATGATTCTAGGATCATATGCCATGATCTTAGTTTCCAGCTCCTTTAAAACCGATTGAATCTGTTCCATGGAAGGCTGAACCCAGTTCTTGTGATTTTCAACAGGTGTGGTATCCTGTGGTTCTCTAATCTTATCAATATCTGTTGATGTCACCGTTTTGGCCTGATCAATCAGGGCATCAATAATTGATTCCATGGCTTCATCCTTGACTTCTTCTAAAGCCATGTAAGCCATTTTTCCGTTGTAGATACCGCGGATCGAAGTTCCGGTTACCGAGCTTGTCACAAAGGTATCCATCTGACCTTCAAACCAGGTTACCTCTCGCTGTTTAGAAATGTTTTCGTAAATTTCAAAACTTTCCATACCCTTTTTCAGGGCATATTCAATCCAAGCCTGTTTATTCATTGGCAGTGCCTCCTACTGTAATTGATG
The DNA here is from genome assembly GCA_017941505.1 of Faecalicoccus sp. The sequence goes on along the minus strand of JAGAWH010000106.1, from coordinate 4,281 downwards.
TCACACGAATGGCAGGCTGACCGACATCTGTTGGGATATTTCCGCTGGCAGCCCCGCACATACCCTGTGCACGCTTCAGATTTGAACATACTTTATCAATATTCATCAATATGTCTTTACCGTTTCCGATCAAAGATGCTCCTTTTACCGGATAAGTAATCTTTCCGTTCTCAATCATATAGCCTTCATTGACCGCAAAGTTAAATTCGCCGGTCTGTGGGTTGACACTGCCGCCACCCATCTTCTTGCAGTATAAACCTTTTTCAATGCCGACAAATAAGTCCTCAAAAGAATCTTTTCCCGGTGCAATAAAGGTATTGGACATACGGGATGTCGGCTCATACTTATAAGACTGGCGTCTTGAGCTTCCGGTGGATTCCATTCCCATTCTTCTGCCGTTCAAACGGTCAACCATATAAGAAGTACAGATACCATCTTTGATGAGAACTCTTCTTTGCTGCGGATTTCCTTCATCATCTACATTCTGGGAACCCCAGGCATTTGGGATGGTACCATCATCAATGGCAGTAACACAGGTATTGGCAATCTGCTTACCCAATTTATCGGTGAAGACACTCTGTGATTTTGAAACAGCGCTTGCCTCTAAGGCATGACCGCAGGCTTCATGGAAGATAACACCGCCAAAGCCATTGTCGATAATAACCGGCATCTTACCGGATGGACAGTCTTTGGCATCTAAAAGAACTAAAGCCGTGCGGGCGGCTTCCTTACCGATTTCTTCCGGAGTGGTATTTTCATAGAATTCCAATCCCATACCGGCTCCCGGTGAGTCACTTCCGCTTTGGAAGTTGTCACCCTGTCCGGCATATGCAGTTAAGGCAAGACGTGTACGTACACGAGTATCCTTAACCAATCTTCCTTCACTGTTGGAAATCTGTACATTCTGCTTCACGTTAGAAAGTGAGCTTTGTGTCTTTACGATCTTTTCATCTGCGTCTTTAGCTGCCTTATCCGCACGGATTAATAAAGCAGCTTTATCCTTTAAGGATACAGATTCAAAGTCAACCTTGACCGGATTGTTGTTGGGAATATCCACTTCCGTCAACACAATATTGGCGTCTTTTTCTTCTGTGCCAAAGGCAGCACGAAGATCATCAATCATCGTAATCAATGATTCTTTATCCGTATCATTAGAGTATCCGTAAACCGATTGAATTCCTTTATATAATCGGATTCCGATACCCCCGCGTACAACCCGGTTAACATTTTCAACCTTGTCATTGAGCATTGAGATGGATTCCGTTGTTCCTTCTTCTTCAAATATCTCCGCAAAATCTGCTTGAGAATTCATGCAGCGTGATAAATATTCTTCTAATTGTACTTTTTGTAACATTCACATCACCTCGTTTTCCCATTATAGCAAAAAAGAGCGAAACATACGCATTATTTCGCTCTTTCCAGTATCTCATTGATTTTTTTGACTACCCCATATTCTTCACAGGATAAAGTCGTATAATTTGCAGCCTCTAAAGCTTCTTTAAAGGCATCGGCCGGTGCATAGGAATGATGGAAAGCCTCAAGCATAACGACATCATTTCCGCCATCGCCAAATACCGCAATGGAATTATCATCAATGCCAAGAAGTCTTCCTAACATCTTAACACCGCTGGCCTTATTTACACTTTGATCGGTAAGCTCAATATAAATAGGATTGGAAGGTGCATTCACTACGCTATGGGTATGTTGTTCCAAATAGGAATGAATGATTCTGCGTTTGTCTTCATCCGGCTCACTTAGATTAATTTTATAAACCGATTTCTCTAATAATAAATCCAACGGTGTATCAAAACGGAACGCTTCCATGAATTTTTCAAAGTCACCTTTGCGTTTAGTCATCCATCCCCGGTTATTCTGTCTTCTTCTTTCTAACCAGGCATCTTTGGAGGCTGCCGTATAAATCAAATGCTCTGTGCAATATTCAAAAGGAAACTCGGAAAGATCATGATACAGATGTTTAATAAATTCCTTATCTATTGGTTTTTTATAAATAATGTTGTGGGAGAGATCTTGTATGATTGCACCATTCAATAAAATGGCATAGGTTCCTGCTTCATAAAGCTCCGGCATCCGTGTCACACCGTTTTGTCCTCTTCCGGTGGCAATCGCAAATAAACAGTCATTTTCGTGAATTCTTTTTAAGCAGTCTATCTGGTTTTCATCCATTTGATGATCAATATTTAAAAAGCTGCCATCCAAGTCACTGGCGAATAATTTAATCATAATTCCACTCCTTTTCCCGAACCATTTTAACATCCCATTTCAGTTGATACAAATTTGAAGCTCATCTTGCGTTGTCAATACTTTGCGAAAATGTCTCAAAAATGAGCGATGATTAGCGGGAAAATTTCCCGCTTTTTATATTCCCCTCGCCGGGGAGGCAGGGAAAAAGAACGGTTAGGTTCTTTTTCCTTTTCGCAAGGGTGGTCCGTGTCGCTTCGCAAAGGGCGGGCGGTTGTATTTTCGCTTCGCAAAAATCTCCACCGGCAGGTATGCCCCTTGGCTCTGCTCCCGCTCCTGCTCGAAGAGCTCATTTTCCTATAGTCCGTACATCTGGAACCGGTGTGCATCGTCCCTGTGCTTCTTGAATTGCTGGACCCTCCACGGATGGCCCATCGGCGGAATGTAATGCTTCTTTTCCTCCGGCTTATCCTGCTCAGGGTCTATCTCGGCAGACGTGGCGGCGTTCTTCTTTAATTCGACTAATCTGTATACAAGCTCTCCAACCGTAACGTACAGATTACCGTCAAACGCTCTGGCAACCAGACATTCCTGCTTTGGCCTGAAGCAGACAAGCCGGTCATTTTCGTCGTGAGCCTGGTAGTAATGGTTCTCATATCTGATCGCAGAGCCATTGTCAAATTTTCTGGGAGACAGCACAGACAGGATCACGTTGAGCTTTTCTCTGGAAGGCGGCTCTTCCATAACCGAGGTAAACCGCTTGATGTCCATACCGAAGCGTCTATTGAAATCCGGGACAAAGACATTGACCAGATACTCATTGGCCCTTTCGATCGTCGTAATCTTATTTTTCCTCAGTTCATTGACCAGTCTGTCCTGAAATGTTCCGTTGTCCCTTTCCACAAGCCCCTTTGCCTGTGAGACACTGCTGGTCTTTATCACGATGCCCAGCTGCTTGCAGGCATATCCGAACTGTGTGAGCACATCACTGCTGTCTTTCTTGAGGTCGGAGCGGTTATAGTTGAAGACGGTGCGGTTATCCGTGAAGAACATCATGGGTATGCCGTAGGTGGTAAGGATCGTCCATAGAAGCTGGTAATATCCCTTGAGTGTCTCCTGCTTTTCGAACCATGCCGCCAGGACATTGCCGGATGCGTGATCGACCGCCAGATGCAGAGCTGTTTTGAAATCACCGAACCATTTATGGATCGAGGCATCCATCTCGACCCTCTCTCCAAAATACTTTGAGCGCTCCCTGCGCGGATGGGAGAGTTCAATGGGGATCTCCATATTTCCGCTTTCTTCCGGTTCAGGAATGGTTCCCGGTTTCTTTTCTGCCAGCCTTGCGGCCTTCGCTTTCCTGATGCGTGTGCTTTTCCGGACCTTTGGAGAATTGAAGCCGGCCTTTGTGAGTATGCTGTAAACGGAAGCGTAGGAGACCTTGATGTTCTCATCCTCGACCAGCTTGTCATGGAAGTGGCTGAAATTCCAGCCTTGATATTCCTCCGCATACAGGGTTACAATCGTATCGGATAATTCTTGTGAGATCGAATTAGCCGGCTGCCGGTTTCTGTTTCCGTGTATGAAACCGGCTTTTCCTTTTTCTTTGTAGACGATAATAAGTCTGTCGACCTGTCTGCGGGAAATCCCGAGCTTGCGGGCGGCCCTGTCCTTGTTGCCGTCATGGTCAACAAGATCCTTGATTACCAGATACTTTTCGTTTTCATTCATTTTTAAAATAACCTCTTTCATTTAATTAATACCTCCTGATGAAAACATAGCCAGCATATATAATCATCAGGTGATAGTACAAGTAATCTGCAGATCGATTTGAGACATTTTCCCTCGATAACTATTAAGACATTATCGCTTGATAACCACATGATACAAATTTGAAGCTCATCTTGCGTTTGCATATAAATTGATATCTGTTATAATCGAAATGCAGGAAGAAATAAATATTTAAATTTCTTTCTTGCAAAAGGAAAAACACTATGTTATATTATTTAAGCACTTGATGTGCAATGAAATTGCGCCCTTAGCTCAATTGGATAGAGCGTCTGACTACGGATCAGATGGTTG
>JAGAWH010000105.1 GCA_017941505.1 Faecalicoccus sp. | reverse complement strand
TTATAATGGTATTTTATCATCTTTCTTATTGAGATTCCTTACCAAATGATATTCCTCCATCAACTTCTTTCGATTAATAAATGGTCGAACAAGTAAACGATATACCCAAACGAATGGAATAAACACTGGATGTTTTCCCACCTGAGTTTTAAACTTTGAAAAATCAATAACTGCTTCAGAGCCAGTAATTATACTGGCTTTTTATGTCAATATTTCGTATTTTCTGTATTCCCAGTTGTTCCCTGCTGTGGTATAATATTCATGTAAGGTGGTGCCTATCATGTATGTTGAAGTTGTTAAGCAGAAAAACGGTGATGTCATGCTCGTCCGCGATAAAATCCCTGTACCTGGCGGCGGCCGAAAATCCGTAACTGTTAAGAATCTCGGTCACATCAGCGACTATCTTGACCGGTATGATGATCCGGTCGCCCACTTTAAGGCATATTATAAAAATCTCACGCTCGAGAAAAGAGAACCTAGAACGGATAATACCGTCAAAGTTTCACTTGATCTGGGCGAGGTCCTTGAACCGGGCACCAATCTGGTCCGCAATATCGGCTATGTCGCCTTCAAGAGGCTGTACCGCTCTTTAAAGCTCGATAAATTCTGGAAGAAATATACCTCCGGCAAGAAGATTGAGTATGATTTCGAAAAAATCTTCTTCCTGCTTGTCATGGGAAGGCTTCTTTATCCCGGCTCCAAGAAATATACATTCGATAACCGCGACCTCTTCTTTGAGCCTCTCAATGGTTTTGAACTTGAAGATGTCTATAAAGCGCTGGATATCATCGCCGAGCAGGATGCGCAGCTCCAGGCATGGATCTTTCATCAGTCAAAGTCGCTTGTAAAGAGGGATACGGATGTCTGCTACTATGACGGCACCAATTTCTACTTCGATATTGGAAGACCGGATGTGGACGAAATCGACGAGACCGGAAAGATCATAGAAAAGAAGATGCGCAAGCGCGGTCCGGAAAAGAACAGACGCCCTGATCCCATCGTCAGTATGGGGCTTCTCATCGATAGGAATGCAATCCCGATCGGATACACAATCTATCCGGGAAATGAATCAGAGAAGGTTCATATGCTTCCGGTGATCCAGACAGCACGCAAACACTCGATGATAGGCAGAATCATCAACGTTGCCGACAGAGGGCTCAACACCAGCGAGAATATCTGGCATCTTTGTGGGAAAAATAACCGCGAGGATTCCGGCATGGACGGATATGTATATGGAAAGTCAGTTAAGGGTGCCAATCAATCCTTCAAGGAATGGGCCCTGGATAAAAAGGGCTATGCCACCGTGTATATCGATCCTGACAAGGTGTATTCGGAGGACGAGGACACCTGTGATGATAAGGTAAAGTTTACATACAAGATTCGCAACACCATCGTTGAGCTGAATATACACGTTGAGATGGAGGACGGCACCGTAAAGATAAAAAAAGCCAAGACAGAGCAGAGACAGCTTGTGTACTATTCTGAAAAATACGCGATGAAGCAGAAACACGACCGCAACGTGATGATAGAAAGGGCAAAGGATCTGATAGCCCATCCAAAGAAATACGATAAGATAACTGCGGCAGGATCTGGCGCATACATCCTTAACATACAGTATGACAAGAATACCGGTGAAGTTATGGGCAGGAACCTTGAGCTTGACTGGGAGAAGATCAAAGAAGAAGAACAATACGATGGATACTATGCGATCGTAACCAGCGAGATGAACATGGAGCCTGCAGAAATACGAAATATCTACCGCGGCCTTATACGGATAGAACATACTTTCAAAATCACCAAATCAGAACTGGAAGCCCGCCCAGTATACCTGTGGACCACGGAGCATATCAAGGCTCACTTTACGGTCTGTTATACTGCGTTGTGCCTTCTCAAGATAATGATGAGCATATTAGGCAATGAATACCCTGCAGAGGCCATACTGGATTCACTGAGGAAATGCACAGTTTCAGAACTGGTAGATGGATACTGGCAGACAAATTATTATGACGAGGTTCTTAAGAAAATATCCGAGTCAATGGACATTGAATTTAACACACGGTTTCGAACAAGAGAGAACCTTAGAAGATTTCTAAAATATTGAAAAAATTTGAAAAAACAATAAATTAACCCATAACTGGGAAAACAGAGAGAAAGCCGGAAACCCCTATTTTATAAGTGTTTCCGGCTTATTTACTTTAAAACTTGAGCTTTACAATAAAAAACGGCATATTCGTAAATCCAAAAGATTATGAATTATTAGGATGTCTTAGTTATAATGGTATTTTATCATCTTTCTTATTGAGATTCCTTACCAAATGATATTCCTCCATCAACTTCTTTCGATTAATAAATGGTCGAACAAGTAAACGATATACCCAAACGAATGGAATAAACACTGGATGTTTTCCCAC
>JAGAWH010000104.1 GCA_017941505.1 Faecalicoccus sp. | reverse complement strand
GATATCACTGACCTGGGTATAGATGGCTCCGGCCAGTCCTTCTTCCTTCAGTTTTTCAATTTGATGCATTAAGGATTCAAATTTTGAAAGAAATTCTTCCTGTGTCTGTACCTTTCCATAGCCATAATTCGATTCTAAAGAAACATGGTCTTTTACCGGATAGGCTACTCCTCCGTATTCGGAAAGAATATAAGCTCGTTTGGAATCCAAATGTACTTTCAATTCTCTGAAATAATTATGCTCACTGAGATAATCCGAAATACCGACATCAAACCAGCCGCTTGCAGCATCAACCGGACGGTTTGGATCTAATTTTTTCAACTTTTCATATAAACGTTTGGTATCAAACTGACCCCAGCCTTCATTAAACAATACCCATGTCACAATTGATGGATAAGAATATAAAGTATCTATTGTCTCTTCCATTTCTTTTTCAAAGAAATCTCTTCCCTGTTTATTCAGTCTTCCTACCGCCTTTAAGGAAGGTTCTCTTTTCTGTAATCCGGTCAAAACCGTCGGTAGGTAGGTTACTGCCATATCAGACCAATGTTCACCGCCGGGTACCATGTCCTGCCATACCAACATGCCAAGCTTATCGCAATGGTAATACCATAAGACAGGCTCTAACTTGCAGTGCTTTCGAAGCAGATTGAATCCGGCCTTTTTCATTTCCTTGATATCGAACTGAAGTGCTTCGACACTAGGAGCCGTATATAAGCCATCCGGATAATATCCCTGATCTAAGAGTCCGTTTAAGAAATATGGCTTACCGTTTAAGAAGAAACGCTGAATACCCTTTTCATCTTTCTGTACCGAACAGGTTCTTAATCCAAAGTAGCTTGTGATTTGATCTTGGTCTGTTTTAATGGTGATATCGTAAAGATATGGGTCTTCCGGACTCCAACATCTTGGATTCATTAAATTTAAACATAAAGATCCCACACCGGACTTGGAATATTGGATTAAACCATCCGCTACTTCTGCCGTAAAAGGCAAATCCTTCGGGAATACTTCAATATATACACTCTTTAAATCGCTTAACGGTGTAATCTTAATACTCTCAATATATTTTTCCGGAACTTCTTCAATCCAGATTGTCTGCCAGATACCGCTTTGGGATGTATAATACATTCCCTTAGGGGATAATTTCTGTTTACCCCTGGAATACCAATTGGTGTCAGTACCATCCGTACATTGAATCTCCAGTACATTTTCCTTTTGAATGTAGTCGGTTAAATCCATGGTAAATGGAAGATATCCACCTTCATGAAACATCAAATATTCCCCGTTTAAAAAAATGGAAGCACATTGGTCACAGGCACCGATATGTAACAGTACCCGCTTATTCTCTTTCTTATCCCATGTAAATGACTTTCTATATTTCAATACTTCATTAGGCATCAAGATATGTTCTACACCGGATAATTTACTTTCCGGAGAAAACGGAACCAGTATTTCCCCTTCCTTTCCGGTACTGATGGAATAATCCCACCAGCCATTCAAACAGAGATAGCTTTCTCTTTGCATATGCGGACGGGGATATTCAGGTAACGGAATATAATTTGGATCCTTGGAATCTTCCAATACCTTTTCACCCCATGTAGTCATTAAGGGAATTAATTCCCGATTTTTTCTTTTCTTTGTGAATGTAGTTGTTAATTGATTAATATTCATAAAATCACCTAATTCCATTATATCCATTTTCATGGCTCCATGTTAGAATGAATATCGTGCAAAGGAGATTATTATGCAGTTTACAATAGAAAAACCAGATAAGAATACACGTATTATCACAATTACCGTTCCTGCTTCTGAAAAAGAAGAGGATTTAAACGAAATGGTCGGTAAAACATGTACCGAAGCCATCGATTCCATGGAAGAAGAAGTAGTTTCTACTCCGGAAATCCGTGTTCTTCAAAATGAAGACGGTAAAGATTTTATCTACAGTGCAACCGTAGCTACCCGTCCTGATGTGACATTAGGAACCTATAAAGAAATCAAAGTCGTTCGTCCTTCTTTTGAAATCACAGATAAGGATTTAGAAGCAGCTATTGCTGAAAAGAAACGCCGTCAGACAACCTATGTTCCAATTTCAGAAGACCGCCCTGTTAAAACAGGTGACCAGGTTGATTTGGACTTTGAAGGATTCTGTGACGGAGTACCTTTTGAAGGCGGTAAAGGTGAACATTATCCGTTAGTCATTGGATCCGGTTCCTTTATTCCGGGCTTTGAAGACCAGTTAATCGGTGCCAAAGTCAATGAAGATATCGATGTGAATGTGACCTTCCCGGAAGCTTACACACCTTCTCTTGCCGGAAAAGATGCCGTATTTAAGTGCAAGATCCACGAGATCCGTGAAAAGAAAGAAATGCCGGTTAATGAAGAGGAAGTTCGTAAAGAACTGGAAATGCAGAAAGAACAGTTAGCTGATGAAACTGTAGAAAGAGCTATCCTTGATCAGATCATCGCTAACACTTTAGTGGATATTCCGGAACCGATGATCCGTACCATGATGAAGCAGGTCATTGATGAATTTGACCAGACTCTTCAGCAGCAGGGCATGAATTTAGATATGTATTGCCAGATGGTAGGAACAACTATGGATAATATCCGGAAGGATATGGAACCGGCTGCCATCAAGCGCATTATGACCCGTCTTGTATTAGAGGAAATTGCGCTTCAAGAAGCAATTACGGCAACCGAAGAAGAATGGGAAAATGAATTAAAGGTTATCGCATCTTCTTACGGAACCGATGTTGAAACCATCCGTAAAATCTTTACAGAACAGTATTACGATATGTTGATGCAGGATATCAAAGTCCAAAAAGCTTTGGATTTCATTAAAAAATCCGCTATCGTAGAAGACGAAATGTAAAAAGTTTAGGCATCCCGATAAAAGGGATGCCTGTATTTTTATAGAACATAGTTTGAAATCAGATTGTTGATTCTTCGAATATCCACCTGGGTCTTGAAATCAAACTGCAGATACGAGCCATTATTGAAGGCAAGAATCAATTCGCTGTCAATGTCCAGTACACCGGCTGTCTCTATCCCATAGAATTGAATTTTAGAATACGGATAGGAAATATACGCTACCTTCTTTCCTACAATTCCCTGCACATTGGCAACGATAATTCTTTTATTAGTGAATACAACCTGATCTCGAATGGTCATAAAGGCAAGCTCTGCACGCTCACCCTGTACAAATAATGAAAAGATTTCCTTGCGGATATCATCAAAACGAATTTCCTTTAAGTTAAATACATTGGCATCAAATAGTATACCTGATGATACTGTTGGCATATTTCCCTCCTTATTGTTTCTTTGTCAGTTCATACTTAAATAGATCTGCCATCGCATCTTTTCCCTTTTTGGTACTTAAATCTTCTACGGTCAGTTCTCCTTTAAATACAAGTTCCATAACACCGATATAGGCTTCTCCAAGTGCCGTTGTCAAAAGGGTGGCTGTTCCTGCTGAAATAGCTCCACCGGCAAGAGTTCCCGCTCCCGGAATCATTTTTATCAGGTTGGCAACAATTGTCTTTCCTAAAACAGTAGCTCCCCCTGCTCCTAATGTTGTCGACAAAAATGCCTTTAAGATGCTTTTATTGATATCTAAACCATAAACGGCTGTAATACCAGCAATCATACCAAGTTGTGTAGGCACCAATAAAGCACTGTCGGAAAACGGTATCGGACTGGCTGCTACACCTGCTGCTGCAACCGCAGCCGTGGCAATCGCTGCCTGAGCCTGTTTCCTTTTCTCTGCCAGGCTGGCAATCTGAACATTTTGAAGCGTTGTTAGAAGCTCTTCGGGAAGAGCTTCTCCCATCACATGAATCAAGGTATCCAAGCCATACGATTTGACGGTGATATCATCATCAATTTGATAATCTGCTGCCAATACCGGAACAATCTGCACTACATCTAAGTTTTCATCCAATAAATGTTTTCGCAATGTTTCCGCATTCTTTTTAGAAATAGACTGTGTCAATACAATAATGATCGGTACCTGATTGACCTGGTCTTCTCGGGATAATTCTTTGATCCATTTGATTTCTTCCGGTTCCACACGATTAGAAGTTGTATTGATGCAGTACCAGATGCAGTGAATCACTTCATTGATATCGTGAGTTTGGTTGCCTTTTGCGATGGTATCGATGATTTCTTTTTTTACTTCTGCCTGCACATTCTTTCCCAGCTCAAACCCACGTGTATCATATACGGCAAGTGGTAATCCTTTCTTGGTGTATCTTCGCATATGATCTGTGACCGGCTTGCCCATTCCGGTTTTGGTAAGTTTCTGTCGGAAAACTGAATTGATGAGTGTACTTTTCCCAACTCCTGTTTTCCCGGCAACGATAATATTTAAACGATTCAGATCTTTATTGTTGCGGATATGAGATCTATGGCATCCTGTGCCATTTTATCAACATTAATTGAAGCCATTCGCTACCCTCCTTAAAGATTTGATTCTTTAAGTGTACTTTCGTTCCCTATGGAACGGTCAATCTGTATATAAAAAGAGAGATTCCTTTCAAATCTCTCCTATTGCTGTTTATGCTTATTCAAATAAAGTGGTAAAAAAGTCATTACACATCCTGCCAATATGATTCCTATCATCGCAAAAGGCGGATAGATAAAGATACCCATTAATATTCCGATTCCTTTAATAGCTAAATCAGCGGCAACGATTTTCTGCGTTCCTTTGATGGCTTCTCCTGCTGTCTTGTTGATATTCACGATGGCCCTGCTTAATGCCATATTGGCAAAAGATACCAGCATGACAATCACACTGTAAAACATCTGGGCAAATAGATTTTCAAAATTTTCACTCACAAATGATGTTACATACGGAAAAAATGAGGCAAAGAACAACATCACAATGCTGGCCCAAAGGACTTTATTATCAATTCTTTCCACACTGACCCATCGGTTATGAATATTGACCCACATGGCTCCTAACCAGAAAAAAGATACCGCATAAGAGAAAAAATCCGCACGAAGCGCCCATAAGGCACTCCAGGATGCTTCAGCGGGCTTTTTTAATTCTAAAACTAATATTGTCATAATAATTGCCAATATCGCATCCATAAAAGCACATAAACGATCTTTTGTCATAATCATTATTCCTCTTTTCCTAACTTAGAACTGCCGATTTTTCGAATCAGAACGCTTAACATATATGTGATTCCCAATATAATCGCAAAGGCAGGGATTATGGACCAGGTTCCAAATAACGCAAAACCATACCAATCGGTATATCGGGAAAGCCCATTAATTAATATATTGGCAACATATCCGATTCCATATACAAACATAGGAACTGCTCCTGTCCATATTTTATTTTTTTCAATTTTATCACCGGTCCGAAACACGATAAAGCGGATAATAGCCAAAGCCGGAACAATGGCATGCATATATAAATTAAAACCGACATACATAATCGCAAAGCCAAATAACGGACCCAAAAAGATAATGACGATCAAAGCTGTCAAAGCTACCGATACCGTACCCGCAAAGGTAAGATAAGGATATTCTTTCCCTTTGATACAATTTGCCAAAGAAACAAGTCCCATCAAAATATTAGACTGCACGGTAAAGTACTTCAGATTACCCCAGCCGCTTGTGGCCACCGGATTATCGATATTCCATTTTACCAATAAATAAATCGACCACAGCACAACAAGCGCAATCACTCCATCAAATATTCTCTGTTTCATCTTTTACTACCTTTATAAACGCATTTAAAATCTTCGCTGTGATTCCCCATATCACATGGCCATCATATTCATAAAATAAAACTTTTTTCTTAGCCTTCATCCATCGGTATTTTCGTCCTCCATGAATCTTTTCATAAGGAAAATCCTCATCCGGAATTTCCGATAGGGAAGTTCGATATACCTTAGGCTCTGTCTTTAAAAGATAATTTAAAGGTACGGTAAAAATGCTTTCGACTTCGGATGGATTCGGTTGAATCTTTGTATAAGGGATTTCGCCCGCAAATGAATAGATTACCCGATTCTTTCCTGTCCAATAAGTATCACACTGCCCCCAGACATCGATATCTTTATCCTTTAATCCCAATTCCTCCGTTGTCTCACGCACAGCCGTCTTCAAAAGGGATTCGTCTTTTTCCACGGCACCGCCGGGAAAGCTGACATCACCGGGTTGAGATATAGAGCTTGCACGGACTTCAAATACGATATGCCATTCATCTTCTTTTTTTGTCAAAGGAATCAAGACAACCGATTTGCGGTTTTGATCAAAATCAATAAAAACCGGCTGATGATTGGAAATGATATTTTTCATACATTCATAGTATCACAAAAGGCACCGCATTCAGAATGCGATGCCCGATAAAAAATTCGCAATGTTCACTTTGCGGGCAGACTTACTATTCCAAACAAAGTTGTTAAAACAATCGT
>JAGAWH010000103.1 GCA_017941505.1 Faecalicoccus sp. | reverse complement strand
AATATCAAGCCGATTATCAAATTCTGGATGTATTAAACGGTACAGAATCGGATATCACCGTAAAGCGGGCCAATAATGCAGCCTTTGACGAACGATTATCGCTGATATCGTTGATCATTTCTTCTTTGGATGAGCGCATTTCTTCCTTTGTTGAAAAGGAAAATATCTTAAAAACAGCGGTACCGGCGATTTCCGAGATAACGGATGATTATGAGAAATGTTTAAAAGATTTAAAAGAAAAATATCTTCATGAAAGCGAAAAAACGGACACCAAAGAGCATGTGGATGCAGCCCTGGGTTTATGCGCTCTTTTTGATGAATTATTAAATACGTATCATCAAAATGGATGGAATGCCGTTAAAGGGTATCTAAAGGAACAGATTTTGGGATTGAAAGAGCGGAATACAGAACTTCAAAATATGTTGGAAAATGTCTTTGTGTTCTTTGAGAAAGCGTTTGGACAGGGACAGGAACTATTGATCCTTGTCAGTGAACTCACCGTGCGTCCGGCTTCATCAAAATATATCTTTGCCCATGGCTGTCCGAAATACTTTGTATATAATAAACAGCTTCTTTTTGATGAAAGAAATCAATCGATTTCCGACCGGATCGATGCCTTGAATTTATTGGAATTACAGGATGAGAATTGAAATTGAGGTGGACAATTTTTGAAGATACCATTATTATGGAGAAAAAGAGGTGTTTTCATGAAAAAGACATTACCGATTTTGTCCTTATGTCTGATGACAACTGTTTCAGGATGTGCCAAGGCTGCAGCTAAGGAAGTTGAAACAGAAAAAGAGGCAGATATAATTACCTTGTCGGAGCATACAGATACCACATCAGAAATTTTATTAACCAATGTTTCTGAAGCAAATATAGTCGCCATGTTTATTAAAAATGATGCCCAAGGCACCTTCAAAACCGATTTATTGGTGGATGGCGGCCACATCCTTCCCAAAGAGAAGCGTCTGTTGTATGTGGAGCTAAGTGAAGGACAGACATATCAAATAGGATTGATTGCCCAGGGAAGAACCTATATCCTGCATACTCTTCCATTTGATGAAGCGGATACCTTTAATATTCACATTACCGGTGAATATGCCTATTTAACGTATAAAAAAGGCAAGAAGACCATTTCAACCGAGGAAGCGGAAAAGGAAGCCTCTGCCGGTGAAGCTGAAATTCTTCAGGCATTGGAAGAACAGGTACCTGTTGATGACAACCAGGCTCCAAGCATGGATTTTACATATCCGCAAACGTATGTAGATCCATATGCGAACTATCAGAATTATTATTATAACTATTCTTATTACGAACCGATTTATTATCCGGAAACCTACGATACCGGAGGGGATAGCGGATATGTGGAACCGGAACCTGTCACACCGACACCGGTTACACCGGAACCTGTTACTCCGGATCCAACTCCGGTCGATCCAACCCCGGAACCTGTTACCCCGGATCCAACCCCGGTCGACCCGACACCGTCCGAACCGGTTGTTCAACAATCTGCAGAAAGCTAAAAATCCAGGAACTCCTGGATTTTTATTTGTCTAATTCAATTTTAAAGATGACCGGATGAATTCCGTTTGGACAGCAGGTAATGTATTTATCCATACCGATTATTGTTCCGCCACGTAATGCTGTATAGACATAGCTCTTGATACCGTCCCGGGCACCGATTTCTTTTCCATAGCTCATTTTCGAGATATCGGAAAAGAAAGGACGGCAGATTACGGTTATTTTACATTTTTGGTTCATTTGGTTTCCTTTCTGCTTAAATTCGCACCTAATTCAAATGCCTTTTCTAAATCCTTTGGGAATTGGGTCTCGCGCATTTTCTTTTTATGTTCTTCATTGAAGGATGCCATATTGTATCTGGAATAATCATTTACCTGCAACGTATCAAAACATGGAAGAAATTCAATATTTCCGTTTAAGGTATCTAAAGCACGAAGATCGGCTTTGATTTTGGATTGATACATTGTTTTATAGAACATTTTTGTAGCGTTCATCGTGACAATGACTCCGACATTGACCTTTCCTTTAAAATAATTGGAATAATCATCATACGATAAAGCGCAAAAATGCAGACGTTCCATCAAGGCATGCACCTGA
The DNA here is from genome assembly GCA_017941505.1 of Faecalicoccus sp. The sequence goes on along the minus strand of JAGAWH010000103.1, from coordinate 1,151 downwards.
CTGGTAATACCGCCCAGATAAATCGGTACACCGATGATCAAGGCATCCGCTTCAAAGATCCGATCTAAAAGAGGAGATAAATCATCTTTCCAATAACAATGACATGGTGCCAGGCGTTTTGATTTACATGCAAGACAGCTTCGACATCCTGTATAGTTCAAATCATACAGGTCGATATATTCGGTATCGGCACCTGCCGATATAGCGCCTTTTTGGGCCGACTGCAGCACCATGGCAGTATTTTGGTTCTTTCTTGGACTTCCGTTTAGTATGATTGTCTTCATATTCAATATTGTATCGAATAATACAATAAATTACACCGGTACTATAAAAAATAAGCCATCAATGATGTACAATGAAACAAAGGATGTAGAAAGCTTTATGAATAATATCGGATTAAATGGTTTATTGTTGGCGATGATTTTGGCATTCCATCTTCCTTTTAAGAAAAGAGAAGAATACAATGTATTACTTACAAGAAATGATTCTTTGATCTTAAAAGGATATTTTTCACTTGTGATCATCTGTCATCATCTTGCCCAGCGAATTGAGGCCGGATCACTTTTTCAACTTGCCTTTAATGATGCCGGCTATATTGCGGTTGCCGTATATTTTTTTATTACCGGATATGGGATCATGAAGTCTTATCAAAGTAAACCGGAATATGCAGACCATTTCTTAAAAAACCATATGAAATCGGTCATTGTACCGGCACTGATCGCCATCTGTTTTCATTGGCTGTCCTATGCCATTCAAAAAGATGGATATACGATATCTGATTTTTTCGGACAGTTTTTTATGAATACGAGAAGTACTTCCTTTTTATGGTATGTATTTATGATCGGTTTCTTTTATCCATCGATTTCCCGTACCATGAAAAATGCGAAAGGGGATGGGAAAAAGCTGATCTACGGCGCATTAAAATATGTGGTGATCAGTACGCTTGTTTGTCTTGTATTGATACCTTTTGCGTTCTGGATCTATGATACGACCCATTTAATTGTCTTTGGTATGGTGGCTGCCTATTATGAAAAGGATTGGATGGAGTATATCGCAAAACATACCTATCTTAAGATGATGGGATCTCTTATACTTTCCTTTGTGTGTTTAGGTATCGCATTTATGGTGCTTTCGCCTGCCTTTGGCTATTT
>JAGAWH010000102.1 GCA_017941505.1 Faecalicoccus sp. | reverse complement strand
TCTTCTTCTTCTAATTCTAAATTTAATTTAAATTTCTGGGATGGAGATAAAGGTACCTTATATCCCATTTCCCTTGGAACATACTTCCATTTTTTTATATCGAGATATAGATTCTGCGAAAATTGAATTAATTCCATTTCTTCTTTTGATCCCGGTGCAGGATCAAATTCCTGACTTTTATAGAAAAGACATAACGCAATCGCCAGTGAACAACATGGGTGTTCCAATATTTCTTTTGCGGTTTCTACATCAAAGTCCCGGTTTAATGCATATATATACAATGATTTTTCATCTTTACATTCCATCATCTTCATCCCCCTTATACTCTAAGAAATGATTAATAATCTCCATCAATACCGCTGTATCGATTGGCTTGATCGCAAAGGCATCCATTCCGGTATCCTTAGCTTCTTTTACACTTTCATCAAAGGCGTCGGCTGAAAGAGCTATAATCGGAAGTTCCTCCTGTCTTTTGTAACAATACGCTTTGATCTGTTTGGTTGCTTCATATCCATTTAAAATCGGCATACGAATGTCCATCAATACCAGATCAAAGGCTCCTTTTTTATTATTTTTCACCATATTGACAGCTTCCTGTCCATTGGCAGCCGTAAATACCTTTAAGCCCTCTCTTTGAAGTAAGCGGACTCCGATATCACGATTCAAATCGTTATCCTCAACTAAAAGAATCGAAGGTTTATGGGTAATAGTCTTACGGATGTACAGCGAAGTCCTGCTGAATATCCGGAAGCGCGATGTTGCGGAATATAACACTTTATCCTGCTGTGATAATTGCGTATCATCCTGACGCATCGCAATAGTAACTTTAAAGGTCGTACCCTTATGTTTTGCGGAGTACACGCGGATATCTCCACCCATTTGATCAACAATACCCTTACAGATAGAAAGACCGAGTCCATTTCCGTTGATCTGCGTAACCATTTCAGACTCTTCCCTTTCAAATGGTTCATATATTTTCGATAAGAATTGTTCCGACATTCCGATGCCGTCATCCTTGATTTTCATTTCCACCTTTAAATAACCGTTAGGTGCTCCATCAAGCCGCTTCATCGAGAAAAGGATATGACCGCCGTATGGGGTATACTTAACGGCATTTTCCAGAAGGTTGATCATAACCTGCATATAGCGGACTCTGTCACAATAAACGTTTTGATTTAAACTTTCATCAAATTCAACATTCAGCGTCTGGGATTTATAATTCATATCTCCATCTACCATGTTGATGACCGTATCCATCATTTCTTTTAGATTCGAGCTGGTCTCATTTAAATTCATACGTCCGCTTTCAATGCGTGAAAGGTCCAGTGAATTATTTAACATCTGCAGAAGATGGGCTCCTGAATGTTCAATTTTATTGATACATTGCAGCACCTCTTCCTTATCATCGATATGGAATTGGGCCAGGTGCGCATATCCTAAGATCGCATTCATCGGGGTACGTATATCATGCGATAAATTCGATAAAAATGCCGTTTTAGCCCTTCCCGACTGTTCCGCTGCATCGAGTGCATTTTCAAGCAGGAAACGCTGGCGCAGCTCGTTTTCATGTTCTTCTGTGACATCCGCAAAACCAACGAGTGCTTCCTTACATTCTTTATGCGGATCACCGATGCCAACTACTTTGCAGCGATAGTATAAGATTCCCCGCTTGGTGTCAACACGGAAGGTAAAAGAGTACGTTGAACTTTCTTTAATACGATCCCGAATCGAATCAATGGTCGTCAATTCCATAAATTGTTTATAATCGTTGGAATAAACAACCTTATTGGCAAACCGGGACATCGATAAAGAAAACTCCGGCAGAATACAGTCTTTAATGACTTCATAAACTTCATTGGAGATACGATAAATAGAAAAAGTATCATGAATCAAATCGACAAAATACACACTGTCATATTCCAGGGATAATCCGTTAATCACATCCAAGCGTCTCTGGTGTTCCAGTTCCATCTTTTTGCGGTCGGTAATATCCCGGAAGATGATAATAGCACGAATATGGCCGTCTTTTTCATCTTTATTCATGACGATGGTTTCCCGAAACCATACATCCATGCCACTGAGATCCTGAACCCGATACTCTATCCAGGCTTCCTTCTGACCTTCTTCAAACATCTTCAGAAGATTTTCTCTGGTGGAGAAAGATTTAAATTCTTCGACATTATCCGATGTGATCCGTTTTGCCCAGGTTTCGCGTATCAAATCAAAACGTCCGGGTATACGAATGCCATGAGCATGATACAGAAGATCGGATCGTTTAAAGTCTCCTGTCAAAACGACATTATCGGTTAAATCGACATCATAGCTGGATATCGATTGCGAAGAGATGATATCTTCATATCGATTTCGCATGGCGATATCTGTCTGCAGAGAGTTGAAATATATCTCAAAGTCCTTTTCCGATTGGAAATCGTTGATTGTCTCCCCGGAAAAAAACTGCTCGTTTCGATCATAATTCGGAATGCAGATCAAAGCCTGCTGAGGCTCATTTCCATCCATTAAGGCTGCCCGCACATCAATGCGGGTACGCTTCCCGTTTCTTGCCTTATATAAAAATGAAAAGACATTGGCCCGTTGAAGATGAACGGTTACGCTCGGACAGGATAAATTATTTTCAAACCATACCCTGTGCTCCGGGTCCACAAAACGCAGCGTAAAGCGATGATGTGCCTCGGTATAGGTATCCGCAAGGCAGATCAAAGGAGGTAATTCATTTTCTGTATTATAGGTATAAATGATTCTATCCTGTTTTAAGTCGAGCAGATATACTCTTTTATATTCCGCAATAAGTGCATTTAATAAATGTTGTTGAATTGTGTTTTCCATAAAAGACCCCTTATAAGGATTGTTCCTTCCTTTTTCGATGATAATTGCTCTTTAAGTATTATAACCTGTTTACCTTAATTTATGTAGCATTTCCCTTTTTAGCAAATCCACAAAAAAACTGTAATCGTTTATTGTACAGTTCATAAATCTAAATTAAAATATGAGTAAAGAGTTAACTAGGAGGAAATTTTTAAAATGAAAGAATGGACACGCGAAGAGCGTTACAGAGTCCTGCATCATGCAGATGAAATCAAAGATCTTTATGAAAAGATCAAATCGTCCAATTACCGTCAAACCTATCATGTCGAACCGGTAACCGGATTATCCAGTGACCCAAATGGATTTGGTTTCCATAACGGTACATGGCATCTTTACTATCAATGGTGTCCATGGGGAGCTGTTCATGGCCTGAAATATTGGTATCACGTATCATCTAAAGATTTGATCCATTGGAAAAATGAAGGTGTAGGTATTCATCCGGATACAATTTTTGATAATAAAGGCGCACATTCCGGATCCGCATTCTCAATGGGTGATGATCTCTACTTATTCTATACAGGAAACCATCGTGATGAAAACTGGGTTCGTACACCGTATACCTGTGCTGCAGTTGTCAAAAACGGTAAATTGAAAAAGCTTCCAAAGCCATTATTTGGACCGAGACCTGATTATACCGAACATCAGCGTGACCCAAAGATTCTGTATAACCCGAAAAATGAAACATATTATATCTTTATCGGTGCCCAAAACCAGGACCTTCAGGGACGTGCACTGATCTATAAGTCAAAAGACTTATTATCCGGCTGGGAATTTGCCGGTGAATTAAAGGTTCCGGGATTTGAAAATTTCGGTGGCATGTGGGAATGCCCTTGCATCGTAAATGTATCCGGAAAAGATATCTTGATCTTCTCTCCGCAGTATACCAAGCTGCCGGGACGCGGTGAAAGCACAAACCATAATATCTATATCATCGGACATATGGACTACGATACTTTGACATTCACACCGGAAGAAGATTATCACTTCCTTGACTATGGATTTGATTTCTATGCAGCCCAATTTGCGGCAAACGTACAGGACCCGGATAAGGCAATCCTAATCGCATGGATCGGTCTTCCGGATAACCACTACCCAACTGAGGAAGAAGATTGGGAAGGAAGCTTGAGCTTACCAAGAGAGCTTCGCATCAAAGATGGCAAATTGATCCAGACACCGTTAGAAGGCATTAAATCTTTACGTGATGGAACTATCGAAGGAAAACTGTTACCAAGAGCCTGCAACATTGAAGCAGCCTTTGCCCCTGGTGATGCCGATCTAAATCTTTATACCAGAGGAGACGGAACCGGCGGAATGCGTATTCACTACGATGAAGCTAGTCAATCTTTAACAGTTGATAGATCCGGCATGGAAAAACGCTTCAACACCAATGTATTTGAAACCTTAGATTTCAAATTGGATAACCCATTACGTTCTATGAGTATTTATGTTGATAACTGCTCAATCGAAATGTTTATCAATGATGGAGAAGCTACCTTCACATCAAGAATCTACCCGACAGAAACCGAATTTAACTTCACAAAGACGGATAATGTAGGTTTAACAGCTTATAAGATGAAAGCTTCTGTAACAGACGATTTTATCATTTAAAACATTTGACTCCTTCGGGAGTCTTTTTTATTGTCAACTTTAATGTTTTCTTGGGTTGACAATCGTAAATACACAGGATATATTGTTAACGGTGATTAAATATGAATTCAAAAGATTTAGTTTTAACGGCTTTGATGGCAGCCGTCATTTCCGTACTTGCCCCTCTGGCCATTCCCTTAGGCAGTGGAATTCCTATTTCTCTGGCCACATTTGCGGTCATGTTGGCAGGTGCTATCCTAGGTGAAAAATACGGTACCTTAAGTACGTTGATTTATTTGATCCTCGGAAGTATCGGAATTCCGGTATTTGCGAATTATGCAGCAGGATTTCAATGCGTCATCGGAATCACGGGAGGATATCTGGTTGGCTATCTTCCTCTGGCCTGGTTTACCGGTTATTTCTACCGAAAAGATCCAACCTTAAAAGGATTGGTTCTTGGCATGGTCATCGGTACCTTTGTTCTCTACTTGTTTGGAACGATATGGTTCTGCATCTTTGCCAAGATGGAATTTATGGCAGCACTAGCCGTATGTGTAATTCCATTTCTGCCGGGTGATATCATCAAGATGGTCGCTGTGGCGCTCATTACCCCGACTTTAAAAAAGGCCATCGCAAACAGGGCAGGTGTATGATTCATCTAAGAGCGCATCACCTTTTCTGCATTCAGAATTTTGTCGGTAACGGCTACTCCAAAGAATTTGTCGACAATATGAAACAGGTCATTGAACGGCTTCAAAACGGAGAAGATGTAAACATCGTAAAAGGCACAGATGATTTATGTGCTTTCTGTCTCCATAATATAAACGGAGAATGTGAATCTGAAAATCCCAGAATTTTTGACACTAACACGGAAGCACTGCTTCCCTCTCCTTTTACTCATAACTGGAAAGCTCTTTCCGGTTATTTGAAGCAGTACAACAATGAAAATTTAGAATGGATCTGCAAAAACTGTCAATGGCTCTCCCTCTGTTTATCAATTAATCATTCTAAAGAAAAGGAACAGGATTAATCCTGTTCCTCTGCTTCATTAAATAATGTGATATTTTCATCATTCAAAATAAACTCATAATAGTTAATATCCTGTCGATGTGTCCATCCAATCTTATTCCAGAAGGCATTACCGACATCATTGCCTTTAAACGCAATCAAAGTGACCTTATTGATATGCTGCTCATTTAAGGCATTCATGCAGTATACAACCATCGCATGTCCAATTCCCTTGCGGCGGTATTTTTTTTGTACACAGACATGATATAAAGCACCCTGTCTGCCATCGCTTCCGCAAAGTATCGTACCAACAATCTTTCCATCCATAAGTGCAACTACACTTGTAGTGGGATTTCGCTGAATAAAGCGGGCTACCTCTTCTCTGGAATCATCAATACTGCGAATTCCCAATCGACCTATAGACATCCATAACTTGCGTACCTGATCATAGTCTTCAATTTCCATAGGTCGGATAGTCACATTTTCAAGATCCATTTTTATACCTCAATTCTATTTCTTTTTTCCCGGCTGGTTGTAGTAAGCAACCCTGCGTTTTACCTGGTAAATATTAGCTTCACCCGGAAAATGTACGGGATTGGTTTTGTCACTTTCATATATTTCCATAACATCCAGACAGTCTTTTTCAATTTCCTCAGGATCTAAAACTCCATACATCTGAGGAGGAAGAACATATACCGGACACTTGATATTATTATCCGCAATAAACTTCTTGGCATCACGGGCCAAATGCGGGCAGCAGATGATAATATCGTATTCATGTTCCTTTAATACTCTTGGTGAATACGCAAACGGTGAAAAATCGATATTGATGCGGTCTGTCATTCCTCTTTTTTCCATCTCTTTTTTCATGTTTCCGACAAGTGCACTGGAAGAGAATCCACCCAGGCAGCATAACAATACATCAAGCATACTATGCCTCTCTTTCTAATATCTCGACAGCTTTATTATAGTCTTCTTTAGTAAAAAGTTTAAATGTCTGAATTGAATTATTTTTAAACATATGCGTAATATGAAATTCCCTTGTGAGAACAAGATAGTTATCTATATTGTATTTAGCAAGGCATTCATGAATCATCTGAACAGGGCTTTTGCCCTTTACTTCCTCATCTAATACATAATCCTGTAGATCTACAAGCCTTAATAAAGATTTGATATGGGCAGTATCCAGCATACACCATGAAAAATTAACGACGATTTTCGCATCGTATCGCTCACATAAATCTTTTAAATAATCCGCAGATTTCTGATTAAAGGCATGCCATGCCCGATTCACAAAGAAGAAATTAATATCTTTTATAAGGGGATCATTGAATTGTTTTGCGAGTGTTTTATTTAACTTCCAATCGACTTCATATGTTTGAAAATAAACACCCGGATTGACCGTTCCGTCTAATTCGATAAAGATTAAAGCTTTCAATGGGGTAATTCTTTCTAGCTGTTTTCTGTTTCCGGTATATGCCAGCTGCCATATACCTATAAATTTCATAAAGACAATTTATAATCATCAAATAATACTTGGCAATTATAACATACCCTCTTTAAAAATACAGTACGATTGCTCTCAAAAAGGAGTATCATAAAATCGGGTGATAAATATGACATTTTTATGGGGATCTGCCAGTGCTTCCTACCAATGTGAAGGAGCTTATAATATCGATGGAAGAATTGAATCTATTTGGGATAAATATCTTCATGAAAACAATTACGAAAATGGGGATATTGCCAGCGACCATTACCATCACTTTAAAGAAGATATCAAAATGATGAAAGACGGCGGACAGAACGCTTACCGCTTTTCGATCGCATGGCCAAGAATTCTAGATGAAAACGGAAATATCAATCCCAAAGGAATTCTTTTTTATCATGAGATGATCGATTGCTGCAAAGAAAATGAAATAGAACCTTTTGTGACTTTATACCATTGGGATCTTCCGCAGTATTTAGAAGATGAAGGCGGATGGCTAAACCGCAATACCTGTATAGCTTTTGAAAAGTATGCCCAAATCTGCTTCAAAGAATATGGCGATAAGGTAACCTATTGGACAACCTTTAATGAGCCAAAATGGTTTGTGACAAATGGATATTTAATTGGAAATTATCCACCCGGACTTCAAGATGGACAGAAGATGATCCAGGCTGCCTACCATGTCATGTTGGCAAGTGCCATGGCTGTAAGAAAGTTTAAAGAGCTCTCTCTTAAAGGAAAGATTGGAATTGTGCACAGCTTTGGACCGGTTGATGGGATTGATGATACACCGGCAACAAAAAAGGCAATGCGATACGCGGACAACTATGCCAATAACTGGGTTTTGGATACGGCTGTATTAGGTGAATTCCCTGCAGATCTAATCGAAGATTTAAAAGATAAACAATTTGATCTTTCCTTTATCAACGATTCCGATTTACAAATCATCAAGGAGAATACCGTAGATTTTCTGGGCTTAAATTATTATGCCCGATTATTGGTAAAACCATATACTACAGGTGATACCTGTCTGGTGATCAACAACAGCGGTGCCTCTAAAAAAGGCAGCAGTGTGATTCGCATCAAAGATTGGTTTGAACAGATAATGAATGATCCAAATGCGAAATATACCGCATGGGATACCGAGATTTATCCAAAAGGAATTCATGATGGCTTGTTACGAGTGAAAGATAAATATAACCTGCCGGTATTTATCACAGAGAATGGTTTGGGTATGAAAGAAGATATCGATTGTACTATGGTAGAAGATGACTACCGTATTGAATTTTTGAAGGAACATATCGAGGCTATTCTTCAGGCAAAAGAAGAAGGAGCAGACGTTTGCGGTTACTTTGTCTGGTCCCCTTTTGATCTCTATTCATGGCGAAACGGTGTACAAAAACGTTATGGTCTTGTGGCCGTTGACTTTGAAAATAACCTTCAAAGAAGACCTAAGAAAAGCTGGTATTGGTACAGAGATTGGATTAAAAATCATCAGAAATAGGGTAGAGGGAGAATAAAGTCTCACCCCTCCCATTGCACCGTACGTACGGGTCTCGTATACGGCGCTACATTTGTATTAAAATCACGAATAACTCAGATAGTAGTCTAAAGGATTGACCAGGCCTGGTCGGTTCTTT
>JAGAWH010000007.1 GCA_017941505.1 Faecalicoccus sp. | reverse complement strand
TACAAACTTGTTACCCAAGACTTACATGGGAATGCCTTTGAGGCATTCCTTTTTTTACTTAAATCTGATAAAATAAAAAAAGGAATTTACTAACGTCTTTTTGCGTGCGCACAAAGATATAGGATGAATACGGAGGACTTGATTTTGAGAGAGACTTTCATGGGAGGAGTGCATCCGGAAGAGAAGAAAGAATTGAGCAGGACTTCTCAACTGCAGGCATTCTATCCAAAGGGAGAAATGATCTTTCCACTATCTATGCACATCGGTAAACCCGCAAAACCAATCGTTAAGAAAAATGATCCGGTGCTTGTAGGACAGGTGATTGCCGAAGCGGATGGTTTCATTTCTGCAAACATTATTTGTTCCTGCTCCGGAAAGGTAAAAGCTGTCGATAAAAGAAAAACACTTGATGGCCGCTACCAAATGTGTATTGTCGTAGAAAATGATGGACAGTTTACTCCATTTGAAGACTATACAACCAAAGAGGATATCAAAACATTAAGTGATAAAGATATTCTGGACCGTGTTAAAGCTGCAGGCATTGTAGGACTTGGTGGAGCCGGTTTCCCGACTTATGTAAAACTCATGCCAAAAGATCCTAATTCCATTCGCTACATTATTGCCAATGGAGCCGAGTGTGAGCCTTATTTAACATGTAATGACCGCATGATGAGAAGCTATTCCAACGAAATCGTTGAAGGCATGGAAATCATGTTACGTCTATTCCCGAATGCCCAGGGCGTTATTGCCATTGAAGACAATAAGCCGGAAGCAATTGCTTCCATGCAAAGAGCATGCCAGGGTAAGGGTAATTTAAGTGTTCAGGTATTCCCGACAAAGTATCCGCAGGGTGGTGAAAGAAGTTTAATCCAGGCGATTGCCGGCATTGATTTTCCGGGCAATATGTTACCGGCAGATGTTGGCTGTCTTGTCGACAATGTGGGAACGATATATGCCATTCAACAGGCCGTTCTATACAAAAAGCCTTTATACAGCCATGTAATGACAGTAACCGGTGAAGCCATCACTGAGCCGAAAAACTTCATTGTTCCCGATGGTACAATGATGACAGAGCTCATCGAAGAGTGCGGTGGCATTCGAAGCGGTGTTACTTTGAAAAAGGCACTGGCAGGTGGACCGATGATGGGCTTTGCCTTAAGTTCATTAGATGTACCGGTACAAAAGACAACCAACGGTATAACACTCTTAGATGTAGATGGTGTTGAAGTAGCTGAACAACAAGCAACCGGATGTTTACATTGTGGAAGATGTACAACTGTATGTCCGCAGGGCTTGATGCCGCAGCTCATGTCCGATGCTGCAGAAGCACATGATTATGACCGTTATGAACAGAAACTGTACGGTATGGATTGTGTAGCCTGTGGATGCTGTACATATATCTGCCCGGCTAAGCGTCCGCTTACCCAGATGTTTAAGCAGATGAAAGCAGAGATTCTTGCGATTCGCCGCTTGAAATCTGCAGGAGGTGCAAAATGAGTGAAATGATGTTAAATCTGTCCTCAGGACCGCACGTTCGCGATAAGTGGACTACAAGATTTATTATGACATTCGTAACCATTGCGCTTTTACCAACCGCATTAGTTGGTATTTATGCAAATGGGGTACATGCTGCATTAATCTTACTGACATCCGTTGTTACAGCGGTTGCTTCTGAATTCTTATTCAATAAGTGGATTGGTAAACCAAACACCGTAAAAGATGGAAGTGCTGTCGTAACCGGATTATTACTTGGACTTACCTTATCTCCAAGCGTTCCGCTCTATATTCCATTCTTGGGATCACTTTTCGCAATTATCGTTGTGAAATGCTGTTTTGGCGGAATCGGTAGAAACTTCTTAAACCCGGCGCTGGCCGCAAGATGTTTCTTATTAATTTCCTTTGGAGCCATCATGACAAACTACAGCCTGGATGGAATGTCAAGCCCAACACCTGTGGCAACGCTTCTTTCCGGACATGCAGTCAATGTCACTAAGATGTTTTTAGGAACCGGCGGAGGTGTTATTGGAAGCTCAATCATCGCTATCTTAATCGGCGGAATGATCTTATGGGCCTTTGATATCATCCATGGAGAAATCTGTTTCTCCGTTATTGGAGCTTTCTCCTTATTTATCTTAATCTTTGGTGGACAGGGACTTGATTTAAAGTTCTTAGCTGCCCATTTATGTGGCGGTGGTGTAATGCTGGGTGCCTTCTTTATGGCAACTGATTATACGACATCTCCGGTATCAAAAAGAGGACAGCTCTTATATGGATCGATAATTGGAATTTTAGGCGGACTCTTTAGAATTTACGGAACTTCCGCAGACTCTTTCAGTTATGCGATCATAATCTCTAACTTATTAACACCTTTAATTGATATGTATATCATTCCAAAACCATATGCATATCGTAAGGAAGCCATTGCCCTGAGAAATGGTGAAGTAATCCAGAAAAAGACATTAAAAGACTTTGTACCAAAGCCTGTAGTAGCGCTTACTACTATTGCGCTTGTTGCCGGTGTTGCCTTAAGTGGAGTTTATTCCATGACAAAAGATACCATCGAAGAACAGCGCAAAGCTGCCAATATGGAATCCTATAAGGTAGTATGTCCGGATGCCGAAACATTTGAAGTACCGGATAATGTGAAAGCTGCTATAGAAAGTCTTGGCGGTGAAGTATATGGGTCTGACTTTGGACGCGTTTATATCAACGATGCCGTTGTCGGTAAGAACAAAGACGGCGAAATCGTTGGATATGTTATCAGTGCTTCCTCCATGGAAGGAAATGATGGCGAAGTCACCTTATCGCTTGGTTTAAAACCGGATGGTGAAATTATCGGAATTACCTTTACCACATTAAATGAAACTCCGGGTATGGGTATGCGCTGCGGCGATCCGGAATTCACCGACCAGTTTGTAGGCAAGAAGGCAGAAAAATTAACTTTAGTGAAGCCGGGAAGCGGTGGAGCCGAAGATACGATTGATGGCATTTCCGGTGCTACGATCACATCCGATGCCTCATTAGATGCAGTCAATGCAGCCCTTGACTTCTTCTATAAGAATATGAAGGAGGGTGAGTAGTTTATGAATAAGTATGTAGAACGTTTATATAATGGTCTGATTAAAGAAAACCCGACACTGATCTTAATGTTAGGAATGTGTCCGACCTTAGCGGTATCCACAAGAGCCTTCAACGGTATCGGTATGGGATTATCTACAACAGCCGTGCTCATTCTTTCTAACTTTGTGATTTCATTACTTAGAAAATTGATCCCTGACCAGGTACGTCTTCCGGCCTTTATCGTCGTTGTTGCATCGATGGTAACGGTAACCGAATTGTTGATGGAAGCTTATCTTCCGGGTGTTTATGAAGCTTTAGGAATCTATATTCCGTTGATTGTTGTTAACTGTATTATTTTAGGTCGTGCCGAAGCGTATGCTTCCAAGAACCCTCCGGTACTTTCCATTATGGATGGTTTAGGAATGGGTCTTGGATTTACCATTGCCCTCACTTTAGCCGGTTTAGTTCGTGAAATTCTTGGAAACGGAACTGCCTTTGGAATGCAGATCCTTCCTGCAAGTGTAGAACCAATCGGTATCTTCATTCAGCCTCCTGGAGCATTCTTAGTTATTGCGCTGTTCATTATCATTATGAACTGGATGGGTATTCGTACCCGCCAGAGAAAACTGGTTGAAGAAGGCTGTGCATCCAATTGCGGTACATGCGCATTGGATTGCGACAAAAAGGAAGGAGAGTAACCCATGCAAAGTTTGATATTAATTATCGTTTCTACAGCGTTAATGAATAACGTTGTATTGAACCAATTTCTGGGTATCTGTTCATTCCTTGGCGTTTCGAAGCAGTTAAAACCATCTTTAAGCTTAGGTGGAGCGGTTATCTTTGTTATTACGATCGCATCTGCGGTTGCCAATTTACTGTATACTTATATCCTTGAGCCATATGGCATGGATTATATGAAGACCATTGTCTTTATCTTAGTTATCGCTGCCTTAGTACAGATTGTAGAAATGTTCTTAAAGAAGACCTCTCCGGCGATTTATACCGCTTTAGGTATCTATCTTCCTTTGATTACTACAAACTGTGCGGTATTAGGAGTTGCCTTAACAAACGTACAAAATGACTATAACTTTATTCAATCGGTTACAGCCGGATTCGGTACAGGTGTTGGTTATACCATCGCTATTGTATTACTGGCAAGTATTCGTTCCCGTATTCGTGAAGAAGCAATTCCGGAACCGTTACGCGGGGCACCGATTGTATTGATCGCTGCTGCTTTGATGTCAATTGCCTTTATGGGATTTGGAGATATTTCATTCTAGGTGAGGTAGTGACATGAATATTATTTTAATTACAACACTTGTTATTACGCTGATCGGTATTATCGTAGGTGCCGGTCTGGTATATACCTCAAAGAAATTTGCGGTAGAAACAGATCCAAGAGAAGCTGCCATTCGTGAGTGTTTGCCGGGAAATAACTGCGGTGCCTGCGGTTTTGCAGGATGTGATGCCGTAGCTGCAGCTATCGTAAAAGGAGAGGCTCCGGTTAATGCCTGCCCGGTAGGTGGGGCTCCTGTTACCGAACTGGTAGGAGAGATTATGGGTGTCTCTGCTGAAGCCCAGGAAACAAAGGTAGCCTTTGTTCGATGCAAGGGCTCATGTGATGTTACCCATAATCAGGGTAACTACATCGGTATTGATGACTGCCGCTCGGCTGTGCTCAACGGTATCAATGTTACCGATTGTGATTATGGATGCTTAGGATTTGGATCCTGCGTTAAGGTTTGTCCTAACTTTGCGATTACGGTGAAAAACGGGGTAGCTGAAGTCAACCGCTATAAATGCGTAGGCTGCGGACTTTGTGTAAAGGCATGCCCGCGCGGTCTGATTGAGCTTGTCCCTGAAAAGAAGCTTGTACGTGTACAGTGCTCCAATAAAGAAAAAGGTATGCTGGTGAAGAAAGTATGTTCTGCCGGCTGTATCGGATGTACATTATGTACAAGACAATGTGAAGCAGGTGCCATTACCTGTACAGATAATCTGGCACATGTGAATTATGATTTATGTACGCAATGCGGTAAATGTGTTGAAAAATGCCCGGCTAAGGTTATTACACCTCCGGACAAACCAATTACTGCAAATGCTTAATGATGTGAGGTAAGATCATGGAAAATAAAAGAAATACATGGAAATACATCGCTGCGGCTGTCGGAGTAGGAGCTGCTGTTATCTTCTGCAGCGGACTTCTCGGTGGAAAAGATTTGATGTATCACATGGAAAACAGAGGGGATTTAGGACCTCTTACCCGTGATGATATTACCTATCTTGATGTGGATGCTCCGAAAGCTTCCAGCAAGGATGGAACAGTTACCGCAAAAGACTGGTCCGAAATCTATCCTTATATTTCCTTAACAATGGGAAAGAATGCTGAAAATGATTATGTTACCGATTACTTGGAACAGGATCCATATCTGGTAAATATTTATGAAGGCTATGGCTTTGCCAAAGACTACGGAAGTGCCAGAGGACATGAATATACCTTAGAGGATGTCAGCAATACCGAAAGACCGCATCCGATGGCTAACTGCTTAACCTGTAAAACACCAAACTTCACAAAGAAGGTACAGGATGAAGGAGTATCTGTATACAAGATGCCATTTGATGAAGTAATGGCTGAAATGGATGAAAATATCAGCTGTTACAACTGTCATGGAAACGATGCCGGAAACGGTGGTCAAATCACCATTACCCATACGTATGTATCCAAGGCATTAGGCGATAATATGAACACCATTGATCCTTCTACTTTATCGTGTGGACAGTGTCATATCGAGTATTACTTTACACCGGAAGATAAGGAAACAATGATGCCTTATCACAGTGTAGAAGAAATGACTCCTGAAGCAATCTTAGCTTACTATGATGCGATGGATTTCTCCGATTGGACACAGCCAAGCACCGGAGCTAAGTTATTAAAAGCCCAGCATCCGGAAATGGAAACATTCTTACAGGGTAAACATGCCGGCTTACTCAATTGTGCCGATTGCCATATGCCGATGGAACAGGCAGAAGATGGAACAATCTATCACAGCCATACAATCGTAAGCCCGCTTGAAAATGAAGAAATTCTTTCGACCTGTGTGAAGTGCCACGGCGATACCGATATGGTTACCTTTGTGCATAACCTGCAGGACCGCATCACAGCACGTGAAACGGAAGTAGGTAATAAGCTGGCGGAATTTAACGATGCTCTTGCAGCAGCGGTAGAAGCCGGTCAAATGAGTGAAGATGAACTAAACGAAGTTCGTAAGATTTATCGTGAAGCACAATGGTTCTTTGATTTCTGTTATGTAGAAAATTCAGAAGGTGCACATAACTCTGAACTTGCCAATCGCTGCTTAGATACTTCGGAAGAAAAGATTACCGAAGGTATGCAGTTATTAGGTGTACAGGAATAAAATTTAAAAATAATGGAATATGCTGCGGCTGAGAGAACAACTCAGCCGTTGTATTTATGAAAGGGAATTGATTATGTCACTGAAGAAAGTATTGAAATTTTTATCTTCCATGCAGTTTGCCGTCATATTGCTGGTGCTGCTGGCGCTTGCCTGCATAGCCGGAAGCT
>JAGAWH010000101.1 GCA_017941505.1 Faecalicoccus sp. | reverse complement strand
TATCAGAAGATAGTGCGGCAGCCTATACAGACATACTGACTCTTTTACAGACCGCCAATCTCAGAAATGAAAATGCCTTAGCTTACTTGGCACGAGTTTTAAGCTAAGGCTCTTTTTTATTTATCGGTGAATAGTAACTAGCTGTGTTATAATGCGAATATGCAAAATCCATATCCGTATTCTCTTGACAATAAGAGGTATCAAACAATCAATTACTACTTTAAAACGAAGTATAACCATAAGGTCGCCAAGGTTCCTTTACATGCCGGTTTTACCTGTCCCAATCGAGATGGATCTAAAGGAATCGGTGGCTGTACGTTCTGTTCGGGCAAGGGGTCTGGCGACAGTATTCTTGGATTTCATGAAGATTTAATGAAACAATACGAGTTAGGACTTGAAAGAATGCGTCATAAATGGCCGGATTGTTACGGATTTGCCTACTTTCAATCCTTTACCAATACATATGCTCCTTTATCCATTTTACAATCCATTTATGATCCATTTTACGAAAACGATGATGTCAAAGGTGTGTGTATTGCCACAAGAGCGGATTGTTTAACAGATGATACAATAGAATATCTATCTCAAAAGGCTGTTGAAAAAGAAACGTGGATTGAGATTGGTCTTCAAAGTGTTCACGAGAGAACGATGGAAGCATGTAATAGATGCCATACTACACAAGAGGTATGGGATGTATTGGATAAACTTAAAAATACACCGATTAAGACCTGCATTCATTTAATGAATTCTCTTCCCGGTGAAACAAAAGAAGATATGTTAGAAACAGTCAAGCAGGTATCTTTACATCATCCAGATGCAGTAAAGATTCATATGTTACACATTATCGAAGGAACAAAGATGGCCAAAGATTATAAAGATAATCCATTTCCCCTTCTCTCTCTGGAAGAATATGTAGATGTGGTAGTAGATCAATTAGAATTATTACCTCCGGATTGCATTATTGAAAGATTAACAGGAGATGGCATGGCCAAAGATTTGATAGCTCCGTTATGGACAATAAAAAAGACCATCGTTACCAATGAGATTGATAAATTGATGGTCAAAAAAGATACCTGGCAAGGTAAGAAATATCAAGCGATGTAGCAGGCATCGCTTTTTTATTCGGCAATAATGATATCTCGTATTTTAATAGCATCCTTATACTTATCTTCGATATCAACTTTTGTATCACACCATTGATTCGTCAGTAAATCAGAAACAAGTTCATCTGTAACAGATGCATGATCGATTATATCTATGTATGTTCCTTCATGAACCAGATTTACATATACTTCTTCATTTTTTAATCCTTGAGAGCTAATTATAAATCGTTGGCACGACCGATAGATTTCATTATTCCAAAGAAGATTAAAAGCTGATCTAAGATAAATATTCATTCCGAATGATTCCCCATTTGTCAAAAAAACAATCGATGGCTGCATAAAATCCTTATCAAAATTAAAGAAGTTTTCCTTTGTCAGAGATTGTGATACAGTCTCAGCAATATCTTTAAGAGAGCCCTTTCGATTTAATGAAACATCTATATTGGAAAGTTCTTGAACAGGAATTAATTGATTACCTGTGATCCACCTATCGGAATGAAGAATTCCGATATAAATATTGTTTTGAAATGAAGAATTATTTTTATGAAAATTTAGAAGATGTTGAATAGAATTATTTACCATTGTTCTCATCCATTCATTGTTTGTAGTGGATGTATCCAGTACAAAAATAACTGGAATAATAGTATTTGATTGAATTGAATTTGACATGTATTTTGCCTCCCAACGCTTAATCTAGTAATCATTTTACATATCCATAGAAATCGTAAACAAACAACATTATAATATTTTCAATACCAGTGATGTGTCATAGAAACCGATTACCATACATATTATCCGTAGAGTGTCCCAATCTACGAAAAAAGCGTCGATTACACTGTATTTAAAGTGTGCTTGACGCTTTTTTGACGGTTGAAATGACGGCTTATTTTGTAGTCAAAAGTTGACTTAGCTTATCCATGTTTTCCTTTTTTAGTTCCATAGATGGATGTACATATCGATTTAATGTGATATTTACATTAGCGTGTCCCAGAATTTCACTTAGACTTTTAATATCGAATCCAAGCTCTACGCAGCGTGTCGCAAAGGTATGTCTTAGGGCGTGAAAATTCACATTTTCTATTTCACATTCACTTATGATTTTTTTAAAACGATATTCCAATCGTCTTGGTTCCATAAATTTCGTATCCAACCCTGTCAGCAGAAATGCGCTATCCTCTTTCTTTTCATTTATCAATATGTTTACCAGCTCTTCCGGCAATGGAATGATTCGGATGGAACAGTCACTTTTCGGTGATTGAATAATGATAGTAGTGCTGTAGTCTGATTTATCCATAATTTGAATACGCTGCATTGTTTGATGCACATAAATATATTTCTCTGATAAATGAATGTCTCCCCATTTTAATGCACAAAGCTCTCCAATTCTTAGACCTGTATACATGCATACAAGAATCCCTAGATTACATGGTGAAACATTGTTAGTAAGATATTGGTTTAGTCTCTGCTGCTCTAATTTACTAAGAATACGTAATGGTTTTTGTGGCTGTTTCACAGAAATATTACGTATATCCGGAACTTGTAATTCTTTTTCACGATATCCAAAGTCAAAGATATTCTTTAAAAGAGATAAGATACTATTTACCGTTTTTGGAGATAATCCCTTTGATTTACTTCCTCCTGATACGAGTAAATCTTGTGACATCTGTAAAACATGTGCACGTGTAATATCTGTGACAGACAAATTTCCAAATCTAGGGATTAAATAGGTGTTCAACATATTTGTGTATTTTGCGATACTTGAAGGTTTCAATTGTACTGAGTTGAAAGATAGGTAACTATTAGCTAAATCAACAAATAAATAAGCTTCCGATAGACCAGCAATATTCGCAAAGGCAGAAATATTATCTAATTTTATTTCTACTTCTTCATAGCTTTTTCCAAATATATATCCATATTTTGTTTTACCGTTGATTCGTTCTTTAATATATCTTCCTTCCCATCTTCCATCTTTTCTGAGATAAATATTTTTACCCTTTTTAGGCATGTTGATCACCTCTTTTCCGGGAATCCTTTTCGAATATCTTTTGAAAAAATAGTATTGTAATTCTTAGTCATGAAGTTTACAAAATTTGATATGTAAGATACAATTCAAACGACAATATTCAATACAATCGTAGATTGGGACACTCTACGACATTTTTTTTACTCTCAACCTCTGCCCTTCTAATATGTTATACGCAAAAAAACACCTTTTGACTAAAATTTCTAAAATAAAGTCAAAAGGTGTTAATTATTTTATTCTATAACTAATTATTAAGCTAATTCTACACAGTAGTAATTCTTCTTACCTCTTCTAAAGATAGAGAAATTATCTACACAGGCATTGCTTAAGTCAATGATCATGTTTGGATCAGTAACCTTAACTCCATTCAACATAATGGAATTACCCTTGATCCATTCACGAGCTTCACGCTTACTTGATGCAATCTTTGTATTTACTAATACATCTTCTAATTTAATACCTGCTTCACAGCTTCTCTTTTCCATATTCTTGATGGCATCGCGTTTCTGGCTATCAGAAAGATCCTGAATCTTACCACGGAATAAGGCGTTGGTGATTGTTAAAGCGGAATCGAGTCCCTCTTCCCCGTGTAAATCCTTTACAACTTCCTCAGCTAGAGCACGCTGTGCTTTACGTAAATGCGGTTCTTCCTTCAAAGATACTTCTAATGCTTCAATTTCTTCCTTAGTTAAGAAAGTAAGCTTCTTAAGATATTCAATAACCTTTGCATCTTCGGTATTGAACAAGAACTGGTACAATTCATACGGACTTGTCTTTTCTGCTGACAACCAAACAGTTCCGGATTCACTCTTACCAAACTTAGTACCGTCTGCCTTTGTGATAAGCGGCATAGTTAAGCCATAACACTTCACATCAGCTCCGCACTTTTTACGAATTAATTCCAGACCGGAAGTGATATTTCCCCACTGGTCCTGACCGCCGATCTGCATGACACAGTTCTTTGTACGATATAATTCTAAGAAGTCTAAAGACTGTAAGATCATGTATGAGAATTCAGTATAGCTGATACCGGATTCCAAACGCTTTTGAACGGTTTCCTTATTCAACATATAGTTAACATTAAAGAATTTACCGTAGTCACGTAAAAAATCAATAACGCTCATATCCTTGGTCCAGTCTAAGTTGTTAACCATTTCAAAGCCCCAGATCTTCTGAATCTGTGCATAAATTCCATCAAAGTTTTTCTTTAATGTTTCAGCTGTCAACATGCTTCTTTCACCGGTTGCCTTTGGATCACCGATAAATCCGGTTGCTCCACCTACCAACATCAAAGGATGATGACCGTGTTTTTCCAAACGCTTTGCCATCAATAAAGATGAATAATGACCGATATGTAAGCTGTCAGCTGTCGGGTCAGTTCCAATGTAGAAAGTAATCTGCTGGTTATTGATTACATCTTCTACTTCCGGGCTTGTAACATCGTTAATTAAGCCACGCCATTTCAGTTCATCAAATAATTCCATTTCCTTCTCCTCCATAAAAAAAACGTCCTATATAAGGACGTAAAATACGCGGTACCACCTTACTTCATGTCTAACATATAAACATGCACTCAAACCTTTAACGCAGGTATACGTCTATACAGAAGCTCCAAGGTGTATTCCATAACTTATCCCAAAGCCTTGCACCACCCGGCTTCTCTCTTAAAGGCATCCATTATGTACTCTGTCTTTTCACAGCGCTGAATAAATAATACTAATTCAATATATAAAAATCAAGCAATTTTTTCAGGGGTTAGAACCATAACCTGAGCCTTGGTATCCTTTGTGATATCGGCAGAAGAAGAATTATAAACTTCTACATTATTGTAGTACTTCGTAAAGGAATCCAGTGTTCCGATCACATCAAAACCAAATTTTTCAGATTTATAATGCATCGGAACAATAATTCTTGGTTCTATCTGATCTAAAATCTTTTTGGCAGTAGCTGCATCAATAGTATAGAAGCCGCCAATCGGAATCATACATACATCACAGTTTTTGATCATGGATACATCTTCTAATTCATGACCTAAATCTCCCATATGAACAATTTTCATGCCCTCTGCTTCAATACAGTAAATCTTATTCTTTCCTCTTTTAGCTCCTTTTACTTCATCATGGAAACAATCCAATACACTCACTTTAAATGTCGGTTCATTGCCGGTTAAATGAACTTTCTCTCTGGCATTATGGTCCCCATGCTCATGAGAACATAGCACTAAATCTGCATTTAAGTCTAAATCCGCAAGACCCGGAACACTGCCGTTTTGATATGGATCAAAGACAACACTTCCTTCATTTGTCTCTACTTTGAAGCAGGAATGTCCTTCCCAAGTAAGTTTCATAATATGTACCTTCCTTTCTAGTAATGCACTAATTCAATATTATGATTTTTAATAAAGTCCTTCATTTGTTTGCTGCATAAAATATCAAGCTCTTCTACCCTTTTAAAGGAGTAACTTGATTTATGATATAATTCTAAATCACACCATCCGGGATGCACCATAATTTCCATATTGCGGTTTAAATTTGTTTCGATGATCTCCATCAGTGTTTCTGCAGATACTGTATCATTATAAAAATCTCTGGAAAAATAATAGGTTCCATCTAATCTTGCCGGTACATCATATTCCTTACATAACTGTTTTAAAATCTCTTTAGTTTGATCATTATAATCACTGGAAAAATGATGGGAATCCAAGTGATCGGGATATCTGTTTGTCAACTTGATAAAAGTATCAATTTGACATTTCCATTCTTTATAGATTTCATCATAATCAACTTCATGTGAGAAAACGATTTCCGGTTTTCTATAAAACATTCCGGTATTTGGATCTGTTAAACTATCAGCATCGGTCAGCGGTTTTCCAACGGTTACATTTAAATGTACCCCTACTCCAAGACTTGGATAATTTTGTGCCAAATTCATTGCTTCCATAAAAAACGGTTGATTGACTAGCGCCGTTGTTGAAGTAAGGATACCTTTTTCATATGCTTCTAAAATCCCATATGTAACACCTTTGGTTAATCCAAAGTCATCCCCATTTATTACTAATCTCATACTTGTGCTTTCCTTGTTTATTTCATTCTAATACAAAAAAGGTCTCGGTTAAAACCGAAACCTGTATTACTTTTCTATGGCAGGGATAATCTCTGTAAAATCATCCAGAATATACTTTACTTCCGGTATGGAAGAAAAGCGTTTGCTTTGATCTGCCGAGTCGATAATGATGATTTTGTCACATCCTGCTTTTAAAGCACTCTGTACTCCACTGTAGGAATCCTCGATCACCAGAATATCTTTCATTGGTGTATCCAGAATCTCTGATGCCTTTTCAAACATCTTTACCTTACTGGAAAAAGTCCCATCATCATAAACGATATCTTCCGGATTCATCCAGTTATCCAGATCAAAACTTTCCACAAAGAAATCGATATTAGGCTTAATGGAAGCACTCGCAATGGTAAACGGAATATCTTTATTCTTTAAATAATCAAAGAATTCTACAGCACCATATACAAGATGAAAGCTGTCGGTATCTTTGCGACAGAAATCACGATAGTATTCTTCCTTTAGATAGCTGTATTTTTCCATCTGCCCTGCAGAAGCTTTCCCATCAAGAAAATAATTGACAACCTCTTTATTGGGAACACCGTTGATCTTATTCATAAGCTCATCCAGGGTGACATCATGACCTCTTAATATTTGAGAAATCTTTCCCCATGCCAGAACATGCTTATCGTTATCGAAGAAAAGTGTTCCGTTAAAGTCAAAAATGACTGCTTTAAAGTTCATAATTTATTTGGCAACTACGTTTACAACTTTACCCTTAACAACGATAACCTTCTTGATTTCTTTACCTTCAATCTGGCGTACTACGTTTTCCTGGGCTAACGCTGTTTCTTTCAATACATCATCCGATGTTCCTACCGGTGCTTCAAACTTACCGCGAACCTTACCGTTTACCTGTACAACGATGGTATTCATTGTTTCCACTAACTTAGCTTCATCATATGATGGCCATGGTTCATAGGC
>JAGAWH010000100.1 GCA_017941505.1 Faecalicoccus sp. | reverse complement strand
CAATTCCTTCTGCTTTTGTGTTTCATAAGTTAATTATCAAATTAAGACAGTAGATTGTGCTGTCTTTATTATTTTTTACCGGTGAAAAGAATGTATAATGATGTTAACAGATATTATTTTGGAGGTATAAGATGAGTTTTCCAAAGGATTTTTTATGGGGAGGAGCTTCCAGCGCATTCCAGATCGAAGGTGCTTTTCAAGAAGATGGGAAAGGCATTACAGTAGCTGATCTAAGAACTCAGAAGGCTCGTGAAAGATTAGGTATTGCGGATACCGAAACGACCATTGATTTTTATCATCGCTATAAAGAAGATATTCAAATCATGAAGGAGTGCGGCCTGAAGGCGTTCCGTATGTCCATCAGCTGGGCAAGGATTTACCCGGAAGGAAATGGTGAAATCAATCAAAAGGGTATCGATTTCTACAACAATGTGATTGATGAATTAGTCAAAAACGGAATTGAGCCGATTGTGACCTTATATCACTTTGACTTTCCGCAGGCATTGATAGAACAATACAACGGATGGACTTCCAGACAGTGTATTGAAGACTTTGTGAATTACTGTAAGACATGTTTTGAAAACTTCGGTGACAGAGTGCATTATTGGTTAACAATCAATGAACAGGAAGTCATCACCAAACTGCCGTTTTTTCAAGGATTAAAAACAGAAGAAGAAACTGCCCAGGCTGATCATCATATGCATCTTGCCAATGCGCTTGTCTTTAAGCTGTATCATTCCATGAATTTAAATGGCAAGATTGGACCGTGTTTCTCCTATACAACACGATATCCGGCTACGATGCATCCAAAGGATCAATTTGTAGCCATGGATATGGATGACAACAATGTGTTCTATATGGTGGATTTACTTCGCTACGGTAAATATCCTAAGTATTATATTAATAATTTAAAGAAACATGGACTATCCTTTGAAATGAAAGAAGGGGATGAAGATATCCTGAAAGATGCCAACCCGGATTTCTTAGGCTTGAACTGGTATGTGACCGATGTGGTAGGACATGATGGGGATGATGTGCAGACAGCCGGAGAGATGGAAGGCTATGAAGGACCGGCACTTCCAAGACAGGACCGGGGTGTACCGGGAGAATATAAAGTGTACTACAATCCTTATACTCCTTACAGCGAATATAACTGGAATTGTGACGGTTTAGGCTTAAGATATGCACTTCGTAAAATGTATGCCAGAGCCCATATGCCATTACTTATTACCGAAAACGGATGGTCTGCCAATGAGGCATTGGGAGAAGATGGAAAGATCCATGATGATTACCGTATTCATTATTTAAGTGAAATGGTCAAAAATATGTCCGATGCGATCGATGATGGAGTAGAACTTTTCGGATATACGCCATGGTCTTTCTTTGATGTATTATCTGCCTCTCAGGGTATGGATAAGCGCTATGGAATGGTATTTGTAGACAGGACCAATGATGATTTAAAAGAGATGAAGCGAATCCCTAAGGATTCCTACTATTGGTATAAAAATTGCATAGAAAAGAACGGAGATATCAAATGAATTACTTAACGATTGATGTAGGCGGAACCAATATTAAATATGCGTTAATGAATGCGGAAGCTGAAATCTTAGAAAAAGGAGAAATTCCGACCCCTTATGAAGGCTTGGATGTATTTGTGGATACCTTAGAGTCTATTTACAACAAGTATCCGGATGTAGAAGCTCTGGCGATGAGTGTTCCGGGTAAGATTGATTCTAAAAAAGGGTATATGTATACCAGCGGTGCCTTAAAGTATTGCGATAATGTGCATCTATCCCAGGTGTTGGGAAAGCGTATCCATATTCCGGTATGTTTGGAAAATGACGCCAAATGTGCAGCTTTGGCAGAACTTTGGAAAGGTTCTCTACAGGAATATGAAAATGCGGCTGTCATAGTACTTGGAACCGGTATTGGCGGAGCTATTATTATCGATGGTAAGCTCTATCGCGGTAAGACCTTTGCGGCCGGTGAATTCTCCGGTATTCCGGTGCATTGGGACCAGCCTTATAAGGCAGAAGGAAATGTCGGATGGGCGTTTGTGAACGGTGTATCCGCATTGATGAAACAATATGCCTTGGCAAAGGAAGTAGACCCATCTGAGGTGAACGGACGTATTTTCTTTGCGGCAGCCAATGAGGGCGGCGAACTTGAAATCAGTCTTTTGGATGCCTTCTGTGATACTTTGGTTACGGGAATGTATGCGATGCAGCTGATCTTGGATACAGAAGTATATGCGATCGGCGGCGGTATCTCCCAGCAGCCATTATTGATGGAAAGACTTCAGCATGCATGTGATGTTCATGCATCCAAGATGTCTGCCAACTCCGTAACTCATCCGGTACATATTGTACCGTGTACCTTCCATAATGACTCCAATATGATTGGTGCATTATATCATTATCTCTATGAAATCAAAGGGGCTGAATAATGAATATAGATCAAAGAAAAGAAAAAGCATTGGAATTAAGAAGTAAAGGATGTAACTGCTGTCAGAGTGTAGTACTGGCATGCAGCGATCTGGTGGATGTCGACTCAGAAGTATTAAGGCAGATTGCGGCCGGATTTGGCGGCGGCATGGGCTGTATGGAAGCCACATGCGGGGCTTTAAATGGGGCCGTGATGATTGCCGGCTTAATCAGTGAAGGCAATAGAACGACCTTACTTTCCCGTAAGATCTTAAAAGATTTTGAAGGCATGTGTAAAGCCACCCGCTGTAAAGATCTTAAAGGCATCGGTACCGGTGTAGTTCTGTGTGAATGCCCTGACTGCATCCGTAATGCGATTGTCGCCTTAACAAATAACGTGGAGATTTCTCAGTGAAAAAATTACTCTCACTCTTTTTGATTCTTGGTGTTTTGTTGTGTGGATGCACGAAGGAAAATACCGGGTTTTATCGCTGTATCACCCAGGAAGATGCCAAAAAGATGATGGATGAACAAGAGGATATTATTATTCTTGATGTCAGAACAGAAGGAGAATATAAAAGCGGACATATTAAAAACGCGATCTGCCTTCCGGTCAGTGAAATCAAGGATACTCCTCCTAAAGAGCTTCCGGATTTTGATCAGGTTATTTTGGTGTATTGTCGGGCCGGCAATCGCTCTAAGGTAGCCTCACAGGCTCTTGCCAATATGGGGTATACGCAGATTTATGAATTTGGCGGTATCGAAACCTGGACCTATGGTGTTGTTTATGATTAGTCCCCTTTTTGGGACTTTTCTTTTTAGTTTATTATTAAAAGTGATAAAATATTAAAGGTTGAAGAGGAAATAATATGAGTGAAGCAAAGAAGAAGGTTTTAAAACCGTCTCAGATGTATATTGTTGCGGTGCTGCTTGCCTTTGCGGGTGGATACTTTGATGCCTATACTTACTTTCAAAGAGGCGGTGTCTTTGCGAATGCGCAGACCGGAAATATTATCAAACTGTCAATTGTGGTAGCCCAGGGAGAATTTCATAAGGCGATGGGATTTTTGATTCCTATACTCGCATTTATTTTAGGAACTTTTGTGACCCTTGCGATTCATACCATACTTCATCAAAGAAATATCACCCATATTCGCAAAACAACCTTAGTGGTAGAAATGATTTTATGTGCAGCTGTCGCCTTTGTTCCGGAAGGAGATAATTACAATATTGTTGCCAATACCATCGTATCCTTTATCTGTGCGATGCAGATGCAGTGCTTCCAAAAATTTGAAGGCTTAGTTCTTGCGACCACTGTCGGTACAGGAAACCTTCGTAAATGGGTTGAGTACTCTTATCGGGCCATATTCCGTCATGAACCGGAAAAGATTCGCAGTGCTCTTTTAACACTTGGAACCTTATTATGTTTCATGTTTGGCGTTGCGGTAGGCGTATGGTTTTCTGAGATCGGCGGAAGATATGCGATATTATTTAATTTATTACCGTTAGGTGGATCCTTTGCGTGGATTCGCTATAAACAGCTTCAAAATCGTAAGCTGGGAGTGGAGTATCAGTCATAACACTCTCAGCTTTTTTTAAAATCCGTTATAATAGAGAAAAAAGGAGACAGAAAATGGAAGAATTTCGTAAAACAATACAAAAAATGAATAACTCCTCTGTGAAGGAAGTAACTGAAAAAATTGATTCTAAAGAGGATTTTATCTTGTTTATAGGAAGAGAGACCTGTCCGTATTGCCGTCGATTTGTCAAAAAGCTGGATACCTTAATTGATCAAAAGGGATGGGTAATTGACTACATTAACAGTGAGGATAGCTCACAGATGGATCAGATTCAGACTTTCAGAAAAACTTACAACATTCCGACAGTACCGGGCTTTATGGTGCAAAAGGATGGAGATATCAAGGTAGTCTGTGATTCCTCATTACCTCCGGAAGATATCATCGCGTTTGTGGAGAAGTAGTATGGAACAATTTGATTATATTGTGATCGGTGGAGGAAGCGGTGGTATTGCCTCAGCCAATCGGGCAGCCCAGCATGGGGCGAAGGTTCTTGTGATTGAAGAAAAAGAAATTGGTGGAACCTGCGTCAATGTAGGCTGCGTTCCTAAAAAAGTTATGTGGTATGGAGCCAATATTTCTGAGATTGTACATACCTTAGGCGCTGATTATGGATTTGACTTTTCGAATACATCCTTCGATTATTCCGTTTTAAGGCAGCACCGAGATGCATATATTGACCGTCTGCATACAGCTTACCAAAATGGTTTTAGAAATAATGGTGTAACTATGATCAAGGGTCATGCCGTTTTTGTCGATGCTCATACCATCAAGGTAGAAGATACGCTGTATACCGCAAAACATATATTGATTGCGACCGGCGGTCATGCCGTAATTCCTGATATTGAAGGAAGTGAACTCGGCATTACATCCGATGGCTTCTTTGCGTATGAAAGTTTACCGAAAAGAGTTGCGGTAGTCGGGGCCGGCTATATTGCCGTAGAAATTGCCGGTGTTTTAAATGCCTATGGAACTGAAACGCATTTATGTGTAAGAAAAGACCGACCGTTAAGAAGATTTGATTCCTATATCACGGATGCCTTAATGGATGAAATGGAAAAGAGCGGTATCGCGTTACATACAAGATGTGTTCCATCCAAATTAGAGAAAGAAGAAACCGGATTAAAACTATCCTTTGAGAATGGGGAATCGATTCAAGTTGATTCTGTAATCTGGGCTATCGGAAGAAAAGCCAATATTGAAGGCTTTGGCCTTGAAAATACCGGCGTCAGGATCAATAATCGCGGTTACATTGAAACCGATGCCTACCAGAATACCAATGTAGAAGGTATTTATGCGGTAGGGGATGTAACCGGAAGAAAGGAATTGACACCGGTTGCGATTGCGGCCGGAAGACGCCTGTCCGAGCGTTTATTTAATGGGAAGACCCATGAAAAGTTAGATTACTCCAATATCCCAACTGTCATTTTCTCGCATCCGGCCATCGGCTCGGTTGGCTTAAGCGAAGATGAGGCTGCCGTGAAATACGGTAAAGAGAATGTGAAGGTATATACTTCAAGCTTTACTTCGATGTATACCGCTTTAGCTGACCATCGTCAAACATGCCGTATGAAATTAGTAACGGTAGGGGATGATGAGAAGATTATTGGCTTGCATGGAATCGGACAGGGCGTGGATGAGATGATCCAGGGCTTTGCGGTTGCCATTAAAATGGGGGCTACAAAAAAGGATTTTGATGATACGGTTGCGATTCATCCAACGGGATCGGAAGAATTTGTGACAATGCGCTAAGAACCTCATTTGAGGTTCTTTATTTCGTTTTGAAGCTTTTCATCGCTGATTCCGCCATAATAGATGGCATGGATGTCTCCGCTTTTGTCAATACATACAGTAACCGGAATCGCATCGATTTCAAAGGCACGGACAGCGCTTCCGTCTTGATCGAAATAAATAGGGAAGGTATATTTCTTTTCCTCCATATAATGAAGGGCACTTTCTTTTGTTTCCATATCTCCATCCGTGACATTGACCATCATAAAGGATATGTCTTTATTGTTTTCAAATGCCTTTTGAAAAGAATCCATTTCTTCTTGACATCCGGGGCACCAGCTGGCCCAGAAATTGATTATGACTGAGTTATTTATATTCTGAAGGCTGATTTTATTTCCATCGCCATCATAAACATAAAATGCAGGGGTATCCATGATTGTGGTTTCCTGCGTTGAAGAAACGTTTTGTGAGGATGTCATTTCTTTTGAACAGCCTGTAATCCCAAGAAAAAGAATCATTATGTATATCCATTTATTCATATCAATCTCCATTTACGTCTTAAATCTTCATTATCTTATTCCAAATTCTTTCATTTCCTAACACAAAAATAATCAAGAAATAACTAGACAATTAGGTTAGTCGATGCTAACATTTATGTGGTTAGTTAGATAGAACTAACATTTATGTACTACATTTATTTAGAAAAGTGAAGGGAGATTATGAAAAAAATTAAAAGAACTCTTTTCGCATTGTTCTTTGCCTTATCTGCTGTTTTGGCATCCACCGGCTTTACCGTACATGCCGATAGTAAATATGCAAACTGGAATGAAGTCGTAGATGCGATGGAAGTTGTTCTGGAAGACGCTTATACCGCTTATGAGCAGGGTGATTTAGAAAAAGCATACGCCGGAATCAACGATGCATATTATGGCTACTATGAGGTGACCGGCTTTGAGAGGGTTGCGATGGGATATATATCCGGAGCAAGAAAATCAGAAATGGAGCTTCAATTCAGTGCCTGCAAGACAGTGATTAAGAATGATGCCGGAAAAGAATCAGTACGAGCTGAAATTACCAAGCTGGAAAATATGCTTCGAGAAGATGCAAATATTCTGGATGGCAAGACAGGAGAGGCTTCATCCAGCGGCTGGGCTACTTTTATAGCCTGCTTCTCAATTTTATTGAGAGAAGGCTTGGAGGCAATCTTAATTGTAGGTGCCATCATTGCCTATCTGGTAAAGACAGGACACCAGGACAAACTGGGACCGGTTTATATCGGATCGATTCTTGCGATTGTGGCAAGCTTTATTGCCGCATGGCTGTTGTATCAGTTTAAGCTGGCAAACAGCGCTTCCCAGGAAATTATCGAAGGTGTAACCGCCTTGCTTGCGGTTGTTGTATTGATTTATGTCAGCAACTGGATGATTTCCAAATCCGAAGCGGAAGCATGGAATAAGTATATTGAAGGTCAGGTGCAGGCCGGTGTTGAAAAAGGAAATTTGAACACCTTAGGCTTTACCGCATTCCTTGCGGTATTTAGAGAAGGGGCCGAGGTAATCTTATTCTATCAGCCGTTACTTGCTGATAAAGCCAATTCAAAAACGATGATTTGGGCAGGATTTATTGCGGCAGCCATTGTGCTTGTATTGGTATATATTGCCGTTCGCTACTTCAGCGTACGCTTACCGTTAAAGCCATTCTTTACCGTAACAAGTATCTTTATGTCCATCATGGCCGTATCCTTCTTAGGCTCCGGTATTAAAGAGCTAATTGAAGGTGACGTTATTTCGATGACGCCGATTCCATGGATTCCATCCAATCAATTCTTAGAGGTATTGGGTATCTATCCATGTGTGGAAACAGTTGTTCCGCAGATTATTCTGACTATTGCCTTGATCGCAAGCTATGTGATCCACAAAAAGCGTAGTAAGAAGCTTAAAGCGGAAGCAGCAGCTTAAAATAGGTGGAATGCAGATTTATCTGCTCCATATAAATTCATTTGATTTACTAGTTTAGAAGGAGGAGAATCATGAATTTCAAGAAATTATCCGCAATGTTACTTTCTGGTGCGATGATTTTCGGCTTAGCAGGATGCGGCTCACAATCTTCAAGTGGAGCTGATGATGCAGCAGCTGAAGATTCCTCAGAAGAAACAACTGCAGCTGCTCCGGGTGATGCAGCAGGTTTCACTGAGTATCCAATTTTCGAGGATGAAAAATTAGATTTCATCAACTTGTCCGCAGTTTACTTCCAGGCAGTTCCAATGGCTCCGGGACAGGAAAACTTTGAAGACTTCGACATCCATTTAGAAGCTGATGTTTCCGCATTGGAAAACGACTTAGGCTTTGGTGTTGGTGACTGGATTCCTTATATGACAGTGGAATACACAGTAACAAATGAAGCAGGCGACACAGTAGCTTCCGGTACAATGATGCCGATGAGCGCATCCGATGGACCTCACTATGGTGCTAACATCGCGCTTCCTGATGCAGGAACTTACAACGTTAAATTTGACTTCAGCTTCCAGGATGGAACTTATTTGATCCACAGCGATTCTGAAACAGGTCCGGGTGGATTGTTAGAAGATCACTTCAAAGATGGTAAGTTATCTTACACATTTGAAGGCTGGGACTACACACCGTTAGAAAAGTAATTATAACGTACGTTGTTGATGCGCCCCAAAAGGCGCATCACTTTGTGCGTTTTATGGAGGGTTTGTAAATGTTAAAATATCTGGTTCAAACAAGCGAACAGTTGATTGTTCTGGCCATATTTTTGGGATTGATATTTGCCTTTGTCCAGAATTCTTATGAAAAAAAGGAACGCAGGCTCTACTATATTCTGGCTGGAGTCGGTATTTTTGCGTCTGCTTTTATTTCTTATATGAAGAATACAACCAATTTAATCAATACGATTCTCTTCAACTTTCGATACTTTGCGATTTTCTTTACTTCGCTGGTTATATTCTTTGTGGTAAGAATCCCAAAGCTGAATAAGAAGCTGGGAAAATATGTTTCCTATATCGAGGTAATAACTTTAGGCTTGATGTCGATCGCATCGACTTTGTACTATCTGCCGGAGGTATTGGCGTATCCATATACTTTTATCCTTAATGGACAGGAAGTATTGTCAACCGATTATCTATATCGTTTTATCGGCTTTATTACCGGCTTTGTTCTGGATTTGCTGGTATTCTTTGCGGTTCGCCATGTTGCCTCTGCTTTGGATGAAAGCCATCGTAAGACGGGATTATATATCAGTATGTTTATTGTTTCACTGCGTTTTCTGGCAAGCTTGTTATCAGGACTTCTATCACGCAGAATTATTGTCAATAATCATACGTTGTTCTTAATTTCAAAATTCACAACCAATCATAAGGAATTGTTTGTCTATGCCATGATGATCCTTGCCATATGGATGGTGTTTACTTTGTTCAAACGCGGCTTACATGTCAATGAACCATATCGCAATCCGGCGGAGCATCGTAAGATCATTGCCAAATGGAGAAAACGTCGCCGCTGGTGTGCAGCAGCCACGGCCTGTCTGTTGATGGTTGTACTCAATATGACAGTGATTAAAGCCTATGACAACCGAGAGGTGCAGCTCTCTCCGATTGAGGATGCAGCACAAATCACGGATGAGGATGTCTGTGTTTCTTTTGAACAGGTATCGGATGGACATCTGCATCGATTTGCCTATGACTACAATGGCAAAGAGATTCGCTTTATTATCATTAAAAAGCCAAATTCTTCTTCCTATGGTGTGGGTTTAGATGCCTGTGATATCTGTGGTGAAACAGGATATTACGAGAAGGATGGCCAGGTTGTGTGCAAGCTGTGCGATGTTGTAATGAATATTAATACCATTGGATTTAAGGGAGGCTGTAATCCAAAGGTTATCCCATATTCTGTTTCGGATGGATATATTAAGGTTTCGATTGAAGGATTGATCGAACATGAAAGTGATTTTAAATAAGAGGTGAGTGTCATGTTTTTTAGAATTATTAAGGGTGCGCTTACCAGACAATGGAAGAAAATGGCAATGATTGCCTTTACGGTTGCCTTAGGTACTTCACTGGCGACGGCGATGTTGTCGGTCATGATGGATGTCGGCGATAAGATTAACCAGGAGTTAAAAACATATGGTGCCAATATTACTGTTGTACCTAAAGAGTCTTCCATTGTGGATGAGCTGTATGATGTAGAAGGTGACGATGATAAGACCGCTTATCTTAGAGAAGATGAGTTAGGTAATATTAAGACGATTTTCTGGGCTTTTAATATCGTGGATTATACGCCGTTTTTAACGGTTAACGCAAAGGTTTCCGGGGATGATGTGAATGTGGTTGGCAGCTGGTTTAACCACCATATGGATCTGCCGACAGGTGAAAGTCTGGACTCGGGAATTGCGACACTTAGAAGCTGGTGGGATCTAAAAGAGGGCAGCTGGCTGGATGAACAAAGAGAAGAAGATGAAAACTGCGCCATGGTCGGAGTCAGCTTTGCCGAAAAGCACAATATCAAGGCAGGCGATACGATTACTGTAAAAGGATCGGCCCAGACGCTAAATATCCGTGTGGTTGGAATCTTTGATGCCGGCGGGGATGAAGATGAACAGATCTTTGTACCGTTAAATACCGCTCAGGCTTTGGCAGATAAAGAAGGAAAGGTTGACAGCATTGAAGTCAGTGCCATCACAACACCGGACAATGAATTGTCTGAAAAGGCCGCAAAGGATCCGGGATCTTTAACCGTTTCCCAATATGAGACATGGTATTGTACAGCCTATGCCAGCTCCATTGCCTATCAGATTCAGGAAGTGATTACCGATTCGGTGGCTGCTCCGGTTCGTCAGATTGCCGACTCAGAAGGAGCCATCTTAGAGAAAACACAGCTGTTGATGATCTTGATTACGATCTTAAGCATGGTAGGTGCGGCGCTGGGTATCAGTAATCTGGTAACGGCCAGTGTGATGGAAAGAAGTAAGGAAATTGGATTGTTGAAGGCATTGGGTGCCCAGAACAGCGCCATCACCGCTAATATTTTAACGCAGATGATGATCGTGGCGTTGATTGGCGGCGTAATTGGCTTTGCGGCCGGATTTGGCTTTGCGCAGATTATCGGACAAACGGTATTTGGTTCTGCCATCAATATGCGTGTTATGGTCATTCCTATTGTTGCGATTTTAATTATTTTGATGATGATTGCAGGTTCTTTACCGGCAATTCGAATGTTGATGCATTTAAAGCCGGCAGAGGTTCTGCACGGACGGCAGTAGGAGGATTCTATGACAAAAAGAAAAATGTTTTTTCGCATGATCACGGCCTCCTTAATTCGAAGACGATCCCGTATGATTATTGCCTTACTTGCGATCGCGATGGGTGCTGCGATTCTTTCCGGTTTAATTACGATTTACTATGATGTACCGCGTCAGATGAGTGCGCAATTTCGAAGCTATGGTTCGAATATGTTAATTCTTCCTAAAGAAGAAAGCTTCACAATGGAAGATTTAAATGAAGCGACAGAGCTGATCGCCAAAGAGGATATTGTAGGTGTTGTTCCTTACCGTTATGAAACCGTGCGAATCAACGAAACGGCGGTTATGGCAGCCGGCATTGATATGGAACAAACCCAGAAGACCAATCCATATTGGGCATTAGATGGGCAATGGCCTGCCCAAGATGGAGAATTGATGGTTGGAAAAGAGGTTGCGGCAACGTATGGATTAAAAGTCGGAAGCAGTGTTACTGTTACCTATACACCGGCTGCTGCTCTTCAAGCACAGGAAAATGGGGAAGTGATTCCTGATAATATGATTACCCTGAAAGTAACCTCTATTTTAAGTACCGGAGGTTCTGAAGAGAAATATATTTATATGACAATTCCCGATATAGAAACATTGACTGAAATCAATGATTCCTTTGATGTGGCGGAGTTAAGTATCAAGGCCAGCGGTAAAAAAATACAGGCTTATAATGACACCATTAATGAAAATGCCTCTCATGTCCATTCCAAATTGGTAAAGCGTGTTACCCAATCCGAGACCACGGTTTTATCCAAACTGCAGGCTCTGGTTCTATTGGTGACGATCATTGTTCTTGCCTTAACGATGATTTGTGTGGCAACCACAATGACAGCCGTTGTTACCGAAAGACGTATGGAAATTGGTTTACGTAAGGCATTGGGTGCCTCGGATTCAAGTATCGTTCACGAATTTCTGGGGGAAGGTATTCTGCTTGGAGGAATCGGCGGAATATTAGGAAGCTTATTAGGCTTTGCGTTTGCCCAATTTGTCAGTATGAATGTATTTAACAGCTCAATTTCTTTTAGACCGGTGCTTATACCGATTACCCTGATTGTATCCATTGCGGTTACCGCCCTTGCGTGTATTTTACCGATTCGCGGGGCTACAAAGATTGATCCGGTGCTGGTATTAAAGGGTGAATAGGAGGAGTAATATTTATGAATCAGCTTGAATTAAAAAATGTTTCAAAAATATATGGCGATCTTCATGCCCTTGACAATGTCAACATGAAGGTTGAAAAAGGAGAATGGTTGGCAATCATGGGACCATCCGGCTCCGGTAAGAGCACCTTGATGAATATTATCGGCTGTATGGATACACCGACAAAAGGAGAGGTATTACTGGATGGAAAGGATATTTCCAAGGTTTCCAATAAGGAGCAGACAATCATTAGACGTGATAAAATTGGATTGATTTTCCAGCAGTTCTATTTGATTGGGTATTTAACGGCATTGGAAAATGTCATGGTTGCACAATATTATCATAGCGTTCCGGATGAAAAAGAAGCGATGGAGGCTTTAAAAAGAGTAGGTCTTGCGGACCGTGCCAATCATCTTCCTTCGCAGATGTCCGGTGGTGAGCAGCAGCGTCTATGCGTAGCGCGTGCTTTAATCAACTATCCGGAAATTATCTTAGCCGATGAGCCGACAGGAAATCTGGATGAAGCCAATGAGACCATCGTAATCGACCTGTTTAGAAAGCTGCATGAAGAAGGTACGACATTAATTGTAGTTACTCATGACCCGGAGGTTGCCGATGTGGCACAGCGTACCTTGATTCTTCGTGATGGACGTTTTGTTCGAGAAACGATCAATGAGCATTTTACAGGTCATATTCAATACAATGACTAAGGAGAATATCATGAAAAGACAAATCATAAAACTGTTTACATGTTTTTCTATTTTTACATTTACGCTTTGCGGATGTTCTTCTTCTGCTTCCTACAAAGATGGAGTGTATGAAGGAAAAAGTGAGATGCATGAAAATTTAGATGAAGATGGAGCCGATGCAGGAAATGGATATGGCGTTGTGACCATCACCATCAAGGATGGAGCGATTACGGATTGTGAATTTAAGACTTATGAACCGGATGGCACCTTAAAGGATGAAAATTACGGTAAAAAGGAAGGCGATGTTGCCAACCGTGATTACTATAATAAAGCCCAGAAAGCACTGGCAGCCTGCGATCAATATGCCCAGATGTTAGTAGAAAACGGATCATTGGATGGCATAGATGCGATCAGCGGAGCATCCATTAACTATGATGAATTTGTGGAGGCTGTAACTGCAGCTTTAAATCAGGCAAAAGAAAAATAAGCACAAAGGGGGAGACCATGATGAAAATGATTCGGCATATCTTAATTGTATGTATTTCGATACTCATCATTATGGGTATCCCGCTTTTTTTTACGAGTGGTTTTCAAAAATGGCTGAATAATGATCCGGATGCCTTATCTTCTGCTTCTGTGATTCTTGATCAGCCTTCGGGAAACTACGTAATCTTTATTAATGAAGCGGTCCATCCCAATAAGGAGAATCTTGAGACCTGGAAAAAGTTTTTTAAAGGAGAAGAGATATCTTTCTTATTTGAAGATATTACCTGTTATATTGCGACAGGAGATGGACCGGGTTTGATGATGGCTCAAAGTTATCAATCCCGTCTGCCGGCCAATCAGATGATTTTAAAAATGGAGGATGGAACATTAATGATATCCAAAGCCGAACATGGTATCTTCGATATTATGATCTTATCCAAGGAGATGGCAGACAATCTTCATGTGGAGACACTCGATATGAATTCCGTTATCCGAATTGATGTGAAAGGAGAAGCCAATGCGTAGATTGAATGTATATTTGACCCATGGCATTTTGGTTTTATTTTTTATTCATGCGATTGCCGGTTTATTTCAAGTGACAGGACTTATGAATGGCGGAAACCAAATCTTAGGTATATTGGCTTATATCATGTTAGGCTGTATTGGACTGCATGTCATCATCTCTTCGATATTTACGATGCAGACCCTTTTTGCGATCAAGAAATCCGGTGTTTCTTATTTTAAGGAAAATCGTTTATTCTGGGCACGACGCATCAGTGGCTTTGCGCTGATGATCGGCATTATTGCCCATCTTTTAATCTTTATAAACAGCGGGGCTGTTGTCCGCCTGCATTATTTCGGAATCGTTGAATTGTGTCTGCATATCTTTTTATTACTATGTATCGCGGTGCATGTATTAACAAATATTGGTCCGGCTATGATTGGCCTTGGTGCTGAGAGCTTGAAACAATACAGCGTGGATATTCTTATGATCATATCGATTATTCTCATGATGATGGCAGTCGGCTTTGTGGTGTATTATCTTCGCTGGAATACGATTTAAGGAGCTAATCAAATGGAAGTTAGTATTATCGGTGCCGGGATGGCTGGTTTAAGTGCTGCCATCTGGCTGGCCAAACATGGTGTTTCGTGTAATTTAATTTCATCGCATCCTTCTGTGCAGGCTCAATCGGTTCTGGCAGAAGGAGGCATCAATGCCGCTATGGATACCATGTCTGAAAGTGACACGATTCAGGAACATTATGAGGATACACTCAAAGGCGGTGCTTATTTAGCGGATGAAGATGCCGTTTTCACATTGACTTCACGAGCTCCTGAAATCGTGAAATGGCTCATTGGTTTAGGGGTCCCTTTTAATTCACAGGACGGTAAACTTGTTCTCCGCCCTTTTGGCGGTCAACATAAAAAGCGTACAGCCTATGCCAAGAGCAGTACGGGAAAGATGATTATTACAGCACTTATTGATGAAGCACGAAAATATGAGGTTCAGGGTTTGATTCAGCGTTACTCACAACATGTATTATGTGATCTTTTAATAGATAAGGGATGTGAAGGGGTTGTTGTACAGGATATTTATACAAAGAAGCAGCTGGCTTTTCATTCACCGGTTATTTTAGCGTATGGCGGTCTGAATGGATTATTTCCTTATATGACTACAGGAACTACTGCCAATACGGGAAATGCGGCGGCAATATGTCTTCAAAAGGGTGTACATTTCGGCAATTTAGAAATGATTCAATATCATCCTACGACAATACCTATTTCTTCCAAGCGCTGCTTGATTTCTGAGGCAGCCAGAGGGGAGGGCGGAAGGCTTTTTGTCATAAGAGATGGTAAACCCTGGTATTTTATGGAAGAAAAATATCCACAGCTGAAGAATTTAATGCCCCGTGATGTAGTATCCCGTGAAATGACTGCTTTAAAGGATACTGTATATTTGGATATGACATCCATACCGCAAACATCCTGGTATCATAAATTATCTGATTTAAAAGAAGAAATCACTCATTATTTGAAGTTGAATCCTGAAAAAGAAGCGATTCCGGTGGCTCCGGGCATTCATTATTTTATGGGCGGTATTGATACGGATTACCGTCATCAGACTAATTTTGAAAATTTATATGCGGCAGGAGAGTGTACATGCCGTTATCACGGTGCCAACCGATTAGGCGGTAATTCTATGTTAGGAGCTTTACTGGGAGGAAGAATTGCGGCCGAATCTATTCTGGAACAAGAAAGAGAAATCTCATGTATGCAGCAGACGGCTTTAACATATGATGTCCGATATTCAAAACCGCTTGCCAATCAAATCGGTCAAATTTTACTAGATGCGATGGGTATTTTAAGAGATGAAAACAGTCTGAAACAGGGTCTTGATGCCTTAGAAAAACTAGAACCGGAATATGAGATGGACAAATGGCGAATCCAATTTGCCAAGGCAATGATTGAGTGTGCTTTATGGCGTAAAGAAAGCAGAGGAGCACATTATCGGCTGGATTATCCTTTTACAGATGATCAATTTCAAAGGATGTCGATTGTTTATAAAAAGGATGATGAATGGAATTATACCTGTCGTGATTTAGATCATTCAGGAGGTGCCCTATGAAGATAATCATAGAAGTACTTCGACAGAAGGATCGAAACAGTAAGCCGTATATTCAGACTTTTGAATATGAAACAAAAAATGAAAACTGCACAGTGGCCGAAGCTTTAGAGGATATCAACACACTGACACTTCTAGATGTAAAAGGGAATCCTGTATTACCTATAGAATGGCAATGTAGCTGCCTGCAAAAAAAATGCGGAGCCTGTGCTATGCGCATCAACGGTAAACCGGCGCTTGCCTGTGATACGGTTTTGACAGGAAATAAAGTGGTTTTAGAACCATTGCGAAAATTTGAAACCATTTGCGATTTAGTGGTGGATCGAAAGCCGATTTATGAGTCTTTATCCCAGATGAAGGTATATCCGGATAAAGATATAACCTTATCCGATACAACCAATGAAACCGCTCAGGCGGCTTCTAAATGCCTTC
Source organism: Faecalicoccus sp. (assembly GCA_017941505.1). The sequence goes on along the minus strand of JAGAWH010000100.1, from coordinate 6,356 downwards.
TTTGCGGATGCTGCTTAGAAATATGTCCTAACTATTATGCGGGAGGGACATTTACCGGAATGGCCGGTTTTGTACCCATCGCAAGGATTTTAAATGAAGAAACAAATTTAAAATTACAGAAGGAATATAAGAAAAGAGTATATGAAGGCTGCGGTAAGTCTTTGGCATGCCGAAATATCTGCCCGGCCGGTATTGATATAGAACATCTATTGGTTAAATCCAACCGGATGAAAAGGAAAGGGGGAAAATAGTATGAGTTTTAAGGAGAGTCTGCCGTTTCGAAATTTAACCCGAAAACCGGGAAGAACTGTTCCGTTAATGATATTATCTGCCTTTCTATCCGCTGCTATGTTCATCGGATCGATTCTAGTCATCAGTTTACAGAATGGTTTATCTTCTTTGAACAGCCGATTAGGGGCTGATATTATGGTTGTGCCTTATGAAGCTACCACAAAAAGACAGTTAGATAATATTATTCTGAATGGGAATACCGGCTATTTCTATATGTCGGATTCCGTGATTGATCAAATTAAAAAAGTAGAAGGTACCGGGCAAATCAGTTCGCAGTTTTTCTTAGCTTCCGCAAGTTCGGGATGCTGCTCTTTGCCGGTACAGATTATTGGCTTTGACCCGGAAACGGACTTTGTGATTCAGCCATGGTTAAAGAAATCCTTCAATAAAAAATTAACTGAAAAGGATATCATTGTAGGAAATGATCTAAATGCCTTTGTGGGGGATACGTTAACTTTCTACAATGTGGAATGTAAGGTAGTCGGTAAATTGGATAAAACCGGTACAACAATGGATACTACTGTTTATACCAATGAAGATACCATTAAATTGTTGATTCGTTCTGCTTACGAAAATAAACTCAATGATTTTGGGAATATCGATCCTGACCATGTCGTATCGTGTGTTATGGTCAATGTGGATGATGAACATAATGTAGAAGAAGTACTCAATAATATCAATATTCATGTAAAGAATATCGGTGCTGTGCAATCCAAAAATATGATTACCAATATCGCTTCTTCCTTAAACGGTGTATCCACTTTAATCGGCATATTGATGGTGGCGGTTTGGATCTTATCGGCTGCGATATTAATGATTTCTTTTAAGATGATTACCCGGGAAAGAGTCAAGGAGTTTGCGGTATTGAGGGTATTAGGTGCATCCCGGAAGAAGATTTCTTCCTTAATCCTGCAGGAAGGGGCCTTAAACTGTTTGGCCGGTGCTTTGATCGGTGTGGTTTTAGGCGCTTTGATCACTATCCCGTTTGGTTCTTTAATTGAATCACAATTAGGACTTCCATATTTGTTGCCGAGTTTTGGGATACTTCTTCTTATTGTGGTACTTGCGATAGGTATGAGCGTACTTACAGGCTCCCTTGCGGCATCCAGGGCTGCTTATGCGATTTTAAAAACGGATACCGGACTTATTTTAAGGGAGGAAAACTAATGGGATTAAAAGCAGAGAATATTAGCCGTGAATTTTTGCGTCAGGGAAGAGATTCCAATGTATTTACCGCCCTTTATCCTACCGATTTTACTCTGGAATCAGGGAAGGTCACAGTCGTGATGGGACGCTCCGGCTCCGGTAAGACTACTTTATTAAATATCTGTGCCGGACTTTTACAGCCAACATGCGGAAAAGTCTGGATTGGAGATACGGATATCTATGCCTTAGATGATGCAGCTTTATCCAAATTTCGTAATGAACATATCTCTGTGATTGTGCAGTCACATTCTGCCATCGCATCCTTAACGGTATTGGAAAATGTGGAATTACCATTAAACCTTTATCATCAAAACAATCCTGAAAAGGCGCTTGAACTGTTAGAAATGATGGGAATCGCTGAATTGAAAGACTGTATGCCTAATCAATTATCCGGAGGAGAATTAAGGAGAATGGCTATCGCAAGATCTTTGATGACAGATCCGGATATCTTACTTGCCGATGAGCCAACGGGTGATCTGGATGATGAGAATACGGAAATCGTTTTTCGTTTATTAAAGGATGTGGCTCAAAAAGGAACAGCTGTACTTTTAGTGACGCATGAAAATACGGCTGTGCAATATGCGGATGTCTTATATAAGATGGATGCAGGAAAGCTAACCAAAATCACAGGATAAAATCGTATTATTAGTTGTATTCTAGTTAAAGGGTCCCGAAAAAAAATTTAGGTCGAACCACAAAGGTTGACATCGAAACAAAAAAAACTCGCCAGATGAAACGAGAGCTAGAAACAAAAGTTATCGTTTAACTGCTGACTTTATGTTGACATCTTTTTAGGCGATATATAACTATAATCACACACTTATGAGGTTTGCATCAAAATAAGGAGTATGGTATATCCTGATTAGATAAAGGGATCACTCAATGGCATTTGTCCTCGGTAATTTCAGGATGATTATGGCCCTCATTTTTCGTGGGATTGGTATCTGCTTTAAGACGTACAGATTCCATCAAAGAACATACATTTCTAAAAAAACTTCCGAATTTACGGAAGTTTTTTTACACTTTCACGAATTATCAGCGAACATGGCAGTTCGATTCGACAGGGAATCATCGGACCGGAATTCATCATTAGGGTCAGTAACATAGCCCCATATTCTCCCATATATTGGCTGGGTGTATGTACGGTTGTTAAGGCAGGGCTTAAATACTGTACCTGTTCAATATCATCAAATCCCACTAAAGAGATATCCTCCGGTACTTTAAGTCCATGTTCATGAATGGCTTTTAAGGCACCCATCGCAAGCGGATCGGAACAGGCAATTACAGCGGTGGGAAGATCGTTTCCTTCAAACAGCTTGTTCATCATTTCATAACCGCTTTGCGAAGAATATCGATCAATCAAGAAATACGGATTGTATATTACACCGCTTTTCTTGGCGGTACTTGTAAAGGCTTCAATACGATGGTCATGATATACTCTGCCATCGGATAAGATTTCCTGCCCGCCTAAAAAGCCGATCTTCTTATGATTGTTGGCAATCAGATATTCCGTTACATCAATCATAGCCTGTTTCAAATCCAGTGAGATTGTATTATATTCAATTCTTTCCGTAATCATATCTAAAAACAGGGTATAAGGACACAAAGAATTCAATTCCTTCATTTCAGCTTCAGAAAACTTTCCGATACAGATTAACCCCTGGATGTCTTTGATCTGTTCTATATATTTATCATCGCTTTTAAAGATGCGGATAATCTGAACATCCTTATTGGCAAAGTATGATTCTACGCCGGTACGAATACTTAAATAATAGGGATCGCTTAATTCCTGGTCTAAGCTGTACCACTGTAAAATCGCAATTTTTTTAACTTCTTTTATTTCCTTCTGCTTCTTTTGATAGTTCAGCTCACGAACTGCTTCAAGAATTCTATCTTTAGTCGTATCTGGAAGTGATAAAGTTGGATCGTTATTCAGAAAGCGGGATATGGCAGCTGCCGATACACCTGCTTTTTGTGCAACATCTTTCAGGGTAGCCATAAAATAGTCCTCCTAATTCTATTATAATTCAAAATATAAAATTTACCAGTATAATTTAGTAAAACCATGGATATAATTTACTAAAATATATTGACATTTTTAACTGATGTAAAATATAATCTTCTTGAAAAGAGGAACTGAAAATGAACACTATTCTAAATCAATTTATTCAATATGCTTTAAAAAATCAGATGATCAAAGAAGACGATATAACTTACTCTGTAAATCTCTTGCTGGATTTGTTGAAAATCGATTCCTTTGAAACTGAAAAGGTGGAAGATGCATCTCTTTATGATTTATTAGATGCGATGTTAGAGTATGCCGTAGAAAAAGGATTATGTGAGGATACCATCACAGATAAAGATTTATTTGATACACGAATCATGAATACCATTATGCCTCGTCCAAGCGAAGTAGTATCTACTTTTGAATCTTTATATAAAGAAGATCCGCAAAAGGCTACAGATTGGTATTACGGGCTGTCCATTCATTCCAACTACATTCGAAAATCTCGAACTGATAAAAATATTAATTATATCTGTAACTATAAATATGGGGATATTCAAATTTCCATCAATCTATCCAAACCGGAAAAGGATCCAAAAGAAATCGCCAAGGCTAAACTTGTCAAGGCAAGCGGATATCCAAAATGTTTGTTGTGTAAGGAAAATGTGGGATATGCAGGACATGCCAATCATCCGGCCAGACAGAACCATAGAATTATTCCTCTTCATTTGAAAAACGGTTCTTATTATCTGCAGTATTCGCCATATGTTTACTACAATGAGCACTGTATTATTTTGAATGGTGAGCATATTCCGATGAAGATTGACAGGGAAACTTTTGAAAATTTATTCAGCTTTGTGGAACAGTTCCCGCATTACATGGCAGGCTCCAATACCGATATTCCGATTGTCGGTGGCTCTATTTTGACCCACGATCATTACCAGGGAGGAAGACATCATTTCCCAATTGAAGATGCCCGTGTGATTAAGAGCTATGAAAAAGACGGAATCAAAATTGAGATGTTGTATTGGCCGTTATCGACAATTCGTATGACATCGGATGATCCGCAGAAATTAATTGATAAAAGTGTTCATATTTTACAAAAATGGATATCCTATAGTGATGAAAGTTTAGGTATAATAAACTCAACAGGAGATGTAAGACACAATGCCATCACTCCGATTGTTCGCAAAAAGGACGGATTGTTCCAAATCGATCTTGTCTTACGAAACAACCGGACTACCGATCAATATCCGGATGGAATTTTTCATCCGCATAAAGAACATCATCATGTAAAGAAAGAAAATATTGGGTTGATCGAAGTCATGGGATTGGCAATCTTACCGGGACGCTTAAAGACAGAAATAGATCAGATTCGTCAGGTTTTAGAGGGCACTATTCAAATCGAGGATATTCCAGCTCTTGAAAAACATACACAATGGATTGAATACCTGCGCTCTCAAAACTATCCAAAGGATCAATTAAAAGAAGCTCTCAGAAAAGAATTGGCAGTAAAGTTTGTCAAGGTTTTGGAGAATGCAGGGGTATTCAAAATGGATGAAGAAGGCATCGCTGGCTTTGATCGTTTCCTAGAGTATATGGAGAAATAATATGATTTTAACACAAGGCGATTACTTAATTTTAAAAAATGAATTTCTAGAAGTTTGGACAATTCCTCTTGGTTGCGCCATTGTAAAGCTATTGGTGAAAGATAAAAACGGGGATGTTCAGGATGTAGTGCTTGGTTATGATACCGAAGAAGAATATGCTTCCCAAGACGCTTACTTAGGTGTTGTGGTTGGAAGAGTTGCCAACCGTATCGGTAAAGGACAATATACGATCAATGGTAAAACCTATCATGTTCCGATCAATAACGGACCAAACAGCCTTCATGGCGGTATTAAGGGTTTCTCTTTTAGAACGTTCAATTATACCATCGCCAACGATACCATCGATTATTCCTATCTATCACCGGATAAGGAAGAAGGATTCAACGGTAATGTTGAATTCCATGTTATCTATTCATTAGAAGGCAATACCTTTAAGATGCAGTATAAGGCCATCAGCGATGAGGATACCGTACTAAATATCACAAACCACAGCTACTTTAATTTATCCGGAGCTCCAAGTGATGTCACCGATCATATCTTAACGGTACATGCCTCTAAATTTGCCCACGTGGATGAAGATGGCTTAGTGGATGGTGTGATTGAAGATGTAGAAGGAACACCGTTTGATTTTAGAGAACCAAAACGCGTTGCCGATCAAATCGCCCACGAAAATGAAAATGAACAGTTACGCATCGGTAAGGGCTTTGACCATCCGTTTATCTTTGACATCAAAGAAAACCAGGTTCAGCTCTACAATGAGACAACCGGTATTGAAATGAATGTTTCTACAAGTTATCCACTCGCAACGATCTATACCGCCAATTATCTGGTAAACCTATTAGGTAAAGATAAACATGCCATGACAAAAAGAAGCGGTATCTGCGTGGAAACACAATTTATGTCCAATGATATTAATTTAAATGAAAATTCTAAAACTATATTAAGGAAAGGAGAGGAATATAACGAATATACTTCGTTTACATTCCGTACAAAATAAACAATGAAAGCTACAACTTTAATATCGCAATTTAAACAGAATCAATTCCAGGATCTATTGGAAGACTTTTATGAAGATGCTTCATTAGTGGAAAGCCAGAATCTTCGCTATATCAGGGCTCTTGAAACCTTTATCGAACTCTATGGCGATAAGGATGTTGAAATCTACAGCGCTGCCGGAAGAAGTGAAGTATCGGGAAATCATACTGACCACCAACATGGCCGGGTGCTTGCCGCATCGATCAATT
>JAGAWH010000006.1 GCA_017941505.1 Faecalicoccus sp. | reverse complement strand
ATATTCGTATTAAACAATAGGTCGAACAACTGTTCGATCTATTTTATTGACAACTATTTTACAAGCGGAAATATAAAAAGAGAATGCGTTTACATCCATCAAAATCACCCGAAAGAAAACGGTAACAATGTATACTGAAAACGAAAATGAAAGCCCTTTTCTTTCACATATAAATTAGCAGTATGATTTTTTTGATGGCTTTTTATACCGGCACAGGATTAATGAGGATCTTTAAAAATATAGGTTCAAAACGAAAAATTTGACAATATACGTAGTATATTGTCTTTTTTTTTTGGATTCCAAAAACTTGACAAAAGCCGAAAATACGTCTAAAGTCGTTGGCATGCTTTGAAAGCAGAAGGAGGAACAGCGATGAATAGAGGAATTCACAATCGAGCTGCATCGTTAATTGCGGCAACATTATTCATGAGTAATTCACCGATTTATGCGGCTGGCCGAAATGTTACGTATGATGTTGAATGCGGTGACGCAAATTCACTTGAGCCGGTTTTAAAATCAGAATACGGTGATTTACTCAAGGGGGTTACCATCAAAAAGAGCGATAACTCTAACATCAATTTTGGAAACGAAACATTGGATATTACGGTCGAAGGACTCGACCTGAATAAATTGGGAATCCAGAATGTTACTTTACGCATGAAAGATGCTGATATGAAAAAGGATTCCGTAAAGGAAATTGTCGTGAATGTACAGGATTTAGAAGCACCGAAAATTGATGCGAAGGACATGTACAGCGTAGAGTTAGGATCAAAATTTGATCTTCAATCATTGATTCAAGTTACGGATAATTCGGATACCGCACCGAAGGTTACTGTGGAAGGCAAGGTGGATACCAAAACTTTGGGAACGTATACCTTAACCGTGAATGCACAGGATGCATTAGGAAATATCAGTTCCAAAGATATTACCGTAGAAGTCACAAGACCGAAAGGTGAATTAATTGTTGAAGCGGCTCTGTCACAGCTCGGTGTTGATCAGGACTGCACGATGTTAGTAACAAATTCTTTGAAGGCTGCCGGTATTGATTTTCATGGAGCACCTGAGGAATATCTTGAAATCGGTGAAGTAACAGATACTCCGGTTCCGGGCGATATTGTCGTATACAGCGGTCACGTTGCGATTTATATCGGTGATAACCAGGCTGTACACGGTGGCTGGATGAGCTGTACTACAGCAATTTCAAGTGTAGAGTGTACAAATCCTTTTATCGCATATGTGCACGTAGCATAAGGTTTTTAGACTAAAACTAGACGTTTTAGTCTTTTTTTGTGAAAATATTGTGGTACAATGCTGATTATATTGGAGGAAAAAGCATGAGAGATTTAGAAATGTTCTCAATTATTGAGAAAGAAAAAGAACGCCAACAGAACAATATCGAACTTATCGCCAGTGAAAACTTTGTTTCCGAAGAAGTAATGGAAGCACAGGGAAGCTGTTTAACCAATAAGTATGCTGAAGGATATCCGGGTAAGCGTTATTACGGCGGATGTGTGAATATAGATATGGCGGAAGAATTAACCCGCCAGCGTGCTAAAAAGCTTTTTAATGCGGAATATGTAAACGTACAGCCGCATTCCGGCTCTCAGGCAAACATGGCAGTATACAATGTTGTACTGGAACCGGGAGATACAGTATTAGGAATGGATTTAACTTCCGGTGGTCATTTAACTCATGGTCATGCCATGAACTTCTCCGGAAGATTCTATAACTTCATTCCGTATCAGGTAAATAAAGAAACCGAATTAATCGACTATGATGCATTAGAAAAACAGGCACTCGAAGTAAAGCCGAAATTAATTGTTGCCGGTGCCAGCGCTTATCCGCGTGTGATCGACTTCAAACGTTTACGTGAAATTGCAGATAAAGCAGGATGTTACTTAATGGTTGATATGGCACATATCGCAGGCCTAGTTGCCACCGGACATCATCCAAGCCCGATTCCTTATGCCGATTTCGTAACAACTACAACGCATAAGACACTTCGCGGACCTCGCGGCGGTATGGTTTTCTGTAAAGAAGAATGGGGCAAGAAACTGGATTCCCGCGTATTCCCGGGTATGCAGGGCGGACCGTTAGAACACGTAATCGCTGCCAAGGGTATTGCGCTTTATGAAGCAATGCAGCCGGAATTTACCGATTATATCGATCAGGTATGTAAAAATATCAAAGTCATGGAAAAAGGCTTTAACGAAGCCGGCTTCCGTATGGTATCCGGTGGTTCCGATAATCATTTGATCTTATTGGATGTTATGGGATCAATCGGTATGACAGGAAAAGATGCAGAAGCATTACTGGATAAGGCAGGTATCACTGCAAACAAAAATACGATTCCTTATGACACACAGAAGCCATTCTATGCCAGCGGTATCCGTTTAGGAACGGCAGCTATGACAAGCCGCGGATTCAAGGAAGCTGAATTTGAAAAGGTAACTGAATGGATCGTTCGTGTATTAAAGGCTAATGATGAAGCTGTGTGCGCACAGGTAAAAGAAGAAGTATTGGCACTTACTTCCAAATTCCCGGCAACGGCACAGATTTGATCACAATTATCGCAATTGGAAAGAATAAAGACAAAGCACTGCAGTCCTTAGAGCGTGAATACGCAAAAAGACTGCAGTCTTTTTCTAAGGTAGAGATTTTAGAGGTAAAAGATGAGCCCAATGACCATGTCGAACGGGAAGGACAGGTAAATCTCATCAAGCTAAAAGAAGCCGAAAGGGTTCTTTCCAAAATCAAACCGGATGACTTTGTGATCCTGCTGGATCTGCACGGAAAGATGTGGACCAGTGAACAGTTCGCAAAAAATTTAAATGACTGGCAGATGCATCATTCCCACATTGTATTTGTGATTGCCGGCTCACTTGGACCGGACAAATCGCTTGTAAATCGTGCGGATATTCGCTGGAAATTATCGGATTTAACCTTTACGCATCTGATGACCCGAACACTAATTTTAGAACAAATTTACCGCGCTTTTACAATCATTCATAACCGCTCTTACCATAAGTAAAATGTGCTTTAAAAACTAGTCATAGAATTTAACTGGTGATATAATAAAAATGCAAAAATTACAGTAGGAGGAATTATAATGACAAAGAGAACTGTAAAAGACCTTGATGTTGCCGGCAAAAAGGTTTTGGTACGCTGCGACTTTAACGTACCTAGAAAAGATGGTGTCATTACTGATGACAACCGTATCGTTATGGCTTTACCTACCATCAAATACTTGATTGAAAACAATGCGAAAGTTGTATTATTCTCTCATTTAGGTAAAGTTAAAACTGAGGAAGACAAAGCTAAAAACAATTTGGAATGTGTAGCTGTTCGTTTAGGTGAATTATTACCTGGAACTAAGGTTACTTTCGTTCCTGTTACCCGCGGACCGGAATTGGAAGATGCAGTTAACGCATTAAAAGAAGGCGAAATCGTATTAGTTCAGAACACTCGTTACGAAAAAGGCGAAAGCAAGAACGATCCTGAATTAGGAGCATACTGGGCAAGCTTAGGTGACGTTTTCGTTGAAGACGCATTTGGTTCTGTTCACCGTGCGCATGCTTCTACTGTAGGAATCCCGACAAATATTAAAGAAAACGGTTTAGGCTTCCTGGTAGAAAAAGAAGTTACTATGCTTGGAAAAGCAGTTGATGATCCAGCTCATCCATTTATCGCTATTATCGGTGGTTCTAAAGTTTCTTCTAAGATCGACGTTATCGATAACTTATTGAAGAAAGCTGACAAAGTTATCATCGGCGGTGGTATGGCTTATACCTTCATGAAGGCTCAGGGCGGTTCTATCGGTTCTTCTCTTGTTGAAGAAGATAAGATTGATCTTGCGAAAGAATATCTTGAAAAAGCAGGCGACAAGCTTGTTCTTCCGATTGACAACGTAATCGCTGATGCATTCTCTGAAGATGCGAACACTAAGGTTGCAGCTTCTGGCGAAATCCCTGATGGATGGATGGGATTAGATATCGGACCTGCTTCTGTTGAATTATTCAAGAAGACTTTAGAAGGCGCTAAGACTGTTGTTTGGAACGGACCTATGGGCGTATTCGAAATGAAGAAATTCGCAGTTGGTACTGAATTAGTATGTAAGGCTATCTCTGAATTAGATGGTGCTATCACTGTTATCGGTGGCGGTGACTCTGCAGCTGCTGCTAAACAGTTAGGTTATGCTGACAAGTTCTCTCATGTATCTACTGGCGGCGGAGCTTCCTTAGAATACATGGAAGGTAAGACATTACCTGGTATCGCTATTATCAGCGAAAAGTAAAATAATAAATATCATTTAAAAGGAGAAAAATCATGGCAAGAAAACCAATTATCGTTGGAAACTGGAAAATGAATAAAAACAATGCGGAAACAGAAGCTTTCTTCAAGGCTGTTGACGCTGCTGCAGCTACTGATAACGCTACTTACGGTATCGGTGCTCCGTTTACTGATTTAAGAACTGCACTTGACAATGCGAAAAACCTGATCGTTGCTGCTGAAAACTGCCACTTCAAAGATTCAGGCGCTTATACAGGTGAAGTATCTGTTCCTATGTTAGAAGAATTAGGCTTAAAGTACTGCATTATCGGTCACAGCGAACGCCGTGAAATGTTCGGTGACACTGATGAAACAGTTAACTTAAAAGCAAAACGTTTGATCGCTGCAGGCATGACTCCGATTCTTTGTATCGGTGAAACTGAAGCTCAATACGATGCAGGCGAAACTGCAGACGTTATTAAGACTCAGTTAGCAGGATCTTTAGCTGACATCGCTCCGGAAGATGTAGCTAAGATGGTTATCGCTTACGAACCAATCTGGGCTATCGGTACCGGTAAATCAGCTTCTGTAGAAATCGCAGAAAACTGCTGTAAATTAGTACGTGACACAGTTGCTAACTTGTTTGGCGCTGACGCTGCTGAAGGCGTACGTGTACAGTACGGTGGATCTGTAAAACCGGGCAATATCGTTGAATATATGGCTCAGCCGGACATCGACGGTGCATTGATCGGTGGTGCTTCTTTGAAGGAAGACAGCTTCTTAGAAATCATTGAAAAGACAAAATAAGTCTAAAAAAGCCGATAAATAAAGCATTTTTGGCAAAAAGTCGTGTAAGAGGGTTGCGTAACCCTCTTATTTTTGTTAGAATTAGTACGTACTATCAGTAGTGTAAGAACCATTTTTGAGGGGGTTGTTAACATGAACTATGTAGAATCGAATGGTAAAAAGATTGCCGCTGTCATTGGCGTAGCATCTTGTTTCCCGGTAGTTGCCGCTGTTTACGCTATGGAAACCGCACCTGGCTGGCACGGTGACAAGTATGTGAATGAAGATACTACAGTCGCTAAAGGATGGCAGGAAATCGAAGGAAAAAGTTACTACTTCTCCGAAGATGATGGAAACGTCGAAGTAGAAACAACAAAACAAGCAGTCGTTGCTAGTGTTTCATCTGTTGTCGTTAATGATGTACAGGAAACAGTAACAACTACAGCTAAGGAAGTAGTTGTTGAAGAACAGACAGCAATTGAAGCTGAAGCAGTTGCGATTGCTGAAGTACAGCAGATTCAGCCGATCGTGGTTGAAGAAGCAGTAGTAGCTGCACCGTTTGCAGCTGTTGAAGAGGCCGAAGCACCAGTAGTTGAAGAACCTGTTGCAGAACCTGTAGTTGAAGCAGCACCTGCTATCGAAGTATTCGATGCAGCACCAGTTGTTGAAACTGCAGAATTAGTTCAGCCGGAACCAATTGCAGCTCCGATTGAACAAGTAGTATTTGAAGAACCAGTTGTTGAAACACCGGTAGTTGAGGAACCGGCTGCTGAAGCACCAGTAGTTGAGGAACCTGTAGCACCAGTTGAAGAAGACATTTACGTTCCTGAAGAACCAGTGGTTGAGGAACCAGTTGTTGAAGAACCTGTTGAACAGCCAGCTGAAGACATTTACGTTGAACCGGCTCCGGTTGAAGACGTATATTACGAAGATCCAACAAATCCGTATGCAGATTTGAACCAGCGTATTGCTAACGCAGCATTAGGCTTGGTTGATACAACGGATGGATTAACTTGTACAGTTGTTGTTCAGATGGCATTAGCTAACGCCGGCGTTGAAAACGCAATGCAGTTATGGCCAGATCAGTATGTATCTTATGGATACTATACAGATAATCCTCAGGCCGGTAACCTGATTTACTATGATAACGGTGGACGTGGTGTTGACCACATCGCAGTTTACTTAGGTGATAACTCAGCTGTTCATGGTAACTATTTAGGTGAAACAGTAATTGCTGAAGCGGAAGCTCCATGGATCGGAACACCGCAGTTCATTCAAGTAGTAGAATAAGCTTGACGTAAGTCAAGCTTTTTTTTAGAAAAGGAGGAAATATGGCTGATTTTTTTGATGTAATTGAATCAAGATCAAGTTCACGTTTGTTTACAAATGAACCTGTTTCTAAGGAAGATTTAGAAAAAATTGTTTATGCAGGACAGTGTGCTCCGACCGGTATGAACCGCCAGGAAACTGCCTTTGTGGTTGTGCAGGACCCGGAAACGGTTTCTCTTATCAGTAAGGCCAATGCTGCTGTTATGGGAAAGGATATGGATCCGTTCTATGGGGCTAAAACCGTTATTGTTGTGCTGGCATCAAAGACATCTCCGACATATTTATATGATGGCTCTATTGCGGTGGGTAATATGCTCAATGCGGCTCATGCTTTGGGGCTTGGAGCCTGCTGGATTCATCGTGCCAAGGAAGTATTTGAAAGCGATTTTGGAAAGAATTTGTTAAAAGAATGGGGCCTGGATGAATCTTATGAAGGCATTTCCAATGTGATTGTCGGCCATATTGAAAAGGATATGCCGGTTAAAGCCAAGACATCAAAGGTGCTGTGGAAATAATGCGGATCGGACAATCAATAGATATTCATCAGTTGGACTACAATCGTCCTTTGATCCTCGGTGGTGTTCAAATACCTCACGATAAAGGACTTGTCGGACACTCCGATGCAGATGTGTTGCTGCATGCGGTTGCGGAAAGTATCCTTGGGGCTCTGGCTTTAGGTGATTTAGGTCATCATTTTCCGGATACCGATCCTGCTTATAAAGGAATTTCCAGTATGATTCTACTTACAAAAGTATATGATTTAATGGATGAAAAGGGATATCGGATTGGCAACATTGATGCTCTGATTTTAGCGGAAAAGCCAAAGATGGCACCTTATATAGTGCAGATGCGCCAAAATATCGCCGCCTGTTTACATTGCGATATCTCTCAGGTCTCTGTAAAAGCTACAAGAGGTGAAAAGATGGGATTTGTCGGGCACGAAGAAGGTATGGTATCAACGTGCGTCTGTCTGCTGGAGGAAAAGAAATGAAAGTAGTTTTACAACGTGTAAGCCATGCTTCCTGTACAATAGAAGGAAAATGTACAGGAAAAATTGATAAAGGATATCTTGCTCTGGTGGGATTTGAAGAGTCGGATACGAAGGATATTGTTGAGAAAATGGCAGCTAAAATTGTTAAGCTGCGTGTTTTTGAAGATCCGGATGGAAAGATGAATCTTTCGATTATGGATGTGAATGGTTCGATATTATCTATCAGTCAGTTTACTTTATATGCCAATGCTAAAAAAGGAAATCGCCCGAGCTTTGTGAAAGCCGCAAAGCCGGATATCGCAATTCCTTTATATGATGCCTTTAATGAGATTTTGAAAACATATGTTCCTGTTGAAACGGGAACTTTTGGTGCCGATATGAAAATAGATTTATGTAATGATGGGCCGGTAACCATCATTTTAGATGATAAGGAGATTTTTTCATGAAACTAATCAGCGGAACAGATTTATCACAGAAATTAAAAGCAGAAATGGCAAAAGAGGTGCAGGATATCAAAGATAAGGGAGGAAGAACTCCATTACTCACGGTTATTTTGGTAGGTGATAATCCTGCCAGTCAGTCTTATGTTAAAAGTAAAGGAAAAGCCTGTGAATCCATCGGTATGGAGCACAGAACTTTAGTATTGGATAAAAATATCTCCCAGGAAGAATTATTGAAAGTAGTAGAAGAGCAGAATGCCGATCCGGATGTAGACGGTATTTTAGTACAGCTGCCGCTTCCTAAAGGCTTAGATGAGACAAGCGTTATTGAAGCTATTTCACCGGATAAAGATGTCGATGGTTTACATCCTGTCAATGCCGGAAATTTATTAACAGGCCGTCCGGGATTTATTCCGTGTACCCCGAAGGGATGTATGGCAATGTTAGAGTCTATTGGCTTAGATGATTTATCCGGTATGCGTGCTGTTGTAGCAGGTCGTTCCAATCTTGTCGGAAAACCGGTAGCTCTTCTGTTACAGAATAAAAACGCAACCGTTACAACTGTACATTCCCGCACAAAGAATATTGAAAAAGTTTGCAGTGAGGCAGACATTTTAATTGCGGCCATCGGTAAACCGAAACTGATTAAATCCGACTGGGTCAAGGAAGGTGCTGTTGTCATTGATGTAGGTATTAACCGCATGGATAATGGCAAACTTTGCGGTGATGTGGATTTTGATGATGTAAAGGATAAGGTATCCGCTATTTCACCGGTGCCAAAAGGCGTTGGACCGATGACGGTTTGTATGTTATTATCGAATACGCTGGAAGCATATAAAAACCATACAAGAGGCTAGTTTATGATGGAGTATGATTACGATCTAAATGACATCATTGAAATGAAAAAAGAACATCCCTGCCACAAATCGACAGAGTGGAAGATCATCCGTATGGGTGCCGATATCCGCATTAAGTGTCTGGGGTGTGGGGCCAGTGTTTTAATGCCGCGCCAGAAATTCGAAAAGAAGTTAAAACGCGTCGTTTTAAAAGCAGACGATGTAGGAAAGGAATGAGAATATGCCGTTAACTGCAGGTATTGTGGGATTGCCGAATGTCGGTAAATCCACATTGTTTAACGCGGTCACAAAAAGTCAGGTTGAGGCCGCCAATTATCCATTTGCGACAATTGCACCCAATGTAGGTGTTGTCGAGGTACCGGATAAGCGGATTGACCGTCTAACAGAGATCTTTCATCCGAAAAAGACAATTTATACAACGTTTGAATTTACGGATATCGCCGGCCTGGTAAAAGGTGCCAGCAAAGGTGAAGGCTTGGGAAACCAATTTTTATCTAATATCCGTTTAACGGATGCGATCTGTCATGTGGTCCGCTGTTTTGATGATCCAAATATCACTCATGTGGAGAACACCATTGATCCGATTCGTGATATTGAAATTATCAATCTGGAGTTAACTCTTGCGGATTTACAGACCATTGAAAACCGCCGTGCTAAAATCGAAAGAAAGTCAAAGCTTGCATCGGATAAAGAAGCCAAGGCGGAAATGGCCCTTGTTGATAAATTACAGCCGCTTTTAGAAGAAGGTAAGCCGGCTCGTGTCTTAGAGGCTACTGAGGAAGAAGAAGCTTTCTTAAAGACATATAATCTCTTAACCCGCAAGCCGGTTATCTATGTGGCAAATATGGATGAGGATGGTGTAATTGATCCTGATTCCAATGAATATTATCAAAAGGTCAAAGCTTATGCCGAAGCGGAAAATTCCGGTATTGTGGCTTTATGCGCCAAAATGGAGGAAGAGGTTTCCGGATTAGAAAAAGAAGAAAAAGACATGTTCTTAGAGGAAATGGGTCTTCCTGCCAGCGGCTTGGATCAACTCATTCAAAAGGCTTACAGCGTATTAGATTTATGTACCTTCTTAACAGCCGGTGAAGATGAGTGCCGTGCCTGGACATTTAGAAAAGGCATGAAAGCTCCGGATTGTGCCGGTGTGATCCATTCTGACTTTAAACGCGGATTTATCCGTGCGGAAGTATATACCTTTGAAGATATGGATCAATACGGCAGTGAAAAAGCCATTCGTGAGGCAGGAAAATTCCGCTCTGAAGGTAAAGATTATGTGGTACAGGATGGCGATGTGATGCACTTCCTGTTTAATGTATAATGTTGTATGGATTAACCCCAAGTGCTATTGTGCAAAGATTGATTGCGGTCATACTGGCGATGTCTATTCATGAATTTGCCCATGGCCTTGTGTCTTATTGGTTTGGGGATCCCACCGCTAAAATGAGAGGCAGGCTCAGCCTGAATCCGTTAAACCATATCGATTGGACAGGTCTTGTCTGCTTACTGTTGTTTCAGTTTGGATGGGCGAAACCGGTGCCGATTGATCCGGATTACTATAAAGATCCAAAGACAGGAATCATCTGGACAAGCTTTGCCGGACCGGTTGCCAATTTCCTGTTGACCTTTGTCGCAATGTTTCTTTATTACTTGATCTATAAAGTATCGCCAAGCTTTGCGTATTCCGGAGCGGGAAAGTTCATATTGGATACGCTTGCGACAACAGCTATCGTTTCAACCGGTTTTGGGGTATTTAATCTAATTCCGGTTCCGCCGCTGGATGGATCGAAGATCTTATTTGCGTTTTTACCGGATGAAAATTATTATCGCGCCATCAGAGGCAATCCTATGATGTATTATCTATTCATTGCGCTGCTGCTTCTGGGGGTATTAAACGGACCTTTGATGATGGCAAGAAATTGGATTATCCAGTTTATATCGAATCTATGTATTCACTTATTAGGACTCTAGGGTCCTTTTTTTGTTATGAAAGAGTATGGTGCTTAAATATTCAGTTCTATGGGAATTTGTTACAAAAACAGATGAATTTTCTTACATTTTTCAAATTAAGTGAAAAAATGTGAAATTAATTGTTGATT
>JAGAWH010000005.1 GCA_017941505.1 Faecalicoccus sp. | reverse complement strand
TGCCCTTTGGCAACGCGGCGGGCCAGTGTAGCAGGGGGAAAACCCATTCCTCAATGGCTTTCGCGGCATAAGTCCTGCCTCAGAGGACTGGGACATTTTCCCTTAATAACTATTAAGACATTATCACTTGATAACCACAAAAACCTGCTCAAACATTGAATTCTGTTTGACAGAAATTCGATTTCACTGTATGATGAATAGGCATTGGAGAGTTGTCCGAGCGGTTTAAGGTGCAGTCTTGGAAAGGCTGTGTACTGGAAACGGTACCAAGAGTTCGAATCTCTTACTCTCCGCCACTGCTTATAACGCCTTTATATAAAGGCGTTTTTCTTTTTTTCGGACCGATTTAGACTAATGATTTTGTATTATAGGGTATATCTTGTATAATCTAGGTAGAGAGAGTGTCTTTTGTGTATCAAATAGGTATTTTATGATGAACGGAAAAGACAAATGTAAAATTCTAAAACAGATCCGAAAGGAAATTGCGGATGCCAATGATATTCCTTATATCACGGAAAATTGTAAATTTCAGGGCAATTGCCGGGGAACCTGTCCGAAATGTGAAAGTGAGTTAAGATATCTGGAGACAGAGTTAGAAAATCGCAGACGCAAAGGTGTTTCAGTAGCTCTAGCAGGTATGTCATTATTGACAGGTGTATCGATGGCCGGATGTCGTGCCACAGGCATTGATCAGGATAAGGATGTACCGGAAGAAATCATGGATTTAACCGGGGATGAATATATCCCGGATGATGTAGATCTTGATCAATTTGAGCTTTCCGGCTATGTTCCTAAAGAAAACGGGTGAGGTATACGTCATGAATGGAAAAGACAAATGTAAAATTTTAAAACAAATCCGTCAGGAAATTGCCGATGCCAATGATATTGACTACATCACCGAAAATTGTGAGTATCAGGGGGATTGTAAAGGAACCTGTCCGAAGTGTGAAGCCGATCTGCGTTATCTGGAAGCCCAGCTTGATAAAAGACGAAGAAAAGGTCTTTCTATTATGGTGGCAGGTATGTCACTGTTAACCAGTGTATCAATGGCCGGATGTCAAAAGGTTGAGCCGATAACCCCGGATGATAACGGCAAAGGAGATATCGAACAGTTGGAAGGGGAAGAGGCACCTCCTGATGAAATTGAATTGGCTGGCGATGTCCTGGCAGAAGATGCATAAATACTTTGAGGATAATCTATGAACGGGAAAGATAAATGCCGGATTTTAAAACAGATCCGCAAAGAAATTGCCGATGCCAATGATATTCCATTCATCACGGAAAATTGTGAGTATCAGGGAGAGTGCACAGGCACCTGTCCCAAATGTGAAGCCGATCTTCGTTATCTGGAAATGCAGCTTGATAAAAGGAAAAGAAAAGGCCTTTCGATTATGGTGGCGGGCATGTCGCTTCTTGCCGGCGTATCGATGACCG
Organism: Faecalicoccus sp.; assembly: GCA_017941505.1. Next base: position 16,503 of record JAGAWH010000005.1, on the reverse strand, counting down.
GGTGTGAAAAAATAGAGTCTATTTTACCGGGTCATAAGGAAGAAGTCGACCCGGGCGATATTATGGGAATGGAAACCTATAATCCGGATGATGAGTTTGTTGAAGAGGGAATCGTTGAAGAAAATGACGCATAGATTTGACTGTATGTCCATCAAACGATTATCGATGGGATTAGATGGAAACGGCATTGTATCCTTAGTGGCAGGATATGGATGTCCATTGGCATGTAAATATTGCCTAAATCCCCGCTGTCTCAATCCGGATACAAAGCGAAATCACTATACGACAGAACAATTGATTGAAATCTTAAAAATTGACAACCTATATTTTCTGGCCACCGGAGGGGGTGTTACCTTTGGAGGTGGGGAGCCATTATTACAGGCTGCCTTTATTAAAGAATTCTGCCAACAGAGACCGGAAGGATGGAATGTGAATGTAGAGACATCCTTAAATGTAGATTTAGAATCGGTTCAATTGTTGGCAGATGAGATTGCCTTATGGATCATCGACATCAAAGATATGGATCCGGATATTTATCATTCTTACACCGGAAAGGATAACTCTCAAGTTTTGACCAATCTAAAGTGGCTGTCTGAAAATGTGGATTTAAATAAGGTAATCATTCGCATTCCTTTGATTCCGGATTTTAATACGGTTGAAAATCAGAAGTCCGCTCAAAGAAAACTGGAAGAGTTGGGATTTCATCAATTTGATGTATTCCATTATATTATTCGTGAACATTAGCTTCCTTAGGGAAGCTTTTTTGATGACATCTGTTATAATGTGATGGGTGGTGATTTTTATTTCAGTTCAATCACAGGAGAAAAATGAAGTGAAGATTATGGCCATTTCTTTCTGGTCGGGAGTATTATTTGCGGTTGCCGAATTCTTTATGGCTGTGTACTCTTCTTCACAATCAATTATGGCCGATACGATCTATGATTCCATTGAGTTGTTTCTGATTGGGGCTACGATTTTTATCATTCCTTTGTTCTATAAACCGGTCAATGAGAAGCGTCCCTTTGGTTATTCGCAATTTGAAAGTCTTTTGATTCTAATAAAAGGCATGATGTTTATTGCGGTCATGATTGCCATTATCACCAACAATGTTCAGATTATCTTAAGGGGTGGAAACGCCATCGATCATATGCAGGTTTCTATTTTTGAAATTGTATTATCGATTATTTCGTTAGGTATTTTATTGGTGCTGATTCATATTAACCGAAAGGTTACATCGCCTACCATTGATGCCGAAATTGCGGGATGGAAAATTGATGTGATCACCAGTTTAGGCGTATCTTTATCCTTTTATATTTCTACCTTTTTTGAATCTACACCTCTGGCATGGATCACACCTTATTTTGACCAGATTGTGGCAATTGTACTCTGTCTTTGTATGATGCCCGAACCCGTAAAGATGATCGAAGAATCGTTCCGTTCGCTGATGATGTTTTCGCCGGATGAATCTATCATTGAAGATATTAAGACAAGAACAGGAAAAGTTTTGGAAGCCTATCCATTTGTTCCTGTTTTCTATGATATAACTACTACGGGAAGAAGATTATGGATTTCCATTTACTTTACAACCCAGCACGATCTAATGTCATTTACTGAATTGGAAGTGGCGGATGCCTTACTTAAAAAAGAACTTCAAAAAGAATATCCGGATTGTTTTGTGGAATTGATTCCGGATGTCGAAGAAAATGTATAGGAGATTTAAATTATGCATGTATATCGTGATTCAGAAACAACCGATCCTTCCGGATTTGTGGTATTAGCGGACTATATTCCAAGTATTATTCAGGAAATTCGTTATTATTCCACATATAACTTTATCGGAGATCGCATCAACGGATACGAAGAGCCAATTGCCCTTCTCACAAAAGAGGCTGCCAGAGCATTACTTGGTGTGGCCAACGAAATGAATGTGTGGGGATACAGGCTCAAAATCTTTGATGCCTATCGTCCGGCCATGGCCGTTAAACATTTTACAATGTGGGGATTAGAAGATACCGATCTTCGCATGAAGCCATTTTTCTATCCGGATCTGGATAAAACCGATTTATTTGAAAAAGGATATATCGCCACAAAATCTTCCCACAGCCGAGGCAGTACGGTTGATTTGACTTTATTTGATATGAAAACCGGTAAAGAGGTCGATATGGGTGGTCCGTTTGATTATTTCGGAGAGCTTTCCCATCCGGATTATCAAGGTATCACAAAAGAGCAGTATGAAAACCGCATGTTACTGCAGAAGGCGATGGTGCGAAACGGTTTTGTCCCTTATGAATGTGAATGGTGGCATTTCACCTTAAAGGATGAACCGTATCCGGATACCTATTTTGAATTTCCGGTATCATCCCAATATCTGAAACGTTAATTGTCCCTTTATGGGACTTTTTTATATAATGAAATCAAGTGAGGTATGTTATGAAATTTACAGATGGTTATTGGCTTCGAAAAGAAAATGTAAAGGCATTTTATGCCGTAGAAGCCTTTGATGTTCAAACAATAGAACATGGACTAAGAATTGTCGCAACCGAACGAGAAGTGCATTCCCGTGCGGATACGATTGATGTTCAAACCCTTGTGATTGATATGGAATCGTATCGGAAAAATGATATTTCCGTAACGATTACGCATTTTATGGGATATGACATTCATGAAGCCAGATTGAATTTAAATACAGGAGATTATAAACCGGAAACTTCTATAAATGAAGAGTTGGCTGTTCTTCTAAGTGGGGATGTTAAGGTGATTGTAAATCGAAAGGATTTTTCAATTACTTTCTATGGAAATGAAAAGAAACTGACCTCTTCTGAATTTAGAAATATCGGCTATATGCAGGTGGATCGTCAACCGGCAAGACTCGATGCCCATGAATCCTATTTTCAATTAACAGGTCATAATTATATCTTAAACGAATTATCTGTTAAGGCAGGCGAGACGATTTATGGTCTTGGAGAGCGCTTTACGGCCTTTGTCAAAAACGGACAGAGCGTGGATATGTGGAATGAAGATGGCGGAACCGCCTCTTCAGTTGCCTACAAAAATATCCCATTCTATATTTCCAGTGAGCACTATGGTATCTTTGCCGATCATGCAGGACCGGTATCTTTTGAAGTATGTTCTGAAAAAACCGGCTATGTATCAATGTCTATTGAAGGGGAGCAGCTTAGATATCATTTATTCTACGGTAAAACGCCATCAGATATCATAGAGCTTTATACCGATTTAACCGGTAAGCCGGCTTTACCTCCGGCATGGAGCTTTGGCTTATGGCTGTCGACATCCTTTAAACCGATGTATGATGAAGCAACAGTGACTGACATGATCAATGGCATGGATTCCTACCAAATTCCTTTCCGTGTCTTCCATTTTGATTGTTACTGGATGAAAGCACTTCATTGGTGTGATTTTGAATGGGATGATGCCCAATTCCCGGATGTGAAAGGCATGTTGGAAAGATATCATAACCGGGGATTAAAAATCTGTGTCTGGATCAATCCGTATGTAGCCCAAAACACGAAGATGTTTGAAGAAGGAATGAAGAATGGTTATTTCCTAATGCGAAAAGACGGAAGGGGTATTCGTCAGTTTGATAACTGGCAGCCGGGTATGACACTTGTCGATTTTACCAATCCGGATGCCTGTGCATGGTATACATCGAAATTGAAACAGTTGATCGATGTCGGAGTCGATTGTTTCAAGACCGATTTCGGGGAAAGAATTCCCATCGATGTGGTATATCATGATGGCAGTGATCCGATGTCTATGCATAATTATTACACCTATTTATACAACCAATGTGTATTTACTTTCTTAGAAAAAGAAAAAGGAAAAAATGAAGCTGTCTTATTTGCCAGAAGTGCCACGGCAGGATGCCAGCAGTTCCCGGTACATTGGGGAGGAGACTGCAGCGCCAATTATGCGTCTATGGCAGAAACACTTCGCGGAGGATTATCCTTTGCGCTTGGCGGGTTTGCGTTCTGGTCGCATGATATCTCCGGATTTGAAAGCACGGCTTCACCGGATGTATATAAACGATGGCTGCAGTTTGGTATGTTTTCCACCCACAGCCGTCTTCATGGATCGGATACCTATCGGGTGCCATGGCTCTTTGACGCACAGTCCTGCGCTGTGGCAAGACAGTTTTCTTCTTTAAAAAATCGTCTGATGCCGTATTATTGGATGAATGCCGTAAAGGCACATCAAACAGGCATTCCGGTTATGCGTCCGATGTTCTTTAACTACCCGGATGATATGGCATGCCGATATCTTGATATGCAGTATATGTTAGGTGATTCCATGATATTAGCTCCTATTTTTAATGAACAGGGAAGAGCAGATTACTATCTTCCTCAAGGAAAATGGTATAATCTATTAGATGATACAGTAAAAGAAGGATGTTCCTGGTATAGTGAGACATATGATTACTTCCATCTTCCGATTTATATCAAAGAGAATACCTTAATGGCAATCGGAACGGTTGAAAACAGACCGGATTATGATTATCTTAAACATTCTGAACTTCATTGGTTTTTGCCGAAGGAAGAAGCCGAATGTGAAATCTTTGATGAGAAGGCAAATCGTTCCGTAAAGATTCATGCCAGAAAAAAGAATGGTGAGCTCCTTCTTAACTGCAGTGATCCGGACCTAGACTGGATCATTCATGTACATGAAGGGAGTTAATATGGATATCAACGAAGAAGTATTATTAGGAATCATTAATGCCTATCCTTATGAAATTGTGTTTGTAGACAGAACACACACTGTTCGCTTTATGAATGATACCGCTAAGCGAAGATACGGTCAGCGTGTAATCATCGGTAATTCGTTATTTAACTGTCACAACGAAAGCACCAAACCGAAAATCGAAGAGTTTCTAAGACGGGCGGATGCCGGTGAAGATGAGATGTTTGAAACATATAACCGTAAGACCGGAGAAAGAGAATTCTTTACGCCGGTAAGAAATAAAAACGGGGAAGTCATCGGTTATTTTGAACGCCATGAAGTGCCGTGGACAATTGAAGAAAGCTCAAAGCCGATCGGCGAGTATTGGAAAAACAGAGTCTGAGGTATTTTACGTTGAAATATATTTTTGTACATGGATTATCCGGATGGGGAAGCTATGACCAAAGAAATAACAGAACGCCATACTGGGGTATGCGAAACGGGGATTATATCAAGGCTTTAAATGAAAAAGGATATTCCAGTTATGCAGCTTCGGTAGATCCTGCAGGAAGTGCCTGGGACAGAGCTTGCGAGCTCTATGCCCAATTAACAGGAACCAGAACCGATTATGGCAAATCACATAGCTTATTTTATCATCATAAACGCTTTGGTCCGGACTTTACCGGACGTCCTTTGATTGAGAATTGGGATAAGGATACTAAGTTAGTACTGATCGGGCATTCCTTTGGAGGAGCGACCATTCGCATGTTTGCGGATATTTTGATTCACGGTGATAAGGAAGAACAGAAGACAAAAGACTGTTCGGATTTCTTTAAAGGCGGACATGCCGATAAGATTCATGCGATGGTAACACTGGCTTCTCCATTAAATGGCACCAGTGCCTACGATTTAACGGAAGATCCAAACTTTGATATGGATTCAATCGATGTACCATGGTGGTCTAAGATTACCTATAAAATCATGAAAAGAAACAACAGGGGAAATGATGATCATCGCGATAAAAGAGATTATGCGGCTTGGGATATGCATATTGACCAGGCGATGAAATGGAATGAAAAGTGGAAGATTCATCCGGATATTTACTATTTTTCGATTCCTTTCAGTATCACAAGAATGGATAATGATGGATGTCATAAACCCATCTTAAAAGAAATCGAACCTTTGTATACAAGACATGCTTACCTGATGGGTGCATGGACCGGTACGACAAGAGGCGGTATCACCATTGATGAGAAATGGTTGGAAAACGATGGTTTAGTCAATACGGTTTCCGCACGTGCTCCTTTTACCGATCCGCAAAAAAAGCTGGACGAAAATGATATTCAACCCGGCATCTGGAATGTCTTTGACACGGTGCATGGAGATCATATGTCTGTGCAGGGTGGACTTACCCGGAAAAAAGATATGTTCGATTTATATATAAAATTACTCGAAATCATTCCTAAGGAAGGAGAATAAATATGCAGTATGTGATTAAAGCCTATGACGGTGAAAATATGTTGGAAAAACACATGCAGGTTCGTGCTGCCCACTTAGAAAATTTAAAGACAATCGATGGAAAGATTTTGTGCGGCGGCGGTCTGTTGGATGAAAACGGCAATATGAAAGGTTCCGTATTAGTCTTAGAGGTTGATGATAAATCAAAGCTGGATGCCTATCTGGAAAGTGAACCGTATATTAAGTCCGGTGTATGGCAGAAAATTGAAGTCGATCCGATGAATGTAGTGATTGTCGGCGGAGAAAAGGTTGGTAAATAATGAAAACAGCCGTACGTTATTATACGAAATCCGGCAACACCAGGCGTCTTGCCGAAGCCATCGCAAATGCGATCGGAGTCGAGGCTTTGCCGATTGATGTTCCGGTGAGTGAACCGGTGGATATTTTGTTTCTGGGCAATTCATATTATGCCTTTACCATTGATCCGGAAGTACGCAAATTTGTAGCTTCTCTGGATAAAAATCTGGTCGGAAAGATTGTTAATTTCGGCTCTGCTGCGATGTTAAATTCCACTTATAAAAAAGTGAAAGCCGAAGCCGATAAAGTCGGTATTGCGATGGATCCAAGAGAATTTCACTGTAAGGGAGAATTTAAAGGTCTTCATAAAGGCAAACCGGATGCAGATGATTTAGCTGCTGCTACAAAGTTTGCCAAAGAAATAATCGCATAATAAAACAGCCTGTTAAAAAAACGGGCTGTTTTATTTCTTAGAATAGCTTTAAATATTTAAAGGCATTGTATAGACCGTCATCATCAACATCATCGGTGATATAATCAGCAGCTTCCTTAATTTCCGGTCCGCCGTTTCCCATCGCAACATTGAAGTTACATAATTCAAACATTGATAAATCGATCTTCGCATCCCCAAAGGAAATCGTATCTTCAACATTCGCTCCCAGATGTTTAAGAAGAACTTCAATGGCTTTTTTCTTGGTGATACCCTGAGGTCCTAAATCACCGAAAATCGCAAGTTCACCTTTACCGCCCCAGGTATTTGCGATCATATCTTTAAACTCTTCTTTAGAATCGAGATGATCCTGGTAGGAATGTAAGACAAAGCTGATTTTATTGACATCATCACGATATCTGTCATCGCCTTCTACATAAAAGAACTGGGTCTTGATTCTTTCTCTTTCAAAGTCAGCATTGGCATCGGATGCGCCTTTTCCTTCTTTATAGCGTACAAAGGCATCCGGTCCCTGTTCCATAAAGATCGGATCTACATAGCGTCCGGAGTTACATTCTAAGATAAATCCCATATTTCTTTCGGTGCACCAGTCTACGACATGTTTTGTCTGGTCGTAAGTCAGGCTTTGATGAAGCAGTACTTCATCATGGTCTTCTACGTAACCTCCGTTAGCTCCGATCATTCCATCTAGATCCGGCAGATCTCTTTGAAGAATTTCAGCTTTGGAACAGCCTGTACAGATATAGACATGATGTCCATTGGCACGTGCCTTATCAATCGCAATTTTTGCGGATTGAGGTGTTTCTGTCTTGTAGTTGATCAAAGTACCATCAACGTCTAAGAAAATTACTTTACTCATATCGTTCTCCTTTTTTTTAATTTTAACATATGTGTTGTACAATAGGATATAGAGCGTAAGGAGGAATTTCTTTATGTATGATTTAGTCATCATCGGAGCAGGTCCGGGTGGTATTTTTACGGCTTATGAAGCTTTAAATTTACAGCCGAATCTCTCTATCGCAATATTTGAAAAAGGACACGCACTTGAAAAAAGACACTGTCCCATTGACGGGAAGAAGATTTTAAACTGCGTGCATTGTCCGGTATGTTCCATTATGTCCGGCTTTGGTGGAGCCGGTGCATTCAGTGATGGGAAATACAATATCACCAATGAATTCGGAGGTAATTTATACGATTATATCGGTCATGAAAAGGCCATTGAACTCATGGAGTATGTGGATTCCATCAATTGCCATTACGGCGGTAATCAGGCCAAGCTGTATGTGAATTCCGATCCCGCAATCGCAAAAAAATGCCTTCAAAATAACCTGCATCTTTTAAAGGCAAAGGTAAGACATTTAGGAACCGATATCAACTATGAAATCTTAGAGAAGATGTATGCGGATTTAAAAGAGAAGGTAGATTTCTTCTTTGATACCGATATCGAGCGGGTAGAGCCAATCGAAGGCGGATATGCCTTATTTACTGCCAAGGATTGTTTTAAAGGGAAGAAATGCGTGATTTCGACCGGCCGGACGGGAAGTAAATGGATGGAAACCATCTGTCGTAATTTAGGAATTCGCACCCGTTCCAATCGGGTGGATATCGGTGTTCGTGTCGAGTTAAGAGCAGAGACATTCAGCGATTTGACCGATAGCTTATATGAATCCAAGATCATTTACCGCTCGAAAAAATATCAGGATTTAGTACGTACTTTCTGCATGAATCCCAATGGTGTAGTGGTCAATGAAAATACCAACGGAGTGGTAACAGCCAACGGACACAGCTACAACGATCCGTCAAAATTCTCAAAGAATACCAACTTTGCGCTGTTAGTATCCAATCGCTTTACCGAACCGTTTAATGCGTCCAATCAATATGGTGAATCCATTGCCCGTCTGTCCAATATGTTAGGCGGGGGAGTCATCGTACAGCGCTTTGGCGACTTAATACGCGGTCAGCGCTCAACACCATCCCGCATTGCGAACGGTTTTGTGAAACCGACCTTACAGGCTACTCCGGGCGACTTATCGCTGGTGATTCCGAAACGACAGTTGGATGATATTATCGAGATGATCTATGCGCTGGATAAGATCTGTCCATCCACGGCCAGCGATGATACCCTGTTATATGGAGTAGAGGTAAAATTCTATAATATGCAGGTCGACGTGGATGAAAATCTTGAAACGGTCAACAAAGGCTTATATGTGATCGGTGACTGCAGCGGGGTAACGCATTCCTTATCTCATGCCAGTGCCAGCGGTGTCTATGTCGCAAGACATCTGTATGGTATTTAGGTGATATGGAAGATGAAGAAATACTTTAATCGACACGTTGGTGTCATGTTGGTTTTGTTTATAATACTCACAATTTATGTCAATATCGTCAAAAAGCCCTCCTTGTTGATATGTACGATGATACGGATTGTGATGGGATTTATGCCGGTTCATCTGTGTTTTATGGCATATAAGGATACGAAATCCAAACTGGCTTTATACTTGTTGGCGGGAGTAAGCTTATGTCTTTTCAGTGATTCTATCATTAACTTAAATTTTGTACCCGCTGTATTAGGCTTTATGGCTGCCCATATTTTCTTTATTATGGCATTTCAGATGCTTCAAAAACCTTCGCAAAGGCAATGGAAGTTGTATGGATTTTTAGTGGTGGCAGCCCTTTTGATCATCTTTGGCTTCTCTTTGATGAGCTATTGGGTTCGAAATGTTGCGATTCCTGTAAGTCTATATGCGATTGTGTTATTTATGATGTTTATATCGGCATTATCCATTGAGAAATTACTAAAGACAGGAGGTATCTTATTTGTGTTATCGGACTGCCTGTTGGGGTTTCGTTTGGCGCTTCGAATAAAGGCAGGCTGGGTATCTTCAATTATTCTTTTTATCTACTTTTGCGCACTTGTCTATATTGCGGCAGGATGCTGGCAAAACTGCGGTTCCGATACCTATAAATTAATTTAATATACAACAAAAGTATAATTCGCTATGTTGTATTTGAATTTCACATAGCGATTTTTCTTTTTTATAATGGAATCAGAAAGAAGGAAAAGAATATGCGTAAAAAAATTGTACAAACAGCAGGAAGAAATTCTTTAGGTGAATTTGCACCGGATTTTGCCAGATATAATGATGATGTACTTTTCGGAGAAGTATGGAATGATGAAACAATTGATTTAAAGACTAAGAGCACAATTGTGATCTCAGTATTTATGGGAAGAGGCTTAGTTGACAGCTCTTTAAAATATCATTTGGAAACCGCAAAGAAAAACGGTATCACGAAAGCGGAAATCGCAGCCATCATTACTCATGCGGCATTCTATGCAGGCTGGCCAACGGGCTGGGGTGTATTCAATCTCGCCAAAGAGATTTGGAAGGATGATGACCAACCGGCAAGTGAAAAAGATAAATTCCAGCAGGAAGTGATGTTTGAAATCGGCGATATCAATCCGGTCAACGAATACTTTACCGGTGACAGCTATTTAGCTCCGGTATCTGATTCTCAGATTAACTGCTTCAATGTGACATTTGAGCCGGGCTGCCGTAACTTCTGGCATATCCACCATGCCTCTGAAGGCGGAGGACAGATGTTGATCGGTGTTGCCGGAAAGGGCTGGTACCAGGAAGAAGGTAAGGATCCTGTTGAAATCTTACCGGGTACGGTGATTCATATTCCGGCTAATGTGAAACATTGGCATGGTGCCCAAAAAGACAGCTGGTTCTCTCATCTGGCATTTGAATTAGATGGTAAGGATGCATCCAATGAATGGTGCGAACCGGTAAGTGATGAGCATTATAACAGTCTATAAATAAAAATGACCCGGCAAGGGTCATTTTTTACATGTTTTTAAGAGTATCAAGAAAGATCTGTACATGTCTTTGAAGGACGATGTTTTTCTTCCAGATTAAGATCATAGGATATTTTAAATGTGGATAGAGCGGTTTCTGGCATAAGTGATCAGGAAGATTGACCACATCCATAAACGCAAGAGGAAATCCTAAACCGTCTTCCATAAACAGAATCGGGGTATTGATCAAATTGTAGGATACACTGATATCAAGACTGTAAGGATCATATCCTAACCAACTGGTAAAGCTTTTACTTTCTACAATATGCCGGGAACCCATTAAAGGAAGATGTTTAAGATCTTCCGGTCTTACGACTTTCTTCTCGGCAAGGGGATGGTCTTTAGGAAGAATAATGCCGATCAGATCATCATGAGGCAGGCGATAGTATTCCAAATTATCTAAATGATGGTTGGAGAACACAATTCCGACATCCGCCATTCCGCTTTGAACCTTTTCTCTTGTATCGTAGCTGTAGGCGCTGTTGACATGGAAACGGATATTAGGATATTCATCGTGAACCTGTTTAATGGCAGAGGCAATATAGTGCATACCGTTACTTTCCCCGGCACTGATTGTTACCTCACCGCTGACCTGTTCACTGTGTCCTTTTACCTCACGAATGGTCTTATCCGTTAATTCAAGAATTTCATCGATACGGGATTTTAGAATGATTCCTTCTTCCGTAAGTTCAACGCCATTATGAACGCGCACAAAAAGCGTCTTTCCCAGTTCCATTTCTAATTCCTTAATACTGCGGGAAAGAGGGGGCTGTGTCATATGTAAAAGTTGTGCCGCCTTAGAAAAGCTTCGCTCTTCGGCAACGGCTTTAAAATATTCCATTGTCTTTATATCCATAATATCACCACCACCATTATACCAAAAAAGTATATATATTCTGAATAGAAATAACCGTTCGTCAATGTTTTTTGGTTGATGAAGAAATCTAAATTTGAAATAATAAAGGCAGGAAATAGGAGGTACAATACATGAGTTTTCCTAAAGGATTTTTATGGGGTGGAGCAACGGCTGCCAACCAATATGAAGGTGGATATCTTTCCGGTGGAAAGGGACCGGCTGTTGCCGATACATTAACCGGTGGAGATGGAATTCATGGAATTCCGCGTAAATTTATTGTAGAAATGCCAAATGGTGAAAGAAAATCATTTGGTAATATGGATGAAGAAATCCCGGCAGGTGCAAAGGCTATTATCGATCCGGATACATACTATCCAAGCCATGTAGCTACTGACTTCTATCATCATTGGAAAGAAGATATTGCCTTATTTGCGGAAATGGGTATGAATGTATACCGTCTGTCTATCAACTGGACACGTATTTTCCCAAATGGCGATGATGAAACTCCAAATGAAGAAGGTTTACAGTTCTATGAGGATGTATTTAAAGAATGTCACAAATATAATATTGAACCATTAGTAACGATTTATCATTTTGACTGCCCGTTACATCTGGCAAACGAATACGATGGATGGGTAAGCCGTCATACACTCGATGCGTTCACAAAATATGCCCGCACCGTATTTGAGCGTTATAAAGGCTTAGTTAAATATTGGTTGACCATCAATGAAATCAACATCAATACAAACTTTATGATGAACGGTGTTCATGAACATATCACCAATAAGCAGAATGCCGAACAGGCAAGATGGAACTTATTTGTAGGAAGCGCAAGAGCGGTTATTATCGGTCATGAAGTAGATCCAAATAACTTTATCGGTTTGATGATTGCCCATGGTGCATCTTATCCATATTCCTGCAATCCGGAAGATGTAATGGCTGAACTAACCGGCGCTCATGATTTCAAGTGGTTCTATGGTGATGTTCAGGTACGCGGATACTATCCTAACTACAAATTGAAACAGCTTGAAAGAGATGGCATCGTTATTGAAAAGGGTCCAAATGATGATGAAGAATTAAAGAAGGGTGTAGTAGATTTCTACAGCTTCTCATACTACAGCTCACAGGTTTATGCAGCGCATCCGGAACAGTTTGAAACGACAGCCGGAAACCAGAGCCGCGGCATCAAGAACCCATATCTGGATGCTTCTGAATGGGGCTGGACAATTGACCCGCTTGGACTCAGAATTAACTTAAACCAGATTTATGACCGTTATCAATTACCGATGATGATCGTAGAAAACGGCTTAGGTGCCATCGATGAAGTTGTTCCTGGTAAGATGATCGAAGATGATTACCGTATCGATTATATGCGCAAGCACATCAAGGTTATGAAGGATGCCATTGAAATTGACGGTGTTGATTTGATTGGTTATACTCCATGGGGCTTTATTGATGTAGTATCTGCAGGAACCGGTGAAATGCGTAAACGTTACGGATTCATCTATGTTGACTACGATGATGACGGAAATGGTGACTTACACCGTGAAAAGAAAAAATCCTTCTACTACATGAAGAAGGTTTATGAATCCAACGGTGAAGATTTGGATTAATTGGATTAAAAATGAGCTGAAAGGCTTCCCGGTCAAACCGGGAGCCTGACAGCTCTTTTTTTCATTATTAGCAGTCTACGCCGCCATCAACTCTAATCAGCTGACCATCGATAAATGATGAATCAGATGTAGATAAGAATAAGCATGTAGTGGCGATTTCACGACCCTGTCCGATACGGTGTAACGGAGACATCTGCTTCATGCCTTCCATAGCTGCTTCACCACCGGCTGAATCTAACATAGCAGTCTGGATAGCTCCCGGATTGATTCCGTTAACATGGATTTCCGGACCTAATTCTCTTGCCATAGCCTTTGTCAAACCAACCATTGCGTGCTTAGATGTGCAATATGCAGTAGGTCCCCAACGAGCTGAAGTACCAGCTACAGAAGCGATATTCACGATGTGACCTTCGCCTTTTTCTTTCATGACTTTAGCGCACATCTGGCCAAGTAAGATAGCCATTGTAACGTTAACGTTCATAACGCTTGTCCACTCTTCTAATGTTAATTCCATGAATGGAGTAACACTTAACTGACCAGCATTGTTGATTAAGATATCAACAGTTCCATAAGCATCCATAGCCGCATCAAAAATCTTTTGAGCGCTGTCTAATTTTGAAGTGTCAGCGATCACATAAATAGCTTCGCCGCCGGCTTCTTTGATTTTATCTACTGCAGCTTTAGCACGTGCTTCGTTACGTCCTGTAACAACGACTTTAGCGCCTTCTTCTGCAAATAGATAAGCAGTGTCACGACCCATACCGGATGTAGAACCTGTAATGATCGCAACCTTACCGTCTAGTTTACCCATCTTATTAATCCTCCTAAACAATTAAATCATATAGAATTGAAGACATAAAAGTCAAACGCTTTGTGCATTTTTTCACGAAAGCGTTTTCATATTAATGATTCTATAAATAAAAAGATGTAATATTAAAAGATAATAAATAGTATTAACTAAAATGCACATTCATTGACAATACGTTATATGCGTGATATTTTTTCATTGTAAAACTTCAGGGTCAGGTGTAATTCCTTACCGGCGGTATACCCCGCGAGCTTCGGCACGAACCGGTGCAATTCCGGTGGCGACAGTTAAAGTCTGGATGAAAGAAGATTTTTTATCTTTTATTATGGTACTTTGAGGTTTTTCGTTAAGCGACAGACCTCTTTTTTAATGAAGAGGCAGGGAGGTAGTAATTATGTCAGCTAACACGAAAGCCGCATCGAACTTCGATGTGGGAACTATTGCCAAAATTGCCGTATTAGGCGCTATTGCGTTTCTTCTGATGATGTTTGAAATTCCGCTTCCTTTCTCGGTTCCGTTCTACAAGCTGGGATTTGATGAAGTAGCTGTTCTTCTGGCAGGCTTTGCCTTAGGACCGGTTGCGGGAGCCATAACAGAATTATTAAAGATTTTATTGAATGTGATCTTCCAGGGTACACAGACAGCTTATGTCGGTGAATTTGCGAACTTGATTATGGGTTGGGCCTTTGTTCTTCCGGCATCGATTTATTATCAGAAACATAAAACACGTGAGGGTGCATTTAAATCTCTTGTGATTGGTTCAATCAGCTTAGTTATCGTTGGTGCACTTGCCAACTACTTTGTGATGATTCCAGCATTCTCTTATTTCTATAATTTACCGATTGATGCGATCATCGGTATGGGAACAGGTATCTTCTCCGGGGTAAAAGATTTATTTACATTTATCTTGTTTATGACCGTTCCGTTTAACTTAGTAAAGGGTATTGTGGTATCACTTGTCACTGCATTAATTTATAAAAGGGTTTCTCCAATCCTGCATAAATAAGAAACTTCATCTGAGGTTTCTTTTTTTTATGGGTTTGTGTTATGATTTTCTCGTTGATAAAAGGGTGAGTATTATGAAATCAAATCTTACAAACGGAATTTTATATATCCTGGCATCCATTGCCTGGATCGTATTGGCACATTATTCCGAATCTATTTTCCCGGATTCTACAATTGCCAGCTTTACATCGGTATTTGTTCGTTTCTTGTCGGTTGCGTTTTTCTTTGTCGGCTTAATGATGTTAACAACATATTATAACGAAAAGAAAAAAGGTCAGAGACTTGTGCGTAAGGTAGATAAGAGAAGATATAGAAGAGAACAGGAAGCTTTAAGAGCGGAAAAAGAATCAAAAGAAAAGTAAAGAGTGCTAAAAGGTAGATTTTATTTGCAGAATGGATGATTCTGTGATATTATTTACAAGCACACAGGGGTATGGTTCAACGGTAGAACAGCGGTCTCCAAAACCGTTAATGTGGGTTCGATTCCTGCTACCCCTGCCATTTTTGTATCTAGAGTCCGAAAAATGCCTTATATAAAGCAGATTTCGGACTTTTTTTGAACTTAATTTAATGGCTTGGCAAGATTTTTGGCAAGATTTCAGGCAAGATTTTTAAAAAAAAGTGTATTTTTCTTATACTTTCTTATAGCTTTTTCTATGAATCTCTAATGTTTTTGAGCCGCATATATGCGTACAGGGTACTTCTGCTTACTCTTAATTTTTTTGCTATATATGTTTTTGAATGTCCATCTTTAATTAGTTTTCTTATCTTATCATCGCACCCTGTTAATTTAACCTTATTTGATTTTTTCCCCTTAGGCCTGCCAAGTTTTACACCATCTTTTTTTCTTTTTGCTAATGCTTCTTTTGTTCTCCTGCTAATAAGATCGCGTTCTATTTCAGCACTTAACCCAAATGCAAAAGCTAAAACTTTTGATGTTAAATCATCTCCTAATCGATAATTATCTTTAATTGTCCAAACTTTTATTCCGTTTTCCATACAATAATTCAATATCGACATGATCATAAACATACTACGTCCCAATCGAGATAATTCCGAGCAAATTATAATATCACCGTATTTTAATTTTTTTAATAACTTGCCTAACTTTCGTTCATCAACTTTTTTTGTTCCTGATATTGTTTCTTCGATCCATGATTCGATCGATATATCATTAGTAGCACAAAAATTAGTTATTTCAAATCTTTGGTTTTCAACTGTTTGTTTATCTGTACTAACCCGAATATAACCATAAATCATAATAATCCTCCTCATCAGTATTGAATACTACACTTTGTCCAGAGTAATAGTTCGTTTTTTAAAAACAGATAAAAAAGCGCGTTATCAAGGACATGCGTACTATTTTAAGGAGGGTTTTTGTTGGACGGATATTAATTCTACTTTCTTAAAATCCAGAATAAAAGATAAAGGAATATTTGATGTAGTAAGTATGACTTTATTTACTCAAACAAATATTCCTGA
>JAGAWH010000099.1 GCA_017941505.1 Faecalicoccus sp. | reverse complement strand
TTAATTGCTCCTTGGTTTTAACAGGAAGATCAAATAACACTATTAATCGCATAAATCTAATCTTCTCCATTGAATCGAATTCCTTTAGAAAGTCTTATTGATAAAACTTTCTCATTATTCCCGTTTAAGAATCCAATATATGAGTCGATAATATCTTCAATCGCATCCGTTAATCGATACCATTTATCATTTACGAATACTTTCGCTTCCAAAATGCCTATTAATTCTACTTTGTGCTGGACAGAGAACGCTTCATCAATATTCTGATAAACCCATAGATCAACTACAGCTCTAAAAGTTTCAATAAAATCATAAGTCAAATTAAAAGGATTACTTTCCCCAATATGATGAATTCCTAATTGCGTTACCATACCTCTGGAAGCGATGCATTTAGAAATATAGCTGGCAAGAATTTTATATCCGTAATTTAAGGCATAATTTCTTGCTTCAGGATTATCTCTTTTGAAATCATTTCCAAATATAGTTCCGAAATACAATCTGGCACTCGCTGCTTCTCTATTTGTTTGATCGTCGTTATACACTGAGTCTCGATATTGTCTTAAAGTTTCTACGGCCGTATAATCCAGTGCCAAATAGTACAGAACATCCAACTCGGTTTGAATTTTTTGTTCCACTATAATCTTCCAAAGCTTTTTCTTTCTCGTTATCTTCCAATTGATCTGCTTGTTCAACTGTTTAAACGCTAAAGAGTGATTATTAAATGGTTGAAAGATTCCCATTGGATCATTTTTTGAATCACATACAATGACATTAATATTATTTTCCATTAGCTTCGACAATAATGGAATCGTAATCGTCATTTGATTATGAGAGAAAATGACCGTATCTAAATCAGTTAAAGGTATATTATGATATTCTTCTCCTATCTTTACTTTCATTCTATTCATCGACAAAGAAACAACACATTCAGTTCCTATTATTACTGTTTTCCAGCCCATAATTAAAACAAAAAGTGAGGCAACCACAATTAGCTGCCTCTGATAGGTTTCGAATCAATCTTAAATAAGATCTCTCTTATTCTTCCGGATTAGACTCTTTCGTATTTTATTACGCTTTTATTCTACCACCGGATCCGATAATTTCCAAGAGAAAGGTTCTTTTTTGATTAAAGAAAATTTACCTGGCGCTTTTTTAGGACCGTTAATAATCAAGCTTCCATTCTCCGCATAAGAATATCGAATACCTAAAATGCTTGATTTGATTTTGACATATTCATCCTGGCCATTCACTGTATTTGCGGTCGGACAATATTGCCCAGTTATGGAAGGCCATGTGCATTTTCTGTTAACAATCAAAGATAAATATGCGGCTTGTTCCAAGAAACTTTGATAGTCTCTTGTAGCTGATAATTTTTGAAAGATAGTCTTTTTATAGCGGTCATAGTCTTCAACATCCATCAGCGTTTCTGCACAATACTCTGCTAATGCCTGAATATCATAATCTTCAAACTTCTTTTTACCGTCAGGGTTAACACCAGATAGTTTGAAATCAAAACATCTTGCCATTTCTTTACGATATTTAAAGACAAGAGTGTAAATTTCTTCCTGACTGAATATATAAATGTGCTTAAGATCTAGTTTCTTCTTTGTAATTGAACCAATATTGTATTTCTGTATCACTTGATTCTCAGTGTCATATACTAAATCATTCTTATATGCTCGGAATCTGAAACAATATTCCTTCAGATTTCCGTTTTCTTCTAACAACTCCGGTACTTTATAGTACTCTTTAATCATTCTGACATATTTCATTTGATCAATGTTACCTTGGCTATCTACAAGGAATATTGGTATATGGACAGCTAAATGTTTTCGGTTTCCCTTTTTATCTGTATATTTATAAAAGTCAACTGCAACACAATTAATAGCGCTATAAGCACGCTTATCGTTATTGATTTCAAATAAGTCCAAAACAGATTTTATTCTTTTTGTATCATATGGTGAAACAATAGTCGCTTCAAATAGCTTTCCTGTATAGCTCTTCTCTGCTTTTACAGAATATAAAGGTCTAGTCTTTTTGATTTCAGTAATCAGAGAATCATTATCACTTGGCCAATTACCATATGTCTTCTTATAAGCCCAAGCAATGAAATCATCCAATTTGCGCATTTCTGACTGTTTATCTTCACCCTGCAATTCTTTATTGTTCACAATCTGTTCGATAAAGGAATGATACATTTTATTATTTCCTCTTTCATCATAATGAGGATAATAAGATGACAATACTTCATCAGTTACTGCAACTGTGGCAGCATCCCATGCATGATGCTGATCACCTAAATCACGATTTTTTCGAATCTTGAATGCATTTCGATACACTGTTGTGAATGCAGACTGCATCGCAACAAGATGTGTATCATATTCATTTACCTGATTGTAGGCACGTAAAATAGCCATTAATTCACGAATAATATATCTTGTATCCACTATATTTCTATTAATGAATCCCATCGCATTTTCTGTGGATGTCAACATTAACTGGTTCAATTTCTTTTCTGAAATCATGCCGATTTCATGTAAGAAATAACAGCGAGCCTTAAACTCTTTAGAAGAAATCATTCGATCAGAATGAACACATTTAACTCCATCCTGTTCAATAAACTCTAAAGGAACTCGATTCTGTTTCTTTGCGTTGTAATTCTTATGGATCAACATTAAGTTATCCATAGAATTATCGCCAAATCCTCTAGGAAGAATATGGTCAATTTCATATTGTTCAAGATGGTTAATATCGATTTTTTCACCGGAAATCATATCACTACCGTTTTGGCGGATATAAAGTTCTACCTTACGTTTATTTTTCTGTAGATATTGCTCGATATCATCCCATTCTTCCAAATTACTTCGATAGGATTTATTTTTCTGCTCCTTAATCTGCTTAGTTAAGAAATCGTAACATGATTTCATCTGATCAAAATGACGTGCAGGAACTTCTCCGGTTCTGGAACTATCTTTTAAATCACGTGCTGTTTCAATAACTACTCTATTAGGGACTCCATACGTTTTAATAATTTCTTCATACAGTTTGAAGCACTCATTTAATGAACGAATAACAGGTCTTGAAACCGGGATAAAAGGTTTTCCGTTCTCAATCAATAAATCAACACTTAATCGATTTTTATCTCTTAGCTTCTTAAGATATTTGTTTGATTCAAAGTTAATTGGATTTCCTTCTGTATCTACCGCATTGGTAATGCGGTACATCTGTTCATTTGTAAACTCAGACGTATTGTCTTCAAACAATAATTCAAGTAAAGATTCATTTTTAGTGCTCATTCCGGTTTCCATAATGAATTTTTTAGAGAACGAGTAGAATCCTTTAACTTTCAATTTAGACAGCTTTTTGGCGATATCTTCATTAAAATGGTATTCTTCCATGAAGTATTTCTTTTTAGAGACTTCTTCATCAAACAGGTTGATATTTAAAATGATATCTTCTAAGGTATTGATTTTGTCTTTGTTATCGAAGATTTCAAAGACATTCTTTATCTCTAATGACGGCAAAATCTTAACAATTTGTTTATAGAGTGTAATCTTATTATTGAATTTCTTATCAGTAACTCCATTCTTAGTTCCAAAGCTGTATAAATGAAGTAAATTGGCTACATCAGAATATTTAGGTTCTGTATTGTTATGAATGAAAAGCTTATTGATAATCTCAACTTTCTGCAGCATGGACAGTTGAACCACTTCACCATTTTGGTCAACAGGATTCAAGATGTTCAGCTCGTTCACTATAGAGAATATTTCCGCAAGGAAAGATCCCTTTGGAAGCGCAAATTCATCCGGCAAATATGTACAGCGAGAAATCATTGCCTTCTTCCAGTTTTGGATTGTTTTAATTTCATCCACAGAAGATTTTGAATAATCATAACTGTATTTAAAGTTTCCATTTTTCTTTAACCAGCTATTCTTTGCATCTTCGGATAACGGCCCGATGTAATAAGGAATACGGGCAGAAATGATAGTTGAACATACTTCAATAAACTCTTCCGTAATTTCCGGGTAGAATTCTTTCTGCTTGTTTAAAATAGCTGCTGCTTCTTTTACATATAAACCATTTGGAAAACTGTTTTCTATGTTACGAATAACTCGAAGTTTTTCGCCCATAGTTTTAACATTCATCTTTTCCTGAATTTCTTTTTTGCGTTTTGAATATTCGTCCGGATCTTCTTTCTGTTTCTTTTGTAAAGTTGGAATTTCATCCAACTTTTGAACATTCAAATCACAGATATAGTCATATTCATCCAATACATGATGGACTTGAATTAAATCGTGAAGTTCTACAACATCATTCAAAAAATCGTTTAATTCTTCTTTTTTCAATAAGTCCAGAACATTCACTTTTTTAGTGATGTCGCCCACTAATTCTTCATCAATTTTTGCGATATCAACTTTAAATCCTCCCAACAGCATCACAATTTCGTCTAATGCTTCTTTAGTATCATCGGTTGTAAATTGGATTTTTAAATCACGCTTTAAATCAGCCTGTTTGTTACGCTTATTATTAAATAAAGCGCTAAGGATTTTTTCTTCGAACAAAGCAGTATCCACAAAATCCACATATGGCTCAACAAGAGAATAAAAACGTTCTTTAAATAAGTCATATGAAATACTTTCATGTGAGAAATCAATATTCTCCATTAAGAAATGACCGCGTGTCTGACATATATTATATAGTGCCAACATTATTTCTCTTTTTGAAACCTTTTCACGAATGGCGGCTGCTCTTAAATGATGAACCGTTTCATATTTTGGCTTTGGGATATCTGGAGTATTTGCTGTATAGCTTAAATAATTCTCCCGCTTTAACTCTTCCCTTGAAATAATTCCATAGTCCACGAACGCATCTTTTAATTGTCTTTTACGCCAATTCTTTCTGCGTAAATTTCGTCTGGCTCCACGATTTAATCGAGCATCCTGAGCAGCCCCGGCACTTTCAAAAATACGGACACCCATATCTTCTAATTTACCTTTCTGCTGATTGATAACTGCCCATCCAATTGAACCAATTCCAATATCTAATCCTAAGGTATATGTCATATTTTTCCCCTTCCTGTAGTTGTAAGTATGTTATGAATAGTATAGCACAATGGTTTGTGCTAAGCAGAAATAAACAGTATTAAAACCTCCTTTACAAACTAATACACAAAAATCAATAATAAAGTCCAATTTACCATCAAGATTTTCATACCATCTATATCTACACTATTTATGTCACAAACTTTTTTTCTATAAAAACTTGTTACTGTTCACAAGTCATGTATAACAGGCACCACAAAAAGGCAAATCAATCATCATGACTTGCCCTTTTAAAGTGCTCAACCATCATGTTGTAAATGTTTTCCTTTCTGGAAATTGAAGTCTATACAACAAACATAAGTAAACAATGCTATGTAAATTATTTGATGTCTTAATAATCATGATTATCGGATTAAACAATAAAATTCGTTTCAACTCCCGCATTTGAAACATTTGATGAATTATTAGAAGCTATAAAAAAAGAATTAGACTAAAATACGAGGCTAAAACAGCCTCGTTATTTTTATCTGATAGTACTGGACCGGCAGATGAAAAGAATTATTCACTCACATCCATCTTCCTTTGTCAAAATTTGTTGATTTTGAACAGCGTTAATAAAATACGAAAGAATCCAACCTTTAAGAACTTCAAAAACCTTAATACTCATAATCACCATATCACCATAACCGTTTCTAGTGATAAAAATCGGTTCTTTTATTTGATGGCAAAGCTCAGAGATCTTTACGGTATCTTTCAAATCACCAATGGGAATAATATGCGGGATATTACTACATCCTTCTATCTGATATTCCATTTTATCCGCTAATTCAGAAATTGTAATCTGTGGATTATCTTTAAACAATTGAACCATCTGCTGCTCTGTTTCGTTTACCTTCATATTTTCCCCAGATTGATTGAACGAATAAATATCCTCCTTCTTATCAATCGAACGATAAATTGTCACCTTGATCCCATCGCCAAATTCTTCAAATTTAGGTTTTGGAAGTCCCATTTCGTTACAGTCATGAAAAAGTCGAGGTAGTCCCGTTCCCCAACCTTCTATGATTTTCATATATTCAAATGCTTCCGCAATAGCCTTATTACGACATTTAGATTTACCGCTTAGCGCATCCGCTACACTGAGCCCATTATGCAGCATCCCCGGGCTGTCAATTTCTATTCTATTATCGAAAATAGATACTTGAATACTTGCATCATCCACATAACTTCTGTGTAAAACCGCATTGACAATGATTTCTCGAATGGCACCTACAGGAATCTCATATACATCCTGTCTATACAATCCATCAATAATTGCACCTTTATTGGTATGGCGAAGCACAAATTGATGCGCCTGATCAATTTGTTCTTGAATAGCGCCTCTAAATTCTTTACGATCAATAAAATCAACCCTGTCAATACCTTTAAAAAGAGCACACTGTATCTTTACCGAACGGTCTTTAGGATTAGTCAGTAAAGTAAAAGCTCTTGTTGGAACAAGATCTCCATCCTGTCTGCGCAATATCCCAAAATCCTCCAATTTTTCAACGGTCAACTCGTGAATAGACTCTCTTTCAAATTGATTTTTACAATTTGAAAGTGCAGTATGATACATACTATCCATCAATTCCTGTGTCTTTTTTACATCATATTTATTACCGATTTCCCATAAGGTATCATAAGATATGTGTAATCCTTCCATTTCCAATTCTTTTAAACGAGTTTGACCGGCAGGACGACTTGTGCCGTTATTACGTATATACGTAGATTTCTCTTTGCCAAAAGATTTCAAATAATATGGTCGATTGCTTCCGGGAAATACTTCAACCTCTATAACAGTTTTATCCTCCAGCGTTTTTGGACTGATATCCGTATGAATCTCAGGTGTACAGGAATCACTTATCATATTGGTAATTGCATCCGATAATCTAAAAGGATTTTGATTTTGTAACCCGATTACTTCTCCTGTTAAATCGCATATCCCTATAATTATTTTTCCTCCGGATGTATTTGAAAACGCAATCACATCTTTTAAAAATCTCTCATGTTTTTGAGGAATCTCTTCTTTAAATTCAACATATTTACTTTCTCCAAACAATTCTTTTTGAACAATCATAATTTCACCTTCCTACCTGTTAATAACTAATACGAAGATTTTTCTATGAAGGTAAAAAAAAGAACAAATCATTTCGATTTGTCCTCTTTCTTCTTGATCACAAATATCGTTTCACCCGGATTCATAGTGAGTATCTTCTTTTCAATTCTTTTGTTGCGGTATCTCTGTCTGACAAAGCTTTGTAAAACAGGAGAAGAAAAACCATGAATCACCTTTAATTCCCCTTCTGTCATATTCGATATTGCCCTTGTGATGACCGTACGTGCTTCTTCTTGTGTATAGCCGTGAAGATCAACTTTACGAAACATACTACATCACCACATCTCTGAAATCTGTATGTTTCTTGAACCATTGAATCGCAAAGCTGCATTCTAATCGTGCTTCTTCATCGTTTTCACGCAATACCTTTACAAGTTCATGCATTAATCTTGTCGCTACACCTTTTCCTCTTAAACTTTCATCCACAAAAGTATGCTTCACAACACGTACTCCATCCACATAGGGGAATGTAACTTCAGCCAATACTTCTCCATTTTTCCCAGATACCCAGATACGGTCCGGTTCATAACAGAAAGTAAATATACCTCCGACAATCTCAATAATATCATCTAATGTTTGAGCTATTAAGATTCGCTTTCTTTCCGGATAACTCATAAAGCCCTCTTCTTCCATCTTATCCAGATAGCTGGCAAACTCATCATAGAAATGATCGACATTATAAACGATGCAGGGACTTAAATTCCTCTCTAAACGGTTCAAAGAGATAATTTCAGAGATCTCTTCTAAGGTACCCGGACCACCAGGTAAGGCGATAAAGACATCCGATAATTCAATCATTCTTGTCTTTCTTTCCGGCATCGTATCCACATATTCAATTTGATCCAGGCGGAAATTCTGTTTCTCTGTAGTCGCAAGAAAATGCGGAATCACACCGATAGCCTGGCCCCCGGCATCAATTACGGCATTGGAGACAACTCCCATCAATCCCCTTCTACCGCCTCCATATACAAGGACATGGCCGTTTTGTGCCATCCATGTACCTAACTCTACAGCTGCTTCTTTATATGCCGGATTACTTCCTAAATTAGAACCGCAATATACTGCTATTTTCATGAAATATCACCCCCGAATATATTCATCTGTTTTCTTTAAAACATCTTTTAATATATCAATATTATCCAAAACATCTTTTCCTTCTAGAGAATGATTCACATTATCGATGATGTACATTGGAACACTTGAACATTCAAGAAGTCCCTTATCATCTGTTACCCATGGATCATTCGTTCCATGAAAGGCAATGCCATCTTTTACTTTAAACGCAAAAGTATCCTTAAAAGGGGTATACAAAACATGCCTTACCTTTAACTCGTAATACTCTTCAGCCATGGCAGCCACAATGGTACCAATGCTTTTGGAGATAAAAAGAATCTGATCAAAGGCATTCCAGTCAATACCATCCAGCTCGTATCTTGCCTGTTCAAAGGCAAATACAGAGGCATCTCTTATTCTCTGCTCATCTCCCCTTAAATTTGACGGAAAACCCGAATAATTCACTCTTTGTATCTCATATCCGTACCCCTCAGCCATTTTGGCAGGATAATACAATAAAGATCTGTCAAATTGATATCCGATACCCGGAAATAATACACATAGTTTTTTCATACATCCTTATAGTAACACATTTTGTTTGAGCATAAGACATGGGTTTTCTTTTCAAGATACGCTATAATACGTTTGGTGATATTATGTATGATTTAAACTACTGCCCGCATTGTGGCACAAGACTGCAGCTCCAGGAATTAGAAAACGAAGGTTTGATTCCTTACTGCAAAACCTGTAAAGATTACCGTTTCCCCATCTTTAATGCAGCCGTATCAATGGTATGCTTTAATCCTACAATGGATAAGGTACTATTAATCCAGCAGTACGGAAGAGATACCTATATCCTTCCTGCCGGCTACATCAATAAAGGCGAAGATGCCGAGGATGCTGTAAAACGGGAAATCAAGGAAGAATTAGGACTGACCGTCACAAAGGCCTGGTTTAACCGATCTCATTTCTTTAAGCCTTCCGAAACACTGATGTTGAATTTCAGCTGTGTTGTATCCAGTGAAGAAGTTCATGAAAATTTTGAGATTGATAAATATACATGGTTTTCCATTGAAGATGCCAAAAAGAATATTCGACCGAATTCACTGGCTCAGCAGTTTCTTTTAGGATATTTCAATAAACAATATGATTTCAAATAAAAACATAGGCCGAAACCTATGTTTTTTCATATTAATCTAAATCTTCACCGTTAGATTCACAAACCTTCTTATACCAATAGAAGGAATCTTTCTTAGAACGGGAGAAATCACCGGTTCCATCATCATGTCTGTCAACATAGATGAATCCATAACGCTTAGCGTATTGACCTGTTCCTGCAGAAACCAAATCAATCGGACCCCAAGTCGTATAACCAATTAGAGGTACACCTTCCTCGCAAGCCTTTTTCATTGCTTTGATGTGTGCCTTGAAGTATTCAATACGATATGGATCATGGATCGAACCATCTGCTTCTACCTTATCAAAAGCTCCGATTCCGTTTTCAACAATCATCAGCGGAGTTCCCGGATAACGGTCAGCTAAATGATTTAACGTATACTGTAAACCGGTCGGGTCAATCTGCCAGCCCCAGTCCGAAGCCTTTAAGAATGGGTTCTTAGCACCGGTAGACATATTACCGGCAACTCTTTCCACATTCGGATCCTGAGTTACACAGGTTGTCTGATAATAAGAGAAAGTATACATATCTACTTTACCCTTTTTCAGGATTTCCTTATCTTCTTCAGTAATGTAGGAAGTATCAACACCCTTTGATTTTAATAAGCTTTCAGCCCAATGCGGATATTCACCGCGAACCTGTACATCACCGCACAAGTTATTCATCGCATTATCTTCTTTCTGCGCTAACAGAACATCTTCCGGGTTTGGGGAATAAGGATAAACGGTCTTATGACAGATCATATTTCCGATCATGAAATCCGGATTGATTTCATGTCCCTTGATAACCGCTAATGCACTGGCTACAAATTCATTATGAAGACCTTCATACGTTCTTTGAACATTCATTTTTAATTTTGAAAGCGGGATGCGTTCTGTAGAATAAATATCTTCATCTTCCATAATACCTAAGCTGTATAGATTTGCCATTCCGCTTGGTGACATGCATGGAATATTGATTTCATTAAATGTCAGCCAATATTTCACTTTGTTCTTATATCTTTCAAATACCGTAGTAACATACTTAATAAATAAGTCAATCACTTTACGGTTGGAGAATCCACCGTACTTCACTACAATATTCCAAGGAATCTCATAATGACATAAAGTTACTAACGGTTCCATTCCGTGTTTCTTACATTCATCAAATACAGAATCATAGAAAGCTAAACCCTTTTCGTTCGGTTGGTCTTCATCACCATCCGGGTAAATTCTTCCCCAGTTAATCGATAAACGGAATACGTTCCATCCCATTTCAGCAAATAGGGCGATATCCTCTTTATAGTGATGATAGAAATCAACTGCCTGATGACTTGGATAAAAAGCTGTATCATCAATCTGCGGTAAGAAAGTACGCGGTGTATTTACATCGCCTCCTAATAACATATCCGGAACAGATAACTTTTTACCATCTTCTAAATAGGCACCTTCACATTGGTTGGCTGCCGTAGCACCACCCCATAAAAATCCTTTTGGAAAACTCATTTTGTGCTCCTTTCGCTTTTATTCTTATACTAATTATAAATGTATCTAAACTACTTTTCTATGAGTAATAAAGCATAATTAACTATACCGATTTGATATAAAGAAAAGAGTAGATAGCTCTACTCTTATCAACAATCTGTATAAAATTACCAATTTTTCAAACCGGCTTTATGGAGCAAAGAACATCCCACATACAAACAAGCCTGTCCGGCAATGTTGATGCCCTGGGCAATCCAGTTCATGAAAGCCCCATCAAAATTTTTCGAAGAAAGATATCCCATAGCCATGCTGAAAAAGAATGAAACAATAATCAAAACCATCGCTTTTTTCTGTTTCAATTGGTTTGCGATATATGCAAGAGATGCATCCATGGCACCGAGTCCAACGACCATCAATCCTACAAGTGCCATCGTCGGAATCAAGCCATAGGTTTTTGTTCCCTTTGATACAAGCATGGTCAAACCAACTCCTGCCAACACAAAGCCAATTGCCTGGTTGGCAAAGAATTGATTGTTCATCCAGATAAAATCCCCGATACCCAATGCATAAAGAAGTTTATACGATGCCTTTAAGCATCCGGCTAAAGTAACTAATATAGAACCAAGTCCAAACAATCCCTTTGTGAGAGTGTTCATGCGTTTATTCAAATCTTTAAATACAATCATCATAGACAATGCGAACAAGATCACCGGTATAAAGTCCGCCATTGCCATCGGAATAGTAAACTGTTTCATATCATCAATCTCTGTACACTTTCATTGAATGATATTGGCTGGTGAACGGGAATAATAACGGTACCGTATCGGAATACTTCTGATATTCCGGGTCTAATCCATATGTCTTCTCATGACGTAATTCTAAGCGCTGTGCTGAGTTATACATGACATAGGCAATCAAGATAAAGGCGATAATCACAAGGATCCATTGTTTACCCTGTACAGCTCCGATACCGGATACGGTTACGCCAAACCAGAACATAATTTCTGAAAAATAGTTCGGGCAGCGACAGTATTGATACAAACCGGTATCACAGAAACGCTTCGGATTGATCTTTTTGGCAGCTGATTTCTGTTTATCAGCTAACGCTTCACAAAGAATTGCCAAAACCATGATCGCAATACCGATCCAGGCAAAAATATTGTCCGAAGAGCGGTTGATCACACGATACGTCAGAGCCGATGTCTGTGCGGTATACATCCACATGCTGTAAATCCACATAGCTAAAGATACCGGAAAAGGCATCCTTTTAGTTGATCCGGTAGACTCTAAGGTCTTACGATACGCAGCATTGGTGAGTTCACGCTTTAAAATATAGCCGCCTAAACGGTAACCGTAAATCACAAACAACAGTGATATGATACCTGTGGCAACGGTAAGTGTACCATTTATGAGTCCAAATCCCAGATGGAATATACCGATGCACATAACCGCAAAGCCATATCCCACTGACATAAACCATACAAATTCTTTAAAGCCCATGCAGCAGCCAAGTGCAGCTACGCACATTACACCCCACATGAACTTCGGCCATACCTGACCGATATAAGAAGGATCTAAATGAAACATATATTATTCCCCCTTAAAATAATCTTTAATATACTCGGCAAAAGAGGCATCTCCGGTTACATCTTTTCCCACTAAATCATGCGACAATGTCCACTTGGAGAATAAGATAATATCGCGTTTTCCTTCTTTTTTGATCTTCGGAAGCTTTGCCAATAATGAGAACATCCAGGCCGGACTGTCTTTGATGATGACCGGTTTACCGGCTGCTCTAAAGCACATCTTTGCCATTTCTTCATAGGTATAGGTTTCTTTTCCACCGACTTCATAAATGGCATTGGTATCTTCCATATGGTCTACGATAAAGGCCGCAAAATCCGGGCAGTCTACAACGTTGGCCTTGATATCATGGTATCCTTTTAATAACTGCATTTCCCCTTTATCTACATATGGCTTAAATACCTTTGCGATATCATAGAAATATCCGGTTGGACGATAGATGACATAGTCCATGGAACCTTTCATGATTTCCTTTTCGAACTTTCTTTTCGCATCCAACATCGGTACTTCTTCTGCACCCGGCTTGTCACAGGCAATAACCGAAATATAGTTAAACTTCTTTACACCGGCTTTTACTGCCTCATTATAAAGATTTAAGTTTCCCTGATAGTCAATATCATACGATGTAAACTTTGTAGAAGCTCCGGTTAAACCCATGGTGGTAATAACGATATCCACCCCATCGCAAATACCGCTTAAGGAAGCTGCATTGGTGGCATCAATGGAGCGGAATTCATACTTTCCTTCAAGTCCGTTATCAGCTGTTTCCTTTAAGTCAGCTGCGATCACATCATAGTTTCTGTCACATAATACTTTTAAAATTTCAAATCCAAGATGACCGAATGCTCCGGCTAATAATACTTTCATATTGTCTCTCTCCTTATCCAAATACTACATTTTTAAACAAATCAGCTGTTTTAGCTTCTCCCCATGCCTGTAAGAATCCATCGGTGGCAGGACCTCCCTGGCTGAGTAAGCCATCTCTGTAAGCATCTGCTTTGGCTTTTTTACTTTTTGGATCACAGACTTTCGCACTTTGAAGAATCTTTAGATAGGCTTTCATATATTCATCGATCATTTCATCGGAAAGTGCTTTCTGATCAACTCCTAGCATCTTTGACATGGATGATTGGTATTTTAAATCATCATACCAATTCTCTTTTGATGGGATATCCCCAAGATTAGAATACTTGTTCTTGATGGCTTCAAAAGTCTCTTCCTTTCTTTGGGAAGATACTAACGTATCATATTGTTCCATCATCAACATAATGCCCTGTCCTGTAATAACACGGTCAATATTGATAAGCGGTGCATCCACTTCCAAAGGATTGATAATCAAAGAATCCATTTGAAAGGCACCATTCATTCCTGAGGCACTGATCAAGGATATATGGCCGATTTCTTTAACATCCCCACCACTTACATGAAAATCCATTCCATTCATAGAGAAGGAATCAAAATCATTATTCTCTACAGGTGTAAAGTCAAAATCATTTGTCAATTTTTTCCAATAGGTTTGAATCATATTATTTCCCCTTTTCTTTCGATCGCTTATCATTGATGATTTTCATCTGTTCCACATCAATGAGTTTCACATTGTTTTCTTCCGCCCATTTCACACAGCCTTTTAATGCGGTCGGAAGGAAAATACGCGGTACATTCACCAACATCGCAAGTGCTTCATCGGTAAACTGTACATCGGTTTGCAGGCGGTTTGCGGCATAGCGTACACTGTCCACGGTGGTCTGTCTTTGCGGCAGCAGCTCCGGTAATAAACGTCTGTGTTTGTGATACCAGAAATTTTTGGAATCACGATAACCGTAATCGACAGGAAGATGCGGGAAGTCAGAGGATTTCACACCTTTTACAATCGCATTACAGTATTTTTCCTTCATCAAAATCTTATCGATACGAAGTACAAAATGAGCACCATACGGTGTGGTAATACCATTAAAATCATGGTATTTTTCCAGCTCATAATGATCTTTCCCCGGCTCTAAAGGTTTCGTATCCTCGGCATTGTCTAAGGTATCCACCCATGTACATTCCACAGCCTGCACAGCTTCTTTAATGACCTGTGGATACACTCCGGAAGGATCCTCTTCTTTTCTAAGTCCATCCTCTAGATGGAAACGGAAGTCCTTCATCTTTTCTTCAGGGGTATCCCCCGGCCAGCCTAAGCGCACCATTTCCTTGAATGTCTTACGGTCATCCGGTAAGAAATTAATAACGCACTTCTT
Source organism: Faecalicoccus sp. (assembly GCA_017941505.1). The sequence goes on along the minus strand of JAGAWH010000099.1, from coordinate 5,179 downwards.
GTGCTTGATGATATTCTGTGCCGTATTGGACGAATTACGGCATTCCAGAATAAAGGCATAATATTCCTTGCCGGCTACATAAAACGGAGCTAACAGGGAATATGGCCCACATGTTGTTTTCCCATCATCGGTAAGGGTACTGACAAGTACCGCCGGCATTGGAAAAAACAGCGATGATTGGTAGAAGTTATCTACCGGTCGTAAATTTTTAAAACTAGACATGCTCTCTCTCCTTTACAAATCCTTGTATATAAATAAGTACATCCGTACTGTTTATATCCTCAATCATGGCAGCGTTGATGAGTGTATCTGCTAATAATGTAAATCCGCTTTCTTTCAGTTCCATGGAAAAGCGGGCAAATAAATCATGCAGCGTATTTACAATCTGTTCACACAAAAGTTGATGTCCCCTTTGAAAATGCAGGATAAAACCGGGCCCTCCGGAATAGGAAGCCCATATACCTTCATATTGGTCACAGAAGCCTCTCAGAGTTTCAAATATGGCTGTGATTCCTTCTTCAATACTCAAGGCACTTTCTGTTTTTTGAACCATTTGGCGCAGGTCATTTTTCCAGTCTTCAGACATAACAGCAGCCATTAAAGCTTCCTTATCCTTGTAGTAGTTGTATATGGTACCTACCGCAATATCGCATTTGGCTGCCACAGAGCGTAAAGATAAGCCTTCTAACCCCTTCTCGAACAGAATAAAACGCGCTGCCTGCACTATTTTTTCTTGTATATTTATTATCTTTTTCGGCATAGTAAATCCTTTTATGAACATGTTCATAATAAACCGAATCGTTCACTTAGTCAAACTATTCATCTTAATTAATTATTAATTTAAACGTAATTAGATATCTTAAAGAAGACGATAAGTATAGAGCATAAAAAAAACCGAAACATTTTGTTTCGGCTTGTCTTTTATAACAGATGTGCTCTGATTTCTTCCGGTGTCTTTTCACTTAAATATACCGGAGCGATATCAAAGATGGTCTTACATCCGGTTTGACCTTCCTTGTTCAAACGGTATGCAGCTCTTGCGTATGCAGCGATTACAGATCCTGTAAATTCAGGGTTGGAATCTAACTTTAAGCTGTATTCGATGATGTGCTTGTTTTCATCATTCCAGCCTGTTGTTCCGGTGCGAAGCACGAATCCACCGTGAGGAAGACCAGCATGATTAGCCTTTAATTCTTCTTCAGAGATGAATGTTACGGTTGTATCATAATCAGAGAAGTAGTTAGGCATTTCCTTGATTTCTTTTTCAATTCGAGCTAAATCAGCGCCTTCTTCAGCCACTACGAAGCATTCACGTGTATGCTGCTGACGGGCTGTTAAAGTAGGGTTGGAACCGCTTCTTACTTCTTCTACAGTAGCTTCCACCGGTACTGTATATTGTCTTGCGTCGACAACGCCTTCAATGCGGCGGATCGCATCCGAGTGACCCTGGGAAACACCACGGCCCCAGAATGTATAATGTTCACCTGTAGGTAATACGGCATCGGAAACCATACGGATCAATGAGAACATACCCGGATCCCATCCGATGGAGATAATGCCAACCTTGCCTGACTTTTTCGCTGCTGCATCCACGTTCGCAAAATGCTCGCTGATGCGTGCGTGAGTATCAAAGCTGTCAACTACGTTAAACATAGCTGCATATTTTGGAGTCATTTCCGGTAAATCGGTAGCACTTCCGCCACCCAATACCAATACGTCAATTTTATCTTTCCAATCTTCTACATCTTTCACATTCACAACCGGAACGTTTTCCGTTTTGATGGTAACAGATGCAGGATCACGGCGTGTAAATACCGCAACCAGTTCTAAATCGTCTGCTTTATGCACAGCAGCCTCTACACCGCGTGCCAGATTTCCATAGCCTAAGATTCCAATACGAATTGTCATAATCGTGTCCTCCCTTCTCTTACTTCAATTCCTGAACGATGTTAAATCCATGTCGAGTCAAATCTTCTTTGATCTGATTCAAGTGGGATCTATTCTTCGTTTCCAGTGTAATCTTCAAAAGACAGTCTGTGATGCTGAGATCCGGATCGGAGTTGTCGTAGTCCACCGCTACCACATTACCTCCGTTTTGTGCAATCACCTTAGATACACCGGTCAACTGACCCGGTTTATCCGAAAGCTGAATCACAAAACTGCTCTTACGGCCACTCAGCAATAAACCTCTTGTGATGACTCTATCAATAATATTTACATCGATGTTACCACCGGAAACGACACATACTACATTTTTATCACGAATCGGAAGTTTGTCAAACATAACTGCTGCTACGGATACAGCACCGGCACCTTCCGCAATTAATTTCTGTTTTTCAAGTAAGGCTAAGATTGATGCGGCAATCTCATCTTCGGAAACCGTAATGACCTCATCTACATATTCCTGCACCATCTTAAAGGTATTATCACCCGGATGTTTTACGGCAATACCATCCGCAAAGGTATTCACCTTTGGTAAGGTAATCTGCTTGCCTTCCTTTAAGGAATCATACATGCTGGCGGCATTGGCAGCCTGTACCCCATATACCTTGATGGAAGGCTTTAAACACTTGGCAGCATACGCTACTCCGCTGATTAGTCCTCCTCCGCCAATCGGTACTACAATCGCATCGACATCATCCATAGCTTCCAATATTTCCAAACCGATGGTTCCCTGTCCTGCGATCACATCTTCATCATCATATGGATGAACAAAGGTATATCCTTTTTCTTCAGCTAATTTACATGCCAGGGCATAGGCTTCATCATAAGCACCTTCAGCCAGCTCAATATGCGCTCCATAGCTCTTGGTTGCCTCAATTTTAGAAATAGGTGCCCCGTCCGGCATACAGATTACACACGGTACACCTTCGTGTTGGGCCGCAAGGGCTACACCCTGGGCATGGTTTCCTGCTGAGCTTGCGATAATGCCTTTTGCCTTTTCTTCTTCTGTTAAGCGGCTGACTTTATAGTAAGCACCACGAATCTTAAAAGATCCGGTTCTCTGTAAGTTTTCTGTTTTCAAATATACTTTGTTGGTATCGCTTAACGCGAAAGCCGGAATTACGGCTGTCGGGCGAATTACTTTTTTTAACACGTTGCGTGCTGCATAAATCTTATCGATTGTTAACATTGTTTTCCCACCATTTCTTATCGTCTTTTTTTAAAAAAATGATAGAATTAATATATCACATTTTTTAGGAGGTGTCTGTATGAAATATAATGAATGGTCTGTTAAAATACGAACCTTAGTTATTTTTTCGCATCTAAAGGATAACCCGGTTATTCAGGCTTTCACGCAATTGCTGGATACAGATAAAAAGGATACAAAACAATATGTGGAGAATTACTGCACTTTTTTAGGAGCTTTATTCCCTGATGAAACAGATTTTTCCAAATATCTTTTAAAGCAGGTATTAAACGATGAAAACTTCTATGTACATAACGTTTATACCAATAAAGAACAGCCTGCCTTATTAAAGGATGCTGTGTTCCATGAATTGTCTCTTTTAGAAGAAATCTCACAGATTACCTCAAAAGAGCTTTTGGAAAAGGTAGATTACGAAGGATATCTGCCAACCTATCAAACATCAAAGCTTTCCTTCCAGGATGAATACAATTCGCATCTGGAAAACCTTCCGACACAGGGTTACGGAATGTATGCCAAGTACCACACCTTTGGAATTAAGAGTGGCCGCTTAACACCAATTAAACATCCGGACCGTCAAAAGCTGACAGATTTGATTGGTTATGAAAGGGAAAGAGAATTAGTCATCCGTAATACTGTGGCATTCTTGCAGGGCTTGTCTGCCAATAATGTTCTGCTGTATGGAGATGCAGGAACCGGTAAAAGCTCTACAGTAAAAGCCATTGCCAACGAATATGCCAAGGATGGTCTGCGTCTTGTGGAAATTAAAAAACATCAAATGAAACATCTTCCGGATATCGTAGAAGAACTATCCGGCAACCCATTAAAGTTTGTGATCTTTATTGATGATTTAAGCTTTGAAGGAAACGATGATTCCTTTATTGCGTTAAAGAATATCTTAGAAGGTGGTATTGCCGATACAAAAGCGAATGTTCTTGTATATGCGACAAGTAATCGCCGTCACTTTGTCAAAGAGAATATCAACGACCGTAATGGAGATGAAATTTTCCGCAACGATGCGATTCAGGAGACCTTGTCTCTGGCTGCACGATTTGGTTTAATGGTAACCTTCCAGAAACCGCAGAAACGCTTATATCTGGAAATTGTGGATGAGCTTGCCAAGAAGAACAACATCCAGTTACCGCCAAATGAACTTCACGTACAGGCAGAAGCCTTTGCGATTCGCAATAACGGACGCTCCGGCAGAACGGCTAAACAGTTTATTGAAACTGTTTTGATTAACCAAACTATTAAATAAAGGTGCCATATTCGGCACCTTTTGTGTTGGGTTGTTGTATGTTCTTGTTAATGCTTTTTATCCTATTTTTGTGCTCTTTTTAGGAGAATCTAATGCTTTTTAGGATAAACCGAATTCCAAGTTCATTTATTTTTTGAGAAAATCATCCGCTGCCTGAGCATTGGAGAGAGTTAACTCAATATAGCCTGCAGCTGCATTTAGGTCATTCACAGCTTTATTTGTGATGTACAAGCTATATGTCATCTTTTTCTGCTGTTACGAACGGCTGCCATTGCCTCAGAAAATGGCTGGGTATTCCCATTTAATACATCATCAAGACCATTCATAATAAGACCATATAATTCAGACTTGCCAACAAGCTTTTCATATGTCTCAATACTCATCACTGCCAGGTCGCGTTTCCCATTTTTGGTAATGAATACAGGTTCATCATATGTATGGCAAAACGTAGAAATTTCATTATGGTTGTTTCTAAGAGCGGCACTAGACTTGATTACAGGCATACTATTTCCTCCTTTTATAACAAAATTATACAAAAATATTGTTATGAAAAAGAGTTTTGCGTTTACAAAGACAAAAAAACAGCTATGAGATATCTCATAACTGTTATTAAATTCCTTAAAACTTTTTTAATTAGTTGTTGATTAACTTGTCTTCTTCGTTGTTCCAGCTGTATAACTTACGGATTTCAGCACCGATCTTTTCAGATGGATGTTCAGCGGCTAACTTACGCATAGCTTTGAAATGAACCTGACGTCCTGCACCGGACATGT
>JAGAWH010000098.1 GCA_017941505.1 Faecalicoccus sp. | reverse complement strand
TTTTTTCTTAGAATACATTCTTACACATACAGTCACATTATATCATTTCCTTTATTTTATTTCTAATTTATGCCGATAAGACATTTTAATTTAACTTAAATAAAAAAAACCGGCAATAGCCAGTTACTTGTTCTCATTATATTTATCAATCTTTTTCAACAAGCTTTGTTTGGCATTGTTGAAAGAAATCAAGGACAATATCAATAATCCTCCGGAAAGCAATGAGCCAATCAAACCAATCCATTTAAAGACTGTTCGTGCTGTATCCGATACATTAGGCAAGATTGGATCATTTTTGATAAACCATCCCCATACAAATAAGAGCGCAAAGATCAAAAAGATGAAAAGCTCTCTGTGTATTACTCTTTTTACTCGCCGGATCATGGCATTTTCTTCCTGGATTGCCATTGCCAGCTTTTCTCTGTCTACATTTGGTTTGATCATACTATCACCTCTCTAAAAAAGGAAAGCGAAGGCTGGGCCTTCGCTTCACATACGTTATGACTATCCTAATAATCCAAGAACAGATCCAACGAAACCGATCACAACGTACAGTAACAATACCTTAACTGGTGACATATTCTTCTTAGCCATTAAGAACCAAGCTAATAATACGAATACGCAAGTCAGTAATTTAGGGAATGCGCCATCTAATTTGTCGATCAACAATACGTCAGCACCTGTAGAGTCTTTAGCGATTACCAATGGAGATCCAACGCTTACCCAGGAAGCAGCCATGGCACCAACGATAACCTGACCCATAACGATTACAGATTCACGGAATGCTGTAGCCTGCTCACCAACTAATAAGTCAACGGCAGTACCACCTAATTCATAACCCTTCTTATAGATGAATCTTTCGAATAAGATTTCTGTAACGTTCCATACGATGATATAGAACAGAGGTCCTAATGCAGATCCGCCTTCAGCGAAACCTAAAGCGATACCTAATAAGATAGGAATGTAAGTACCAACGATCAAAGAGTCACCGATACCTGCCAAAGGTCCCATCAGACCGGCACGAATACCATTGATCATTTCATCATCGATATCTTCAGCACCATTTGCACGAGCTTCTTCCAAACCAGCAGTGATACCTACTACCAAACCACCGATCTGAGGTTCAGTGTTGAAGAATGGTGAATAAGTGTTCAGTTTTTCGATTTGTTCCTCTTTTGTAGGATACAATTCTTTAATAATTGGAAGCATTGACCACATGTATCCAAATGTCTGCATGTGTTCTTGAGAGAAACAAGTCAAGTTTCCATACCACCAACGCCAGAAGGAAGTATTCAATGTCTTTTGTGAAATTTTCTTTTCAGCCATAATTAAATATCCTCCTCATCATCAAAATCGTCAGATCCACCGGATCCTCCGTTAGCTTTAGACATAGTTAACTGGTAGTTTACCAATGCGAATGCTGCACCAACAGCTGTAGCTGCTAATAAAGTCAATCCCATAGAAGCTGCCAGAGCGAAACCGAATAAGAAGTAAATCAGGTCAGTCATCTTAGAAACTACAGATTTCAACAAGATTGCGATACCTACTGCCGGTAATAAAGAACCAACTGTCAGGATAGCTTTGATGTACCATACATCTGTGTTCAAGTTCTGGAATACCTGTTCTACTGCTCCAGCACCAAAGTAACATAATAAAGTACAAGGCAAGAATGACAATACGAAGTGTGAAATTAAAGGTAGAATTACATCCACAGTTCCTAAGCAGTCAATATTACCTTTTTCCAACTGAGCCCAGCCCCAATGCTGCCAGATCAGGTTCATCATCGCTGTTCCGTAGAACAATGTGATACCGATAACACCAGTCATTGCGGAAATACTGGAAGCTAAACCTTGTGCTTCAGGTCCACTGAAGTCCATACCTGCTGCTTTAGCACCTACATATGCCAATGGAATACCGATGTAGGAAACGGCACGTAAGTCAGATGCAACGGTTCCACCTGGAGTAACCAGGGCAATCCACATTACCTGCATAGGGATAGCAACCTGGATAACACCAGATACGTCACCCATTACGATACCAACTAATAAACCGGCAACCAATGGACGGTTCATAGTATAGTTACCTACTGTAGTACCCAAACATGCAATAGTAGAAGCAGCGCACATACTAAGAATACCAATTAAAATTGCTTGAAATAAACTCATACACTCTCTCTCCTTTTGCTATAAGTTTGATATATCCTCATTCAAATACTATATCTACCTCTTAGTATCCGAATTTAGATCTAAATTTGTCCCAAGTACCGATGGAAGTTTCGCGTACCAATGCAAATTCAACTGTATAACCCTTCTGGGAAATAGCTTCTAATGCATCTGCTTCTTCCTGAGTGATACTTTGGTTGTTTCCTAATTTTGTAGCACCCGGACGATCATTACATGGTCCGATGATCAATGTCTTAACATCATTAGGAACAAATCCGTCATCAACAAGAATCTGTTTCATATCGATAGGATTCTTAGTGATCAAGAAATAGTTTTTCTTGGAATCTTTAACAGTTTGGCATTTTTCCAACCAGTGTTCGTGAGTCCAAACAAACACTTTCTTATCTGTACTTGCCTTAAAAGATTTTGCCAATACTGGTGTAGTAGCTGCTTTGTCGTTTACAGCAACGATTCCGTCGCAAGGGAATTCTTTAGACCATCTGGTAACGATCTGTCCGTGGATGATACGGTCATCAACACGCATAAAAGTAATCATATTATTTTTTCCTCCTCTAATAGATGTATGCTTACGCTCTTGCGTTAAAGCCTTTTATTATTATAAATCGTCGTCTTCGTCTTCGTCTGAAGCTACTTCAAATTCAACTAATCCGTTACGTCCTTCACTTAATAATGTTTCTTTCAAAACATTCAGATCATCAAAGTTATCTTTCATCAAGACAGCTGTGATGGCCAATGGCATATTCATACCGGCGATAACCAGCGTGTTACCTAACTGTCCTTTTTCGCTTAACACGTTCAGTGCGTTAGTGAAAGGAGATCCGCTAAGAATATCAGCTAATAGAATAATCTGATCGTCTTCTTTAATGTCTTTTACTAATTCTTTAAAATTTTCTGCAAACTGATCTGCGCTCATTCCGTCTTTTAAGCTTGTGCTTAAAACATCAGCACGATCGCCTGTCATCATTTTGACAGCAGAATGCAAGCCAGGGGCAAACTCGCCATGGCTAACCATAACAACGTATTTCATTATGTTTCCTCCATTTATCAACTACCTAAAATTATACTCAAGACTAAAAGCGTTTTCAAGTCTTGTACACATATTTTCACATAATTAGATTAAAGTGTTTATTATTTATTTTTATATATTTTTAAATTTATAATAAACCGGCTCTATGGTTTACAAAAAAACGAAATGCAA
>JAGAWH010000097.1 GCA_017941505.1 Faecalicoccus sp. | reverse complement strand
TTACTTTTATCCATAGAGAGTGTGTTAGTTCAATTAAGCTAAACAACATTCCGCCCCAGTTAGTTGGGCGGATTTTATATACCGGTCATGTTGTTTAACTTTATAAGATATTATAACACGATTTCAAATGGACAGATGAACTGTATAAGCTCTTGAATGACTTATCTTGAATCGGTAAAATAAAACCAAAGGGAAAAACCCCGGAGGTACTTTATGAGAAAAAAACTGGTAGACCGAGCATTCTATGATGCCATTATTAATTTCGAAGAATCTGACCAGGCTCAGGATTATTACTATCAAATTATGGATACAGAAATCGAAAGAAACGGAAAAAGAGACACCGTTCGTAATCAAATACTTCGTGCCTATGCCATGCTTTTCTGTGACACACTGGATATGGCTCCGGGACAACCGGCAGGGCCGGATGAAGTCGAGGCTACCGCAGACCGCCTGTATACCGGAAGTATGGGCTTTGATCCTAAACACTGGTATCGTATGCAGCATCACTTCCCTATTATTGACGAGGATAACTACGACCGCTTCGCAGCTTTAGTAATCTCTGATTTAAGAGCCGGTCCGCTTCATGAAGCATTAGTTTCCGGAGGGGATATGCTACTTGTCGGTGAACTTGACCCACTCAGCTTAACAAGAGAAGAAAGAGAAAATCAGGAAGTCCATCCTGTAATGTTCGGTGGTGATTTTAAATGACAATTTTTGCCGTACATGAAAATACCACTACATTAAAGAAAATCAGTAAAATTCTTTCTCAAACCAAACCGGATGATGAAATTCTTACTTTTGACAGCTCATTATCAGCCTTGGCTTCTGCCCGTAAAACAGAAGTTGATACCGCATTTATTTCCGTGGAAATGTCGGAATTAAACGGCATTGACCTAGGCCGCTATTTAAAAGATTTGTATCCGATGATCAATTTAGTTTTTATCTCAGATACAGCCCAACAGGGATATGAAGCCATTTCGATGCATGCCAGCGGTTACCTCTTGGCTCCTGCCGAAAAAAAAGATATCCAAAAAGAATTAGATGACCTTCGCTATCCTGCAATCCAAAAAAATCATAAGCGCTTATTTGCACAGACATTTGGTAACTTTGAATTATTTGTCGATGGGCAGCCTGTTAACTTTAAATACTCTCGTACAAAAGAAATTGTTGCGATTTTGATCAATAACCAGGGAGCCCAGACCACCAATGGTGAAATCATTGCGGATTTATGGGAGGATGATGGTGACCCTGAAAAGAAAGCCTCATATCTCAGCAACTTACGCCAGGATCTCCAAAATACATTTAACCGCTTAAAGCTCAACGGAATCATCTTAAAACAGCGTGGTTCCATGGCAATCGCAAAAGACAAAATCGAATGCGACCTTTATGAATGGTTAGATAAGAAAAAAGAATCTAAGTATCAATATCTAGGCGACTATATGAATCAATACAGCTGGCCGGAAGCACGCCATGCTCAGTTGGATGACATTAGCTGGGCTATGGAAGATGAATAGAAAAAAAAGTGTAATCCAATCGGACTTACACTTTTTTTGTCGCAGATATTTCCCATTTTACTTTATCTAACATTTTCAACATTGCCTTGCGGGTTGGATACGCCAACATCCATTGATTGATCAATTTCAACAATATCTTCTCATCGTGATTGATATCATACGCATTATTTAAATAAGTTTCCAACCTGTTATACATGGAAGGACAACCCCTTGATGAAGATATGGACTCCATTCGTGTCACATATATTTGAAGTAATTCTGCAGGAAATCTGTCCTTCAATATATCTTTATAGCGATGCAGCTTATCATCATCCGCTGTTAATAAAGATTTCAAAAGCTGATTGTACATCTTATCTTCATAATAGATATCCGGTCGAAAATTAGGATATTTTAATATAATCTGTTCCCGTAGATCTGCCCATTCACTTTCTTCACACAGAGATCTTAATTCCCGGATTGTATCTAAATCAGAATATTGCGAACCCAATATCCGTTTTATTAAGATCTGTTTTAAACGATCATTATTTCCGGTCTTTCGATATAGCTCAATAAGCTTATTTTCATAAGAAGTTATTTTCCAGTGAATCGGTCCGCTTTCTACAAGATCTTCCAGAACGGCAATTGCCTTATTATAATCATCTTTGGCAAGAGCCTGGTCTAACCGTATCTCTTTTACCGCCGCAAAATCAGAATGACTGTTCAGCCAATTTTCATATTCTGTTAGATCCATCTCGCTGCGCTTCAATAAAGATTGATATTTCCACAATAATTCCTTTACATATAAGGATGAACTTTCCTGCTGCTTTAATTGTTCCTTCACCATTCCGATTCGAGCAAGAAGATATTTTCTTCCCTCAAAGGAATTATCCAGTATATCTGTAATACAGTCACCGCATATCCAGGAGGAAACTTTCGGTTCCGCTTGAACAAACCAGTCATGCATCTTCTCAATTTCTTTTTCATCCGCAAGTTGAATCAGTTGATCCCAATAATCCCTGATATAATCTGCGATATCCGTATGTTCACCGGATGATCCATCCATCTCCACTTTATTTAAAACATAAAATGCGCTGATAAGGGATTCAAAGGCAATCATATACTCTTTTCTTTCGATCATAGGTGAGATCATATCATCAAGACATCTTTTAAAGTCTCTCACGTAATCAAAGCCGCTTCGCCAATCCACAAAGCCACCATAATTTTCCGCAAGAAAATCCAATTGACGGTACACTTTGTCAGGATAAGATGCATCTGCACTTTTCGTTCGATACCGGTTCTTAATGTAACGATAGACATCTGAATTTTGATCAACAATTCGTTTTAGTTCTTCACGAACCTGCTCTTCAGACATATGATCTATTATATCTTCAATAGTTTCATTTGGCTCATCCTCATCATTCTCAAACAAATCATCGAAATCATCGGCATATGTGATTTCAAATAATAAGGCTGCTTCATGTTTACAATATGTTCCATCAGCTGCATAAGGGCAGGTGCATTCCATATCTACAACATCATCGTCATCCATATCAATTGTAACAAGGTAATCTCTTGTGCCGTATACGGTTGCACGATACCCTGTGCCTGTTTTTCGAATATCATCCACCATATCAGATTCAAAAATATTTCGTCCTCTTTCCAAAATTCGGGAAGGAAACATTCTTTTCCATGACGTATCCATAACTCCTCCTGATTTGAACACTTTTATGTGCTTTCTTTACTTAAAATATATAATAGAATATCTACACTATTTATGTCGAATTTCTATCCTGATCCTTTATCTACAAAAATATACAAAAAGAGCGGTTTTATCCGCTCTATAAGACATTGAGAGTATTATTTATCTTCTTTTTTAGTGTCTTCTTTTGTTTCTTCCTTAGAATCTTCCTTGGTTTCTGTTTTGGATTCATCCTTCGTTTCTTCAGTTTCTTCTTTGGATTCTTCTTTAGATTCTTCCTTTGTGTCTTCCTTAGCTTCTTCTTTTGGTGCATTTGCTTCGATATAAGCATCTACCTGTGCTTCAACTACCGGGAACGGCATATTTCCACAGTCAAGAATTACACGGTTGAATTCGATTTCATTGAAGTTATCGCCTAAAGCTTTCTGTGTTTTTTCTTTTAGATCCAAAATCTGCAGATATCCAACATAATATGGTTCAAATGCAGCAGGGTTTGCCTGAAGCTGTTTAAATTGTCCTAACGCACCTTCTTCAGTCATGCTGAAACCAGCATCATTCATATACTGGGTAAATTCTTTAATTGTCCAGCCTTCGTAATGGATTCCGATATCTGCTGCAATAATAGCCATGTAGCTTTGAACATCAAAATATCTCATGAAATCAACGATTTCCTTTGACATAGCGGTTTCAACATAATCATAAGCCATATATTCTGCATACACAGCCCAGCCTTCTGTGTAACCTAAGTTACCGGCAATTGCCTTCAACCAGTTCGAATCGCTGTTTTCATACATATATGCATATTGATACATATGACCCGGTAAACCTTCATGACATACTGTCTTATATGTTTCTAAAGAAGTCGTATCAGCTCCCTTTGGATTTACACGCATCTGCTTTGGAGTAGTGGCATCCAGTGCCGGAATTTCAAAGTAAGCTGCAATACCTGAATCCGACGCAATTTCTTCATTTACATCGAAAATGTCATATTCAATATCTCCGATTTGCGGAACATGGTCATACATTTTGGTTTTTGAGTATTCAAGGATTTCTTCATAAGATTTGAAATCTGTCGTAATAGGTAAACCGGACATAACAGCTAAGAGCTCAAGAGCGATTTCAGGATGTTTTTTCATATTTTCTTCACTTAACATTTCTGATGTTTTGTCCGTATATTCCTTAATCTTCCCTTCGCAATATGCCTTCACTTCTTCCGGAGTCCAGTTATTTCCGGTCTTACCGTGTAGAATTAACGCATAATATTCTTTACCATATTCAAATTGAGCCAGACCGTTTTCGTTATTTGTTCCTTTAGCCTGTAAATCTTTCATCGTATCAATGATATCCTGATAAGCTGGGATAAAGGATTCAGTGAAAGCTTCGGTAATCTGTTTTTCATAATCCGCTTCGTTTTCAAGCTTTAATGCCTTCATCGAATCGATCATAGCTGTCAAAACCGCACTCTTTGCGCCTTTATCTACGATACCCTGGCAATAGTCAATGACAGATTCAAAATCAATGCTCATTAAACCGCGCTTTTCCTGTTCTTTTGTATACGTTAAAACATCCTGTACATACGGTTGAACATCTTTGATGCAGGTAATCATGTCTTTAACATCCTGCTCATTACGTAATACCCAGTCCGCAAACATAACCGGAAGATTGTAATGAATGCCACCCATGGATTCAAAGAAATTGTTGTAGTAATCAAATTTCTCATCTGCCAGCTGCTCATCGATTTCTGCCTGCCACTTATATGTGTCATAAATCAACTTCTGGCTATCAGTTAACTTTTCACGGTCAAAATCATCGATTTGTTTGCCGTTCTCAATGGATTCTTTACGGTCTTCATCAATCGATTCCTGTGAAATTCTCGGTCCAAGGTTTACTTCAATCTTGCTGACATCAATTCCGTAATCCTCCGGATTTTCTACAAATTGATGGTAGGTGGTGTAATCGGATTCCATCGCCTCGACAAATTCAGCTTCCAAAAATTCATCAAATTTCTCGGATTCTGTTTTTTTCTTATCCTCTTTTTTCTCTTCTGTCTTGTCTTCCGTATTATTATCATCTGTATCGGTATTTCCACCGGAAGAACAAGCAGCTAAGGATAAAACTAAGGTTCCGCTTATCAATAAGCGGAATAAACGTTTTGCATAATTCATGTCTTGTATCTCCTTATATAACTTTGTATAAATTTTATCATGCGGACATAAAAAAATACAGAATAGACCGAATTTAAACACAAATTATGTTTTAGAGCACTTAATAAATGTTCAAAATTCGCAAAATTGTAACTAATTTTCTGTAAATTGTTTCAACAAGTTGTGAAAATACACAGAAAAAATGAAAAAATAATATAATTTTTAGAATATTAACGAAAAAAATAGACCATTTTATGATAGAATAGTAACGGCAGAAAATTTTTAATTGAGAGTTTAGGAGAGGTACATTATGGACAACGATTACAGAGATGAATTTGAAACAGTCGATGATATGGAAGCCGACATTCAAAAGAAAAAAGATCTCATTTCAAAAGCGGAAGAGCTTTCTCAATCCGAAGATATTCGTGGTGCGATGCGCGAGGCAAATAATTTGCAGCGTCAATGGAGAAAAATTCACCATTGGGAATCTATGGAAGATGAAGATCTCCGTAATAAATTTGATGCTTTAATGGATGTGATTTACGGTAAGCAGGATGAATTGAATGCTCAAATCATTAAAGCCAAAGAAGATATTATTGCGAAAGCAGAAGAAATCGCAAAATCTACTCAATGGCAGAAAGCTACAAAAGAATTAACTGATTTAATGACAGAATGGAAACAGGCAGGAAAAGCCGGAAAAGATATCGATGATAAGCTTTGGGCAGCTTTCAACGAAGCTCGTCAGACATTCTATCAGCGTAAGCAGGAACATTGGGAAGACATGAAAGCCGGCTTTGAAAAGGCAAAAGAAACCAAGGAAGCTTTAATTGAAGAAGCTAAATCTTTAGAAGATTCTGAACAGTGGCAGAAGACCGCAACACGCTTCAAAGATTTAATGACTCAATGGAAGCTTGCAGGAAGTGCAGGAAGAGAATTCGAAGATGATTTATGGCAGCAGTTTAACGGTGCCCGCCAGGCATTCTATACACGCCGTAATGAATTCTATGAAAATCTTCATGCGATTCAAAATGAAAACTATCAAGCTAAATTAGATATTATCGAAAAGGCTAAAGCTATTGAAGAAACACAGAACTATTCCAAAGAGAATACAGAAGCTATGAAAACCTTATCTCAGGATTGGAAAGCTGTCGGATCTTGCGGTAAAGACAAAGAAGATCAGATTTGGGCTGACTTCCGTGCTGTTATGGATAGCTACTTCAATGGTTTAAAAGACTGGACTGACAAGCGTCATGAAGACTGGAAAGACAGAATGAAAGATGCTGCTGACCGTAAAAAAGAACAGATTGAAACTCAGAAACGTCAAATTCGCCAGTTGAGCGACCGCTCTAATGGTTTGATTTCTCAATCTGAAATGGACAGCATTGAAAACCAGATTGCTGATAAAGAAGAATTCATCAAAAAGCTTGAATCTCAAATCGAAGATATTGAAAAGAAAGTTCAGGACTAATTCATAAAACGGATCAATGGAAACATTGATCTTTTTTTTATATACTATTGATATGATTTTAAATATTTCCGGAAGAACCGACATAGTTGCCTTTTATACCCCATGGCTGATGAAACGCTTTGAAGAGGGTTATTTTTTAGTCCGAAATCCCTTTTATGAAAAATCCGTATCACGGATTGAAATGGAAAATGTCGATGCGATTGTTTTCTGTTCAAAAAATCCAATACCGATTCTTCCCTACCTGAATCAAATTGATAAACCAATCCAATTTCAAATAACATGTACACCTTACCACAAAGATATTGAGCCGGGTGTTCCGGATAAAAAACAGATTATCGAGGCAATCAAGATCATCTCAGAAAGGATTGGAAAAGAAAATACAGTACTCCGTTTTGATCCGATACTTCTTAATGAAAAATACACCGTCGATTATCATATCCGCGCTTTTGAAAGAATTTGTTCTTTACTGGAGGGATATATTGAAAGAGTTATTGTTTCTTTTGTCGATTTATATAAAAATGTACAAAACCATGCCAGTGAACTGCACTTAAGAAAACCGACAGATGAAAACTACCAAACCATCGGACAGGCATTTGCCAAAATCGCAAAAGAACACCATATGTTTGTGCAGGCATGTTATGAAGAACATGACTTTACGCAATACGGATGGTCGAAGGAAGTCTGTGTTTCCCGTAAAACAGCTTTTGAATTGACCGGCAAAACCAATTTTAAGCTCTGGAAAGCACGAAATTGCGGATGTGTAGAAATGGTTGATGTTGGGGTGTACAACAGCTGCAGCCATCTGTGTAAATACTGTTATGCAAACTTCGATGAAAAAAAGATACAAATCAATCGTGCCGACCATGATCCTAATTCTCCGTTTTTGATTGGTCATTCCAAACCGGATGACATAATAAAAAGAAGATACTAGATCTTCTTTCAGTCACCTAAATAGGAATTGTATTTACCGGTGTATTTATGAATTTCTCTACCATGAAATTCCATAGATACACCTTCAATTTTTTTATTCAGAATATCTTCGGCATCCTCTAGAATATGGTCAATCGATTCCTTTGAAATAGGAAAATCCGCATGAGATGGCCATATCTCTTTGATATCATATTGTTTCAATCTTTTTGCCGAGGCGATATATGCGACCATATTTCGATACGGTCCAAACATAAAGATATTGCCATGTTCCTGAATCGGATCTCCGCTAATCAAAATACCGGTCTTTTCTTCAAATAATCCGATACTGCCCGGTGTATGTCCCGGTATCTCAATTACTTTGAGAATTCTTTCTCCTAAATCAATACAATCATTTTCCCAGATTGGGTTCAATCTGTCTTTGTATTTCACCGCATCCGAATAATTGACATATTCGGCAGGATGCATATAGAAAGAATCAAATTCCTTATTTCCATGTACATGGTCTCTGTCGGCATGTGTATTGATCAAAATATAAGGTAACGAGGTAATCGATTCCACAATTTCCTTGACATTTTCCAAATTCATTCCGGTATCAATGATGGCAGCTTTCTCTTTTCCTTCCAATACAAAGAAGCGAACTCCGCCATCTTCAATGCGCCATGAATTATCATTAATTTTAATAATTTCCATTATTTTGCCTTCTCCAACATTTCTGTATAAATCTTTTCCAATTCCAATTCTTCGTCTGTCGTTAAATCACGTTCTGTCGCATCGTGTTCATCAAAGGTTCCTACATGTCCGTCAATCACAACCCCATCCTTTACAATCAATACAAGCGGCACATATAAAGTCATGATTCCTTCATCATTTTCTGACATATATTTTTCAATATAAGGCTGAATCAGTTCCTTCTGTTCATCGGTATACAGGCGGTTATGATCTTCTGTATCATCACGGGTCTTAATATAGTTTACATTCACTCCTGTTTCTTCTATCGCTCTGGTTAAGACAGGCAGCGCATCCTGGCACCATGGGCATGCCGTAAAGGCAAAGTAAAGAACACCGGATTTTTTCTCTGTAAAAAACACAATCGCATCATCAAATGAGATCTCATTAAATTGATGTTCTCCGGAAGTATCATCAGCCGCAATGCATCCCGGTTCTTCCTCCGGGCATCCGCTGGTAGATTCGGTTTGATTCGATTCTTCCTTTCCGGGACTTGTTTGTCCGTTTGATGTATTGGCAGCACAGGCTGTTAATATGAAACATAAAAATAATATTAATAATTTCTTCAACACAGTCACTTCCTTTCGTACATACAGTGTATCGAATACCGAATAAAAACTCAAATATTTGAAAACCTAAATAGTTTCCATTGAATAAAAAAATCGAGGATACTCAGTTCCTCGATCTTCAGGGCGGCTGACGCGATTCGAACGCGCGCATCACGGAGCCACAATCCGCTGTGTTAACCACTTCACCACAACCGCCATGTGCTTTATTAGTATACATGATTCGATTATAAAAGTAAAGAGTAAAATAAAGTACTCCTAAACAAAAATACAGCCCCATAAAAAGACTGTAAAACATAAAGACTATTTATTTTTCAGAACTTTTTCAATAGTTTTAGTCCATCCGGATTCGGAATCTGAACCTAGAACCGGGTCTCTCAATACATTACCTTCGGAATCGATAAAGAGTGTGGTCGGATATGCAGAGAAATCATAGACATCATTAATTTCATATGGAGCATATACACATGGATATGTCACACCTGTATCTTCAATGATATATTTGCCTTTTTCTAAATTATCCTCAAGCACTTTATTTTCATCATTTACAATGTCAACACAAACTCCGACAATGCCAAATCCTTCATCCTGGTATTTCTTATACAGCCTATCTAAAGCCGGCATTTCCGATATGCAGGCCGGGCAGAATGTACCCCAGAAATTAATCATTGTTACTTCATTTTCGGCAATCAAATCTCCAAGACGAACTTCTTCACCATCGAAGTCTTTGACAACCAAATCCATCAAGCCTTCAGAATCAACGTCATCTGCCTGCATTTGATCGGGCAGTTCAAGATCTGTTAACTCGATATTGTCTACAATCTGATCGGATTTCTTCATCAAATCAATGTATTCCTGTTTCTACTTGTCATCCATAGCATCCATGTAATTCTCTTCGATATATTCAGGCATAATATCATATACTTCACCGATTAAGATACCGTAATAGTAGAAAGTACCGTTGTCGCCTAAATCCATAACTATATCCGATGGGACATCGTCATCATCACTAACAATATCCTCCGGATCGACTTCTCCTCTAAAGGCAATAATATTCATGATATACTCCTGAAGATCATTGCCATCATTATCAACAACCATCAAGACAGCCTGTCCCTGCTCAACCATCGTTACGTAGTTCAAAGCCCATTTATAGTTATCCGAACGAAGTTCTTTCGGAATGGTAATCTTCATTCCAAACTGATGTGCATCAATCACACCATTTTTTTCAATAGCCGTAAAGTTTCCGATGTTTTCTTCTCCGTTACTGTCTGAAACACGTTCTACCGCCTGAACGGAAGAACTGCATCCGGTGATAATAACTAAGCTGAAAGCCAGCAATTATTTTAAAAAATTCTTCATTTTAACACCTTTTTATCTATTTCCTAATTCAAAAAATGAAATCAATCTTACTTCACTTTTTCTAAATTGGCTTTGATTTCTTTTTCCCAGGTAGCTTCATCTCTTGCCCCATACGTTACATCCTGTAATACTTTTCCTTTGGCATCTACGAAGTAAGTAGTTGGGAAAGTAACAAGATTTAATGTCTCTTTCATCTTTGGCATTGGATATACGATTGGATAAGTCACACCTGTAGTCGCAACAATATCTTGTGCTGTTTCATGTTCTTCTTCATCAAATTTCCCTTTTGAATCTACCACATCAACGCACAGGCCAATCACACCAAATCCTTTATCTGCATATTTTTTGCTGAACTTTTCCAATACCGGCATTTCCTTTGTACAAGGACCGCAAAAGGTTCCCCAGAAGTTCAACATAGTCAACTTGTTTTTAGAGACTAAATCAATCAGCTTGACGCTTTTTCCGGTTTCATCGACAACTTTCATGTTCATCACATCACTTAAATCTGTACTGGAAACTCTTCCCGATAACATAACATTTTCAGCAGCATTGGCATGGATTGGAAAAATAACACAACCTAAAGCCATACTCAGAGCTAGAAAAGCTTTCATAATATATTTTCTCATATTGGTTCAAACCTACCTTTCTGTGAATCTATTGTACTCTTATATAGAGAATCTGAACAGTTTTAAATGAGATGAAACGTTTTTATTTTACCATATTAACTAATATTTTTAATTAATCTTCATAGTATGAACAACATCTAGATATTATCCTTTAATATTGTCCTGTTACACAATAAAAGCTCCAGTAATCACTGAAGCTTTTAACACAAACTTTTTAACTGATAGTATCCTGACTCTGTACATTATCTTGAGGTGACAAAAACCTCATGCACTTTAAATTTGATTTTTAGCTGACCTCATCAAATTTTAAAGCACCAATATAATTAGCTGATAGATGATAACGCTAAAAATATTTCGCATTTATTTTGGCAAATCGACTTACTGTAAAGTAATGCTCTACACACTATTAGAGATATTCTCAAAATAAAAACATCAGATTACCCGCTGTTTTTGAAGTACCTATCTTGTCAAGGTCTAAACAGTAACTTCTAGTTCAACCTTTTCAGAGGCGTCCTACTTTCTTCAATTACAAGTTAAGTAGGCAAATTGCAGACGCATCGATTAACAATTTAAGTTAAAAAGCCAACATAGCTTAGATAAACCTCACAAATGTTTGATTACCCATTACTCTATTCTCAAATTATCTTCCATTCTTTTTAACAAAATCATTTTTCTCCAAAACACTTTTTATGAGCTGCATATCTGCACCAGAACGCTCTCCGATGTAAACTAGCGCAGAGGTGTCTTTTGGTAAACAACTTCCACCAAATCCTCTCTGATTGGGATAAACAAAGGTGTGGCTCCGTCCTATTCGTGGATCAGCCAACCAAATCTCACGAGCCTCATTATAATCAACGCCTAGCTTTTTAGCTAAGTCATACATTTCATTGCAAAACGTAACTTTTGTAGCCAAGAAAGCATTTTCCATATATTTTGCCAATTCTACCGTATCAGAATCGGCAAAATAAAATCTAACATTCGAATTCACTCGTTCCTGATAAAAGCATGTCGCAAGCTGTATTGCTTCCTTTTCACCACCAAGAGATATCCAAGATTGATTTTCTAAATTGGAAAATGGGTGTGCTACTGTTTCCCCATAGTATTCCGGTTGAAAAACAAGATTTATGTTATGCTTTCTAGCCATTCTTTTGGTAAAACCCACAGGAACTGTCGATCGAATGATCACAACTCTGCAACGAACCCACTCCAACACAGACTCCACTATTCTAGTGTCGCAAGCCCCTTCATCCATGGATGGTGTTGGAACACAGATAAAACCTACGTCACATTGATTGATTGCTTCCCTAGACCCTATTCCTTTTGGCTCATCATAAAGCACGGCATCAGGAAAGCGTTTATACATTGCTTGCCCAACATGTCCAAAACCAATAATTCCGCAAATCATGTTCTCCCCTCCTGTAAATAGATGATACATCCAGTGATATTCATAACGCGTGAGCAACGGTTGTTTGCCAAAGCACTCAGTTCCTCTATTCTCGTAACACCAAACACAACAGCATTTTAATTGTGTTTATTGGCAAATAATAGTATTATTTGAAAAAATGAGTTTCTCCAATTGATGTGGACCCCATGTCAAGGACAATAAAAAAAAAGAACCTTATAAATTGATAAAAAATCAGATATCCTCCAGTTGAACAGCTACACAGCTGTAAATCTGGAGGATATATTTATATGAAAAATTGTAAGCCTGTAAGAT
>JAGAWH010000096.1 GCA_017941505.1 Faecalicoccus sp. | reverse complement strand
CACCATAAAAGCATGTTTTTGTCACCATTAATTCTTAACACTTTGTAGAAGCAACCAAGGATGTGTTAATGTGCCAATCTGTCTAATCTATTTCACCGCTATATGCTTGTCTCTGGCAATCTCGAAGATCCACATGGCCAGAACAGATACTTCTGCAAAGAAATAACACATATTTACAAAAACGTATCCTAAATTAGAAGTTAAATCAATCATCGTAACAATAAAGCTTGATATTCCTGCCATTATAAATATAGCTAAAGTAATAATCCTCTGCCGCCTCTGTTTTTTATCAGAAGTTCCGAAAATCCAATATACCATTAAAAGCAAATAGATAATTGGAGCACCCCAAGCCGGACTAATTCCCATTAAAGCCAAAAAAACCCTAATAGAATTTACTCCTACTATTAATCATTAGCATTATAATAAGAGAGGAAAAACCAATAGCAATCAAAATATAGTCATACATAATCAAGCCATCAGGAATTCCATTTTTTAAATGTCCCTTACGATATTTACTGCTAAGGCAGAGGATAAACTATCTCTGCCAGAATAATAATGCTACAATTCCTATCTCAATCATAAGGCAAAACAAAAACATAATTCTATTCCGATAAAGAAAGAATTCTAGATTGAAAAGATGGATGAAAACAAACAGTGTATACTCCAATACTATCAAGATAAACCACTTTTTCTTACCGGAGATTATATCCTTCTCCGGTTCGATACGTTCAATGGGTGATACCACTGTCCAAATAAGAAACAAAGCGGCAAATACGACATACCATCCTATGCGAACGAACATCTGGTTATCATAATATGTTGTCCACTGGTTCCATTCCGAATCATATTGATAGTGGAATACATAATCGAAAATACGAAGATACATGGATGCGAAGGTAATCAGAACCGGAAGGAGGTAACGGATCGGGCCTTGTTTTTTGTAACATACAGTAGGACCCATATTCCCCACTTTATCGCCTGTAATATCAGAATTGTTAGAGTTATCTCCCGGCTGTGTCTGGAAATCCTGGGCTGCAGCCTCCGCTTCTTTTTTCTTTTCCATAGACCGGGCCAATTGGATCAAGGCCGCTTTCATTTCGCCGGCATTTGTAAAGCGGCTGCAGGAGCTCCGGCACAGGCCTTTTTGATGATTCCCTTCAGTTCAGGAGATCCATGTAGCGGATCAGGAAGGTACTCTGCAGATAATCTTTTATTCAAGGCTTCGTTCCGGGCTTCAAAGGTGATAAGATTCCCTTTGGAATCCATGTAAGGATCCCGGTTTTCGTTAAGAAGCCGATACATGAGAAGGCCAAGGGAATAGATGTCGGCCCTGTTGTCATAGAGTTCTTTGCGGTATACTTCCGGAACTGTGTAGGTGCTGCCGGCTGACATCGGTGAGAATGTCATAGCATCGGCTATGGAAGACATACAGTGATCACCAAGCATGAAAGCCCGGTCTGATGACATGAATACATTCTCCGGTTTAATATTCCGATGGACAATCTTCATTCTTTCAGCAGCCTGTAAGCTCTCACAAAGATCAATGCCCATGCGGATAATCATTTCCTCATCCGGTCGATTCTGCAGGATGAATTTTGAAAATGGATTGAGATACTCCATCCTGATCAGGACATCATAGCCAAAGTCATGATCATGAGGGACTACTTTATGGTCCAGATAGGATACCGTATTCTTCCCCAGGGACTGTGTGGACTCAAACCGCGTCAATTCTTTATCGATAGCAGCCAGGATTCCTTTCAGATATTCCCTGACATTATTCGGTCCTCCTAACTCCGACACCATCCTGCTGTAGATATGTTCATTTTGAGGAACTGATATCACTTTAATGGCACAGGGCTGCTGACTGCCAGGTGCAGCCGTATCCTTCGGCATGATTCTGTATACACTCCCTAAAGATCCCTGTCCAACCAGCCCGGTGATCAACCAATCCGGAT